>JBBCHM010000001.1:619706-929559 GCA_037200045.1 Rhizomicrobium sp.
TGCTTCTGATCGGATGCGATAGCACGTCCGCGATATACCCTATCGGATACACAACCGAAGTCGCAGCTCCCGCCGAAGCAGCTGATCTACAGCGAATTGACGAAGCACTTGAAGAAAGCGGATTTATTCTCGCTTCGCAACCAAACAAGCGAATCAGGTTTGGTCGCGACGAGAGCGCAATACTTCTCCAAATCTGGAAATGGCGACGTCAAAGCTCGACGGATGTCGGTGTTCATCGGGAGGGCGATGCGTACAGAATCACTTTCACGGATCGTCAAACGACCGGGATCGAACTGGTGGGAGAGCCTTGCCGCACGTATTTGGAGTTCATGTCGACTTTGAAGGCCAAGTTCGGGTTGGAACAGTCGCGGCTCACGTTCCGCAGAGAAGCCTGCAATCCGTAACGGACGCAAGCCCTTTTGGGGACGCGCCAAGGTGACTGAGCGTCTCTCCTGCGACGCCCGGCAAGCGGCGCAATTCGAACGCGCCAGCAGCACTTTCTGAATACTAATACCAACGGCCTCAGTGGTTGACACATTTGGCCCATGATCTTTGGGTTATCGAGGCGATATTGTCTGGGTGGCTGAGCAAGCTTCGCCAAGCGTTGCAACAAGCATCGAGGATGGCGTCGTAGTCCTTGAAGACGCGGTTTGCGAGATGGTTCTGGCGCAGGAACTGCCAGACATTCTCGACCGGGTTGAGTTCGGGGGCGTAGGCCGGCAACGTCAGCAGCGAGATGTTGGACGGCAGGTGGGTGATGGCTTTCTCGTGATAGCCAGCGCCATCCATGACCAGGACAGCGTGGGCGCCTGGCGTGACGGCCCGGCTGATCTCCTTGATGTGTGCCGTCATCGCCCTGGTATTGGCGCAAGGAAGAACCAGACCGGCGGCACAGGCGCGCTCGGGACAGACCGCGCCGAAGAGGTAGGCCCACTTGTAGCGCTGATCGCGCGGCGCGGTGGGGCGTGTCCCGCGCCGCGCCCACATTCTGGTCAAGCTTCCCTTCTGGCCGATCCGGGCTTCATCCTGGAACCAGATCTCGATCGGCTTGGTTTTGGCGGCATCCGGCAAGGCGCGATCGACAAGCTGCGCGAAGTTTTTTTGAACGCCTCTTGGGCATCGGCGTCTGCTTTGGGATGGCGCGGGCGAACCGACATATGACTGAAGCCAAGCCGGTCCAGCACCTTGCCCACGGTGCGCTCGTGAAGCGCAACGCCAAAGCGCGCGGCGATCACGTCGCGAAGATCGACGCGGCGCCAGCGCACGATACCGTCGTTCGCAAGATCGGGACCTTGCTCCACAATCTGGGCAAGTTCAGCCTCCTGCTGCTCCGTCAGCCGGGGCGTTGGGCCTGGAGCCTTGCGGTCGACAAGACCATCGACGCCTGACGCATTATAGCGATGCACCCAGTCGCGCAGCGTCTGGCGATCCATGCCGCACGCCGTTGCCGCGTCCGTGCGAGACGTGCCTTCCAGCACCAGTGCCAGCGCCAACAGCCGGCGAGCTTGATCGGCGTGCCGCGTCTTGGCCGCCTCCCGCCGCAAATCCGAAGCACTGTGTTCCGGACGCATAATCTTGATCGCCATCGCCGATCCCCTTCGCGAATCACCTCGCAAAGCGAATCACAGACAGCGGCCCCGTTGAATCCTCACGAGTCAGAAACTAAGGCCGTTGGTATAATTGTCTCGGGATGGGGACGCGTCCACGATGATGGCGCCGTATTCTATGCATCCATCGTGGCGCTTTCGTCGAAATATATTTCGGCTTACGGTCTGCTTGGGAAAGATTGCCGGAAATCAGACAGTCACTCCTGCCGGGGCATGGCGATGCAAATACGAGATATCGTGGCGTTCTGCCCCCTGCTTCTGCTGGGATGTGGGAGCACGTCCGGCATATATACGATCTGATACACGGTCGATGTCGCGCCGCCTGCCGAAGCGGTTACCCTACAGCGGGCCGACAACGCGATTGAAAAAAGTGGATTTGTTCTCACGTCGCAGCCAGGCAATCGGGTTAGATTCAGCCGAGACAAAAGCGCAATACTTCTTCAAGTCTGGCAATGGCAACTGCGGACATCGACAAATGTCGCTGTCTATAAGGAGGTCGATTCATACAGCCTCAATCTCACAGACTATCAAACGGTCGGCGTGGATTTGGTGGGCGATCCCTGCCGCAAATATTTGGAGCTTGTGTCGGCCTTGAAAGCCGAGTTCGGAGCGCAACAGTCGCGGCTTACGTTCCGCAAGAAACCCTGCAATCCGTAGTGAACGCAATCCCCGTCTAAGCCGCGTCAACGCGACTCGCGAGCGGCTCTCCGACGATGCCTGGGGCAAGCGTCGCATTCGAACCTCAGCGACAACACCTCTTGTGGCGTCACCCGTCGCACCGCGCGCGGATTCACCGGCCAGGAGAAAATCGATGCGGTCCATCTCGGCAATCGGAACGCGCGCATCCCGCTGCGGACGGCTGATAAGCGCATGACAAGCAATAATGTCGCGAGTGTGCCGCGAGTTGACGGTGAACGCCAACGCGGTCGTCAAGAAACGCCATCGTGTAATGCAGTGGTTCGCGGCGATGCTGTAAATATTCGATATACGCTCCGATTCAGCATTGAATATTTCGAGCCAACGCGCCTATAGTTTTTTCGCGCATGCTTTCTATGCGCACTTCAAGCGTAAACGTTTGCTGAAGCCGCATCCGGCGAGGATGCTAAGTGTCGGCTGCGTTCTTCGTGCACGAATAACAATCGTGCGGCGAAGCTTGCTGCGAGCGTATTGGGGAACGCATGCACAAGATCTTCGGGCGCGCCTTTGGCGCGGCGTTTGTTTTTTGTCTCGGACAATCTGTCTTTGCGGGCGGCGCCTTGGCCGACAGCGCACCGCTGATGACGGTTCCGGGTCAGTTTGGCGTCGGCGCGACCGGAGCGGCGACCTATTCGATTCCCATCGCGGCACCGCCCGGCACGGCGGGCATGGTGCCGGCCGTTTCGCTCGACTATTCGAGCCAGGGCACCGACGGGATCGTCGGCTGGCAATGGTCGCTCGGCGGGTTGCCGGCCATCACGCGATGCGCGCGCGCAATCCAGGAAGACAGCGTCCACGGCGGCATCAATTACGATTCCAACGACCGGTTTTGCCTCGGCGGTCAAAGGCTGATGGTGATCAGCGGGACCTACGGCGCCAATGCCAGCGAATACCGCACCGAGATCGATACCTTCAACAAGATCGTGGCCTACGGCACGGCTGGCAGCGGCCCGTCCTACTTCAAGCTGTGGACCAAGTCGGGGCAGGTGCTCGAGTTCGGCAACACCACCGATTCCAAGATCCTCGCGGTCGGCAAGGCAACGGTGCGCGCCTGGGCGGTCGACAAGATCGCCGACACCAAGGGCAATTACCTCACCGTCACCTACACCAACGACACCACCTATGGGCAATATTATCCCACGCGCATCGACTATACCGGCAACGCCGGCGCCGGCCTGTCGCCGTACAACTCGATCCAGTTCACCTACAACACCACGCGCGCGGATGTGGCGCCGACCTACCAGGCCGGCTCGCTGATCGAGACCACCGTGCTGTTGACCCATGTAAAGACCTATCAGGGCGCGAACCTCGTCTACGATTACCAGCTTGCCTATCGCGCCGGCACATCGACGCTGCATTCGCGGCTCACCTCCGTCACGTTGTGCGACGCGGGCAGCAACTGCCTAGCGCCGACAAGCTTCACCTGGCAGGGCGGCTCCGGCCTGCCGGCCATGAGTTCGACGTCGAGCAGCCTGGCGCAGGGCCTTCAGATCCTGCCGGGCGACTTCAACGGCGACGGCATCACCGATGCCATCGTGAAGAACTCTCCGAACACCTCCTGTCCGTCCGGCGGCATCATCTCGACCGGCTCGACCAGCGGCACGTTCACCGCAGCCAACATGACCTTCGGCTACCCGTATTGGCCCGCGCCCAATCACACGGTCATGGCTTATAATAGCATCGCCTGCTACTACAAGGTGCAAGGCGGCGTGCCGGCCGATTTCGACGGCGACGGCTATACCGACGATCTGATGCAGGAGCTCTACTGGTACTACGAAGCGGGTCCGGGCGAGTGGTTCTACACACTGACCACCATTCCGCTGGAGAACAACGAGTCGGGCGCGCTCAACGACGTCCACACCAACACTGCCGGGCCGCAGTTTTCGATCATCGGCGACTTTAACGGCGACGGCCGGACCGACGGATACTACCAGTCCGACACGACCGGATACGGCTATGCCTATATGAGCAACGGCGACGGCACGTTCACCGTCGATGCCGGCGAGGCCGGCCTTGACGTTTCAAGCACGGTCTATCCGGGGGACTTCGACGGCGACGGCTGCACCGACATGCTGTCCCAGGGCGGAGCCAACAAGATCGTCTACTTCTGCCATCCGGCAACGAGCAGCGTGAGCGTGACGAACTGGTCCGGGTCGGCGATCTATCCCGGAGACTACAACGGCGACGGCAAGACCGACATTCTCGTCGTCGGCGGCTCTGGCGCCACGATCTATCTGTCTACCGGAACCGGCTTCTCCTCCGGCCATGCCGTCTCCGGTTCCTCGGGCTGGTCGAGCTACGGCATCGTCGCTGGCGACTGGAACGGCGACGGCAAGACGGATGTGGCGCTGATTTCGCACACGAGCGGCACGCCGCATGCGATCTACCTGTCCACCGGCACCGACTTCGCAGCGGCCACGACGATCTCCAACAGCGCCACCGACGCCACGGCCGTCGCCGCCGACTGGAACAGCGACGGCGCCTCTGACATCTGGCTGCAGAAGTCCTCCGGCGACGTCGAATACACCTTCGCGTATGTTCCCGAGACGGTGACGGCCGTGTTGAACGGCGTCGGCGCGACGACGACGATCACCTATGACCGGCTGAACAAGAACGGCGCGTTCTACGCGAAGAACCCGCAGACCTACCCCTATGTCGCTCTCGACGGCGCCTATTACGTCGTGTCGCAAGTCGACACGAGCAATACGCTCGGCGGCAATTTCACCCAGACCTATGCCTATGCCGGCGCGTTCGGCAATGCCGGGTCGTTTCAGTACATGACGGCCCAAGGCTTCAGCAATTTGGGCTTTCGCGGCGTTTCCGCCGCGCACGGCGCGGGCGCGGTGCTGGGCTTTGCCCAGATCAAGGCCACCGACTCACAGACCGGCGTGGTCACGACCGTCAACTACGGCACTTCCGTGCCCTATCTGGGCGTGGTCACCTCGCAAACCGTGGTGCACGGCGCCGTCACGCTGGCGTCCGTGACCAACACGCTGGAGAACGTCGCGCTCGGCGGCGGCCGCTATTTCGTCGGCGTGCACCAGGCCGTGACCGCGGGCAACGACCTCAACGGCGCCGCGCTGCCGACCACCACCACGACCTACACCTATGACTGCGACAGCACAACGGCGTGCTACGGCAACACGACCGTCGCCGCCGCGGCGGTGAGCGACGGCTCGTCCAGCACCGTCACCAACACCTTCGCCACCGCCGACACCACCAACTGGCTGGTCAACCTCGTCACCGGCCGCACGGTGCGCAACATCGTCGGCGCCTCCGACCTGACGCGCACCACCGCCTACGCCTATGCCTCGGGCACCAACATCGCGACCCAGAGCATCGCCGAGCCGTCCGACTGCGAGCACAAGCTGCAGATCGACGTGACGCTGGACGGCTACGGCAACGGGACGGCGACGCAGGCGAGCGGGGCCGGCTGCTCCGGCGACGGCTATCGCAGCGCGATCGCGACCCGCACCGCCTATGCCGGCTTCGACGCGGCCGGCGCGTTCCAGACCTCGGCCACCGATCCCCTCTCGCATGGCGAGAGCTTCGCCTACAGCGCCGCCTTCGGCGCGCCCACCAGCCACACCGACATCGACGGCCGCGCCACGGGCTGGAGCTACGACACGCTGGGCCGCCTCACCCTGGCGATCCGGCCCGACGGCACCCGGACCGCCGTCTCCTACGCCTATTGCGCGGGCGTCAATGGCGGGGCGGCGAGCTGCCCGACCTATGGCGCCTATCTGAAGCAGACCGAGGCCTTCGCGTCGGACGGCGTCACCCAGATCGGCCCCGTCGCCACGGCCTATTACGACGCGCTCGGCCGCGTCATCGCCCAGGACGTGCAGGGCTATGGCGGCGGCGCCAGCCGCATTGCCACGGTCTACGACGCCAACGGCCGGGTCTACGAGACCAGCCGGCCCTATTTCGTGTCGGGCGGCACGCCCAAATGGACGGTCGACACCTATGACGACCTCGGCCGCCTGACGCGCCAGGACCTGCCCAATGGCGGCTATGCCACCGTCGCCTATAACGGCCTGACCGTCTCCACCGCCAACGACCAGGGCCAGACGACCGCCGTCACGCGCAACGCCCAGGGCCTGAACGCCTCGGTGACCGACGCGCTCGGCCACACGACCTCCTATGCCTACGACGCCTTCGGCGATCTTCTGACGGTGACCGACCCTTCCGGCAACGTCATCGCCAACAGCTTCGACATCCGCGGCAACAAGACCGCCTCCGCCGATCCCGACATGGGCTCCTGGAGCTATGTCCCCGACGTTCTGGGCGAGATCCGGTCGCAGACCGACGCCAGGAGCCAGACCACGACGCTGTCCTACGACCTGCTCGGCCGGGTGCTGGAGCGCAACGAGGCCGGAAGCTACACCGACTGGGTCTATGACGGCGCCGTCCATGGCGTGGGGATGGTGCAGGCAAGCTGCACCTCCGCGTCGAGCAATCCGAGCTGCGCGTCGGCCACCACGGCCAAGACCTTCACCTATGATGGCCTGGGCCGGCCCACGGGCACGACGATCGCCGTCGGCGGCACGAACTATGCCTATGCCACGGCCTATAACGCCACCAACGGGGCCGTCGACACCGTGAGCTATCCCTCCGGCCTGGTGGTGAAGGACCTCTACAACGCCTATGGCTATCTGTGCCGCGTCACCGATAATGGCGGCAGCCACACCTGCGCCACGGGCTCCGACAGCCATGTGCTGTGGACGCTGTCGGGCGCCGACGCCGAGCTGCATCCGACCGTCCAGACCGCCGGCAACGCCGCCTTCTCGACCACCCAGACCTACGACGCCAATACCGGCCTGCTCACCAATGTCCGGGCCGGGGCGTCCGACGCGGTGGCGGCGTTCGACTACGGCTACGACACGCTGGGCAACCTGACCTATCGCTCCGACAACCATCAGGGCATCTTCGAGAAGTTCTGCTACGACGCGCTGAACCGGCTGACCAACGCGGCCACCGGATCCTCGGGCCCGGCCTCCTGCACCAGCGGCGCCATCACCAAGTCGGTCGGCTATGACGCGCTGGGCAACATCACGTCCAAGTCCGATGTCGGGACCTACAGCTACCCCGCCGCCGGCACGGCCCACCCGCATGCGGTGTCGTCCATCGCCGGCACCGTCAACGGCGTGACCAATCCGGGTTACACCTACGACGCCGACGGCAACATGACGGCCGGCGCCGGCCGAACGGTCACCTACACCGCGTTCAACATGGCGGCCTCCATCGTCCAGGGCAGCACGGCCGATTGCCTGACCTATGATTCCGACCACGCCCGCGTCGCGATGGCGGTCTATGCCGGCACCGCCTGCGGCGGCACGCTGAGCTCGACCACCACCTACCTCAACGACCCCGCCTCCGGCGCCATGAGCGAACAGCTCGTCGCCGGCGGAACCACCACCTGGCACGATTATCTCAAGGTCGGCGGCGCCATCCTGGGCGAGCGGTTCTACACGGTCGGCGGCGCGACGAGCTGGAAGTACTTCGTGCTGGATCATCTGGGCTCGGTCGCGGTGATGACCGACGACGCCGGCGGCGTGGCCGAGCGCCTCAGCTACGACGCCTGGGGTCGGCGCCGCAACAGCGACGGCACCGACAACGCGGCATGCAGCATCACCTCAACCACGACACGCGGCTACACCGGCCACGAGATGCTGGACAGCATCTGCGAGATCAACGCCAACGCGCGCATCTACGATCCCACGCTCGGAAGGTTCATGAGCCCGGATTCGACGATCCCCGATCCGTTCAACGGCCAGAGCTTCAACCGCTATAGCTATGTCATGAACAATCCTCTCTCCCATTACGACCCGTCCGGATATGCGCCACAGACACGGACCGTCATCACCAATTGCGAGAAAGACGTGTGCACCGGATCGAAGGTTCCGGGAGGATGCGGCGGCTGCTATATCGGCTTTGGCGCGCAATTTCTCGCGTTCACTTCCGGAGCCTCGGGTGCGGGTCTCGGAGACGCGTGGACCGGAAGCAGCACCGGCGGCGTTTGGGTGGAAACGTCCGAAACCCTCGTCGGCACGCCGATCGAGACGGTGGTGGTAACCTGCTGCTTCTGGGTGTCGTTCAACTTTGAAAGCTTCAATCAATTCGGCCTCGCCAATTACGGCGCCTCGAACCGTGACCCGACTCCGATAGGTGGCGGTGACACAAATGGTGGAACGTATTTCAGCAACGACAATTCCACGGTCGGCTACGCGATCAAGCAATATGAAAGGGCATTTGGGCCATTCGATCCACGCGGTCCGAACTCGCATATTTACTCGGTAGGACCGATTCAAGTCTGCAACAACGGTCCTAGCTGCGCGATGAATGCGGCCCTGCACTGCAACGTGCCGACGGGGTGTTCTTCCACCGCAGTCAAGACCGGCGATGTTATGTTCGCTGGTCCAGGCTGGGTGTCTGTGAATGTTGATATGGCCAACCACGACATCACGAACATCACAACGATGGCACATGGGCTCTATCCCGGCGTGGTCAGCATTGACGTGATTCAGAACGGCAACACGGGATCGGTGATCTTCACCGGCGTTGGTACTGGAATGATGGGGCAAACCAACGATTACTACGCACCTGATGTGTGGGGATACACAGCCTCACAGATGTCTGCTTGGGCGGCATCACATCACTGAAGAGGTGGGCCGATGAGCTTTGAAATAGTGCGTGTGATTCAGGCGGCTGTCGCGGTGGCGGTGTTGGAAACGCTAATCAATGCCTATCCCTTCCACCCGTTCTACCCTTTGCCCACGGCCATGTACGCTGTTCTCGAAGCGCTGTTTTACCTCGTAATAATTTGCATTGCGGCGTTCATCGCAACGCGCATTCCATCCTCGATTGGTTGGGCGCAGAAGCTTGTGTTCTTTGTTCTTGTGGTCACGCCTTCGCTCATCTCGTCGTATTTTTTTTATCGAGACGTGTCGTTTTACTCGCAGGGAGGACGCGCATTGGTCACTGATCACCGCGTCACGACGGCCGGTTTTGAGCATCTTCTAACGAACCTGGGGGTAGCTGCATTGCTCGCTTTGGTCGCGGCGTTGATCTACTTCCGTGCGAACCCGCAGCCGCACCAGGCGTGAGCAGGATGGGACTGTTGATGCTTAGACGCGTGATATTTGCGGCTCTTGTGACGGCACCTGTTCTTCTCGCAGGACGTGCCGATGCTGCCAAACCGTTGGCTCCAGACTTCGTGCCAGGGCAGGAATGGTCGATCAAATCGGCGTCACCGACGACAGCAAAGGTCGTCATCGGCCGCGTGGAAAAGTGGAAAGGCAAGCTCGCCATCCATGTGTCGATCATCGATATATCGATCCCGCAGGGCATGCCTGGTGCAGGCAGCGTGATCAGAATTGGGCATGTTGCGTTCGAGAAATCTGCGCTCGCGGCATCGGTAGGTCGACTTCTTGCAACTGGCGTCTCACCAGCTCCAAGCTTTGAGACTGGCTACCAGCAATGGAAAAATGAGCAAGGCGATCTCTCTGTGATGAGCGTTCCGCAGACAATCGCGTTCGGCCTTGCTGCGATGAATCAGATGCACTGACGACCTCAGAATCGCTGCTGGCGCGCGCAGAATCTGTGTGTCTGGCGATGTGAATCCGGTCGTGAATCGACGTGTCGCCCGCCCGCTTTTTGCCTCTGATCGACGCCGGAATCGCCGCTCGCGTGTCGTCACGACATCGCTCCGGCTGCATGTTTTGCGCGGGGATTTTGCTTCGCGGCGGCATGGTGTTCGCTGGCCGGGAGGGGGTGCGGGGTTGAGGGCCGGGTTTGTGGGTTGAATACAAGATAAAAGGCTCGGCCCACGGTTTGAGCCAAGTGGTTGTCTGCACATCGTTTTTTACGGCACCAAAGGGGTTTGCGATGGTGCCATTGCCAGCCCGCGACGGCTTAAGCGATTGATTTTGTTGGCCTTGAGTGGGTGGCAGGTGTGGGCCGGGTAGCGCCACCCCTCGTTTAAGCCGCTGAATCGTTGATGTCCAGGGCAGCACGGCCGATTGCCTGACCTATGATTCCGACCACGCCCGCGTCGCGATGGCGGTCTATGCCGGCACCGCCTGCGGCGGCACGCTGAGCTCGACCACCACCTACCTCAACGACCCCGCCTCCGGCGCCATGAGCGAACAGCTCGTCGCCGGCGGAACCACCACCTGGCACGATTATCTCAAGGTCGGCGGCGCCATCCTGGGCGAGCGGTTCTACACGGTCGGCGGCGCGACGAGCTGGAAGTACTTCGTGCTGGATCATCTGGGCTCGGTCGCGGTGATGACCGACGACGCCGGCGGCGTGGCCGAGCGCCTCAGCTACGACGCCTGGGGTCGGCGCCGCAACAGCGACGGCACCGACAACGCGGCATGCAGCATCACCTCAACCACGACACGCGGCTACACCGGCCACGAGATGCTGGACAGCATCTGCGAGATCAACGCCAACGCGCGCATCTACGATCCCACGCTCGGAAGGTTCATGAGCCCGGATTCGACGATCCCCGATCCGTTCAACGGCCAGAGCTTCAACCGATACAGCTATGTCATGAACAATCCGCTGTCGATGACCGATCCGAGCGGCTTGGTGGACCAATCACCAAAGGTGAGTCCCAAGCACTGGATCGATCTATGCGGACATGGAGTGTGCGGCACCGGCTCCCTCATAGCCGGCGGCTGTTCCAGTTGCGATATTCGACCGGAGTGGATTCAGGTAGCCGACAAGCCAGTGACTTCCGCATCGCCCAGCGGCGCGCCCGGCGACGTTGGACAATATTCTAATAGCGGCAGTTCATCGGTCGGCATCGGGAGTACAGCGTCTGGAGACGACACAGATGGAGGGTGTGTAGCTGAAATTGAATGTGCCGTCGTCACTGCCCAGAGAAACACAAATAAAGCTGGCTCTCAGTTTGGCAATTATGGGCCTTGGACCTACGGCAGCTCCGGTCCCTTTGTGTGGAAAATGGCCAACTATCGCGGGGTCGAAGGTAGAATCGGCGAAGGTCTCGTAGTTAATTTCAAGGGCTCTGGGCAAGTTCAGTGGAAGCAGAACTACCGTATACAGAGCCCTTATGGAGATACTGGCTGGCAGCACGACGGCGACTATCCCTACTACGACTCCTCAAATTCTCTGGACCTACCTTCGAGCACATTCTGGGATACACCAACGTTGGGAGCTGGCACTGGCTTGGATAATGTGGATTGGTCAGCACAAGACCAAGTTATTGACCTCGCGACAGGTCGTGTCATCTACACCTTCACGTGGGGGTTTTCCACGGATGCTAATGGCATGATTACCCCTAAGGCACCGGAGTTTTCCAAATGAAGAGTCCAGCCGGCTTGCTTGTAGCTACTGTGTTGGCTGCTCTTTGCATCGCCGTCTCATGTGCAAAGGCGGTAGATCGTGCACTGATAATGCCGAACCCCAGCGGCACGCCTGCGCCTGAAAGTGTCCATGAATGGGTACGGCTGCTGAATCTTGGCGGGCGCAATAGCCTTGCGCCCGTGATTTGGGTGTCACCATTTGAGTTCAAAAGAACTGGGATCGAAAGGCTGATCTTGCTCTCACATTCAAATTACCATGGATTTTTGCGCTTCGTAGATAGGTATCGCTGTTCCACTCAAGCAGGCTCGCTGCCCGTAGACGGATCGATTCAGATCGCCCAATTCTCTGAGAGCAGTCGATTCGAAGTGGTTTGCACAATGCCACCTCGAAAAGCCTGCGAATTCTTTGCTAGGTCTCTACAACAGAGATATTTTCTCTCATCCGACTCTGCAATCTCTGATCTGCGCTTTCTCGCAAAAAGTGTGGGATGCTAACGATCAAGAGACACAAATCGGTTTGTTCCAGCAAGCTATTCGAACGGAACGGACATCTACTTCGATTATACACATACGCCGCTTGGGTTGCCCCGAAACGGAGTGTGGTCTGGAACGCCGCGAGAACGAGAAGGAAAGAGAGGGTGGGCCCCTCGGCGGATTTTCGCCGAACAATTATATTGCCAAAGGGCAGCGCTCTTCCGGTCCGCAGAAAACTCTCCCACTCGGACACGCTATCAGGTTGTATAAAATCGGGAGGTGATGCGTATCTCCAAACTCAAAAACAATACGATGTGGCTTCAAGCTCTCGCAGCCTACTACATCCGCAACGGCGTGGACCCTCGACGCGCTGGAGCCGTGCGGCCTGCAACCCGTGTCGTCGGCTTACGCGTGTCGGCGTCAATGGCGGGGCGGCGAGCTGCCCGACCTATGGCGCCTATCTGAAGCAGACCGAGGCCTTCGCGTCGGACGGCGTCACCCAGATCGGCCCCGTCGCCACGGCCTATTACGACGCGCTCGGCCGCGTCATCGCCCAGGACGTGCAGGGCTATGGCGGCGGCGCCAGCCGCACCGCCACGGTCTACGACGCCAACGGCCGGGTCTACGAGACCAGCCGGCCCTATTTCGTGTCGGGCGGCACGCCCAGATGGACGGTCGACACCTATGACGACCTCGGCCGCCTGACGCGCCAGGACCTGCCCAATGGCGGCTATGCCACCGTCGCCTATAACGGCCTGACCGTCTCCACCGCCAACGACCAGGGCCAGACGACCGCCGTCACGCGCAACGCCCAGGGCCTGAACGCCTCGGTGACCGACGCGGCCAGCCACGCGACGTCCTATGTCTACGACGCCTTCGGCGATCCTCTGACGGTGACCGACCCTTCCGGCAACGTCATCGCCAACAGCTTCGACATCCGCGGCAACAAGACCGCCTCCGCCGATCCCGACATGGGCTCCTGGAGCTATGTCCCCGACGTTCTGGGCGAGATCCGGTCGCAGACCGACGCCAGGAGCCAGACCACGACGCTGTCCTACGACCTGCTCGGCCGGGTGCTGGAGCGCAACGAGGCCGGAAGCTACACCGACTGGGTCTATGACGGCGCCGTCCATGGCGTGGGGATGGTGCAGGCAAGCTGCACCTCCGCGTCGAGCAATCCGAGCTGCGCGTCGGCCACCACGGCCAAGACCTTCACCTATGATGGCCTGGGCCGGCCCACGGGCACGACGATCGCCGTCGGCGGCACGAACTATGCCTATGCCACGGCCTATAACGCCACCAACGGGGCCGTCGACACCGTGAGCTATCCCTCCGGCCTGGTGGTGAAGGACCTCTACAACGCCTATGGCTATCTGTGCCGCGTCACCGATAATGGCGGCAGCCACACCTGCGCCACGGGCTCCGACAGCCATGTGCTGTGGACGCTGTCGGGCGCCGACGCCGAGCTGCATCCGACCGTCCAGACCGCCGGCAACGCCGCCTTCTCGACCACCCAGACCTACGACGCCAACACCGGCCTGCTCACCAATGTCCGGGCCGGGGCGTCCGACGCGGTGGCGGCGTTCGACTACGGCTACGACACGCTGGGCAACCTGACCTATCGCTCCGACAACCACCAGGGCATCTTCGAGAAGTTCTGCTACGACGCGCTGAACCGGCTGCAATACTCGGCCACCGGATCCTCCGGCCCCGCCTCCTGCACCAGCGGCGCCATCACCAAGTCGGTCGGCTATGACGCGCTGGGCAACATCACCGCCAAGTCCGATGTCGGAACCTACTCCTATCCCGGCGCCGGCACGGCCCACCCGCACGCCGTGTCGTCCATCGCCGGCACCGTCAACGGCGTGACCAATCCGGGTTACACCTACGACGCCGACGGCAACATGACGGCCGGCGCCGGCCGAACGGTCACCTACACCGCGTTCAACATGGCGGCCTCCATCGTCCAGGGCAGCACGGCCGATTGCCTGACCTATGATTCCGACCACGCCCGCGTCGCGATGGCGGTCTATGCCGGCACCGCCTGCGGCGGCACGCTGAGCTCGACCACCACCTACCTCAACGACCCCGCCTCCGGCGCCATGAGCGAACAGCTCGTCGCCGGCGGAACCACCACCTGGCACGATTATCTCAAGGTCGGCGGCGCCATCCTGGGCGAGCGGTTCTACACGGTCGGCGGCGCGACGAGCTGGAAGTACTTCGTGCTGGATCATCTGGGCTCGGTCGCGGTGATGACCGACGACGCCGGCGGCGTGGCCGAGCGCCTCAGCTACGACGCCTGGGGTCGGCGCCGCAACAGCGACGGCACCGACAACGCGGCATGCAGCATCACCTCAACCACGACACGCGGCTACACCGGCCATGAGATGCTGGACAGCATCTGCGAGATCAACGCCAACGCGCGCATCTACGATCCCACGCTCGGAAGGTTCATGAGTCCGGATTCGACGATCCCCGATCCGTTCAACGGCCAGAGCTTCAACCGCTATAGCTATGTCATGAACAATCCTCTCTCCCATTACGACCCGTCCGGATATGCGCCACAGACACGGACCGTCATCACCAATTGCGAGAAAGACGTGTGCACCGGATCGAAGGTTCCGGGAGGATGCGGCGGCTGCTATATCGGCTTTGGCGCGCAATTTCTCGCGTTCACTTCCGGAGCCTCGGGTGCGGGTCTCGGAGATGCGTGGACCGGAAGCAGCACCGCGACCGGAAGCAGCACCAGCGGCGTTTGGGTGCAAACGTCCGAAACCCTCGTCGGCACGCCGATCGAGACGGTGGTGGTAACCTGCTGCTTCTGGGTGTCGTTCAACTACAGCTTCCCCACGGTGCAGGGATCCGGTGGAAATGAAACCGCGGGCGTAGATGGAGGAATCTTCGGGGTCGCAGGTGGCGCAACAGGACACTGGCCAGGACATGGTGCAACTGGACACTGGGAAGGAGAGCCGCCTCTGGAGAATGGGGGTGAAGGCGTCCTGTTCAACATCGGACTTGCGATTGCCACTTTCGGCGCAAGTATTCCCGAGCAAATTGGAATAAGGGGCGCAGAGGAAACCGGTCTGGAGACGGTGACGCACTTCACCAGTGCAGCAGGTGCGGCGGCAATTGGTGAAGGGGGCACTCTAAATGCAGGCTCCTTCGTAACGACAAGCAATTTGTCGGGAATGAGCGCATCTCAGGTGGAAGGCGCGCTCGAAATCGACGCTGGGAAAGGTGCGTTCTCGACCACGTTTCAAACTCCTGCGTCCAACCTAGGGCCTGCGTTCAACGGGCCGCTCACAAGCGGAGGTGCACCACAGTTCCAGTTGGTGAACCCCACGCAAGTAACGACGTTTGTGCCAACACCATAACTGTGGGACCATATTAGCGATGGGAAAAACAAAGGGTCTTTACAAAGAGGAGTTTCCAAAGGGTTCTAGGGTCCGCATAGCAGGCCGCTCCTTTTTGGAAGAGTTTTCGAGAACTTGGAAGCTCCACAACAAATTGAACCCAGAGCAATTGAATTATGCTGGTCAGATAGCTGTGGTGGAGGATGTGGGATTCTACCATGGAGGTGACGAGCTTTATCGCTTACACGGTGTTCCGGGTATTTGGCACGAGCAATGTTTGGAGGCGATGCCCTAGGGCACTTCCTTGGACCTCTTCATCAGCCGTGGTCGGCATCGTCCACCATATCCGCGACGACGCGGATACGGCTACGACACGCTGGGCAACCTGACCTATCGCTCCGACAACCATCAGGGCGTCTTCGAGAAGTTCTGCTACGACGCGCTGAACCGGCTGACCAACGCGGCCACCGGATCCTCGGGCCCGGCCTCGTGCACCAGCGGCGCCATCACCAAGTCGGTCGGCTATGACGCGCTGGGCAACATCACGTCCAAATCCGATGTCGGGACCTACAGCTACCCAGCCGCCGGCACGGCCCACCCGCATGCGGTGTCGTCCATCGCCGGCACCGTCAACGGCGTGACCAATCCGGGTTACACTTACGACGCCGACGGCAACATGACGGCCGGCGCCGGCCGAACGGTCACCTACACCGCGTTCAACATGGCGGCCTCCATCGTCCAGGGCAGCACGGCCGATTGCCTGACCTATGATTCCGGCCACGCCCGCGTCGCGATGGCGGTCTATGCCGGCACCGCCTGCGGCGGCACGCTCACTTCCACCACCACCTACCTCAACGACCCCGCCTCCGGCGCCATGAGCGAACAGCTCGTCGCCGGCGGAACCACCACCTGGCACGACTACCTGAAGGTCGGCGGCGCCATCCTGGGCGAGCGGTTCTCTGTCGTGGGCGGCGCGACGAGCTGGAAGTACTTCGTGCTGGATCATCTGGGCTCGGTCGCGGTGATGACCGACGACGCCGGCGGCGTGGCCGAGCGCCTCAGCTACGACGCCTGGGGAAGACGCCGCAACAGCGACGGCACCGACAACGCGGCATGCGGCATCACCTCAACCACGACCCGGGGCTTCACCGGCCACGAGATGCTGGACAACATCTGCGAGGTCAACGCCAACGCGCGCATCTACGATCCGACGCTCGGAAGGTTCATGAGTCCGGACCCGACGATCCCCGATCCGTTCAACGGCCAGAGCTTCAACCGCTATAGCTATGTCATGAACAATCCTCTCTCCCATTACGACCCGTCCGGATATGCGCCACAGACACGGACCGTCATCACCAATTGCGAGAAAGACGTGTGCACCGGATCGAAGGTTCCGGGAGGATGCGGCGGCTGCTATATCGGCTTTGGCGCGCAATTTCTCGCGTTCACTTCCGGAGCCTCGGGTGCGGGTCTCGGAGATGCGTGGACCGGAAGCAGCACCGCGACCGGAAGCAGCACCGGCGGCGTTTGGGTGGAAACGTCCGAAACCCTCGTCGGCACGCCGATCGAGACGGTGGTGGTAACCTGCTGCTTCTGGGTGTCGTTCAACTTTGAAAGCTTCAATCAATTCGGCCTCGCCAATTACGGCGCCTCGAACCGCGACCCGACCCCAATAGGTGGCGGTGATACAAATGGCACAAATAGGGTGAATTGGAACGGCATTGGTGAAGCATTTGGGGCAACGGGGTATGCTGTCGACGGGCAAGCAGTGTTCACGAGTGGAGTAGGTCTTTTTGCAAGGGGCGAAGGCGCCGCGGAGGCTTTTGAGCGCGTGGGAACCGTGTTCAAAACTTTCAGCGGAGCGGCTGTAGTCGGGGAGCAGACTTTCGAAGGAATATCAGCAATCAGTAAAGGGGCGCCCGTGGGTGCCACTGCGATTGGCGTTACCGCGAACAGCGTAGCCATTGTCGGAACGTCTATCGGCGCAGATGCACTTATTGGCGCTGGTGTTGGTTCGTTCGCTCCTGGAGTCGGAAACTTAGCTGGCGCAATTGGCGGGACGGCGGTAGGGGCATTGGTCGGTTTTGGCATGCCCAGCCCTTCCGCCACCGGGCAAGCGATATTGCAAGGCTATTCGACCGCAGCGCAAGCCGAACGGTTCAATGAAGAAAATGGCATCCCAATGTATTATCCATTTTGACAGGAAAATATGACAGCGATTGCACATTATCGAAAGTTGAAGGTGTGGTCTCAGATCGGATTCGTGTTGCTGGTACTTATGCTTGTGCCCTATGCAACCTTTTGGAGCTATGGCGGGCATCTTGTAAGTCGTGCCTTGGCCTCCCCGCGCGGCGTATTCGTAATCCCCGCAATTGCGTTTGGCTGGATCGCCGGCTTTTTTGTTTTTCTCGTAATCGCCGCCGTGCTGAAACAACTTTTATATTGTGAAGGCAGGGCTGTCTGGATTGAACAAGGAATGTTGATCTTTGTCCGCAGATGGATCTTCTCGGTGCGATGCGAAGAGATTGCAAAGGTGTCTAACAGCGCCAATGGTCAAGCAGTAGTAGTCCATTTGCGCGATGGCGGAGAAAAGACCTTCCCCGTTGGCTCCTTGAAGGAATCCCCCGCTGAGATAATTGATCGGCTAGCCGATGTGCTGAAATTACCTCCTCGCCAATAGACACAAATGGTTGGCTTAGGCGCGAGCCTTGGCGGTGGATATAATGCAGTCGTCAACGGCGAAAGTGTTGGATATCCCGCGTTGAACTGGCAGTCCCAGACCGGCAATAGCGTTCTGGTAGCAGACGCCGGTCATGTGGCCGGATTTTGGTTTAGCAACGCTACCAGCATGAACCAAACGCGGGGATGATTTTCTTGTGCAGAATCTCACGCTCGGTGTCATCAATTTCCAGTTTGCGCAAAGCGGTAACATTTGTGTGTTCAGTGTCGGGCCTGGGGTGGGCTCGCAACAAGCGAATATCACACAACCCGACGATCCCCGATCCGTTCGACGGCCAGTCGTTCAATCGCTACAGCTATGTCCTCAACAACCCGCTGTCGCTGACCGATCCCAGCGGCTTGGTGGACGAGAGCCAGGAGAGGCACTTCAACAAGTACTGGATCAACGCGTGCGCTCATGCGGTGTGTACGGGCTCGCACGTACCCGGCGGCTGCGTCACCTGCACCGAAATGGTCCTGGTATCCACAAGCAGCATACAAGTGAGTTCCAGCTCGCCCAACGGCGCGGGCCCAAACACGGGCGGCGAAGCGGGGAAATTCGTCGTCGGCGGCGACTTCGGCGTTTCATCGGTCGGCATCGGGAGTACAGCGTCTGGAAATGATCCAAATAGCGCCGGCCCTCCTCCCAATTCTCCGCGTGTGGGTAGATCTGTCTCGGGGGAGGTTGGGCCACTTAGAGCCGATCCGGAAAGAACTGAATCATTTTGAGGGATTTGCGGCAAGTCGCCTGAGCATGATGCGGATCATGGCGAGGCGGATGAAGGCCGCGACGGTTGTGGCGTAGCGCTCGAAGTCGCGCGCCAGGCGTCGGTTGCGGCTGATCCAGGCCAGGGTGCGTTCGACGATCCAGCGTTTTGGCATGACCACGAAGCGGTGGGCATCGCTGCGCTTGACGATCTCGATGACCCAGGTTCCGGTGGCGGCGACGGCATCGGCGGTCTTTTTGGCGTTGTAACCGCCGTCGGCGAAGATACGTTCGATGAAGGGAAACGATCGCCGCGTCCGCTTGTCGAGGACCAGCGCTGCGCCGTCGCGATCCTGGATGTCGGCGCTGTGGACGGCGACGCTCAGCAACAGGCCGAGCGTATCGACGAGGATGTGCCTCTTGCGGCCCTTGACCTTCTTGCCCGCGTCGTAGCCTGAAGGATCGAGCAGAGCCCCCCTTTGAGCGCTCCCTTGGCGCTCTGGCTGTCGATGATGGCGGCGGTGGGGCTGGCCTCGCGGCCTTGGCTCTCGCGCACTGCCACATAGAGCGCGTGATGGATGCGCTCCAACGTCCCGTCCCAGTTCCACAGTTCGAGATAGTCGTGAACCGTGCTCTTGGGCGGAAAATCCTTCGGCAGCGCCTGCCATTGGCAGCCCGTCCAAAGCACATAGAAAATGGCGTTCAAGACTTCACGCACATCCGTCGTGCGCTTGCGCCCGCCGCGCTTGGCCGGGGGTATCAACGGCGCCGCAAGTGACCATTCCTCATCCGTCATGTCGCTGGAATAGCGAAGACCATTGCGTCTCGCCGACAGCCGGTGCTCCGGCTTCCACATCGGGTGCTCCTGTTGCGAATCAGCACCCACAACGGAATCACAACCGATTCACCCGACTCAACTTCTTTCCGGATCGGCTCTAAGCTACACGATGACGCAGCTTTGCAATGAAGCTTTTTGCGGTGCCGACCTGACTCTTCACTACAACGGAAAGGCGCAGAATTTAGACTGGATTCAGACATACAGTGTTCGGAGCGCTTTTCTCGGAGAAGACGGCACTTGGAAATCCGATAGTGACAACCCACCCTTTTTCCCGAACGACTACTCCTCGGGCCCGAACTTCATGGATTGGCCCTCTTGGAGGGGCGACAGAAGCTTCCAGGCTCAAACATCCCTTGTAAGCATGAACGCCGACGGTTCCTACAGTGTTATCACCACCATACAGTGGGGTTACGCTTACACTAATGCGAACGGTTTCGGCCCTAGCGGAGTGACTCTTTATACTCCAGTCATGGCAATCTCCAATGCTACCCAACAGCATTGGCTGAATTCGGTGAAGGCGAAATGAAGAAGGCTCGCATTTCCATTTTTGTCTTGCTGCTTTCGCTGCCAGTCGGGCGGCTGGATGATGCTGATGCGAAGGTATTCTCGGGATTGCCCTCATCTGTGAAAGATCTTCTCCATGGAGAGACTCCTAACAGGGGCGCCAGAAACTGGATTAGGATAATTACGCTGACACCCCGAAGTCGCCCTTCACCAATTATCTTTATCTCTCCAACAAAATTTGACGTACGCAGGCCGCAAGAGTTGATTTTACTGTCACGTCCACAATATCGATCCTTCTCTCGAATCTCGTGGGAGAATCGCTGCAAATTTGTTTCGGACTACGAACCGTCACAGGTTCTTGAGGTCACACAGCGCGCAACCGGGAGAAGCCGCATTCTATGTAGAATGTCCCTCGAAAGCGCCTGCCGGTATCTGAACGAGATAGCGACGATCAAATCATTCGATTGGAATAGTCGTAAGTGGAAACCCCTCCGAAAGGTGCGCTCAATCTTTAGATGCAGGTGACACAAATGAGGCGACCAACGGCGTCTATTTCCGGGCAAAACGACGTTGGGCTGACGGACGTTGCGTCAAAGCCTGGGTTCGGCCCTCACGTAGTTGGACTATCGTTACACCGCACAAGACCTTGCAACCCTGAACCCACACCCGTATCTCAACTTTCTATCCAAAATACCGAAAACCTGCGGTATGTTGGCGCAAACGCCACAAGCAAAATGGCGAGTGCCGCCATAGCTTTAGGCGATGGGCGATGCGTTCATTATCTCGGGTCTGAAAGAGCGCCGGTCTGCCATCGCTGGTGAGATCGCAGACCTCTACAAGCGCCTGGACAAGCTACAGGCAGACCTGGTTCACGTTGACGGCGTGCTGTCCCTGTACGGCCTAGAGCCGTCCGAAATTCCCACCAAGGGCCGGATGCCCGCCCGGTCAACCTACTTTGGCCGGAACGAGATAAGCCGTCGCTGCCGGGACATGCTCCGGCAGAAGGGGGCCATCCGGGCCGATGACGTGGCGGTGCAAGCCATGCTGGATAAGCGGCTAGACCCCGACAAGAACCGCAAAATCCGGACGGACTTCATCCGACGCATCCTTGTATCGCTCCACGACCTGCGGAAGGCAGATACGGTCGAGAAAGTCGGTCATGGGCGCGGGGTGAAATGGATAGCGAAGGAAATGCCCAGTCAAGACGACTAGGCCACCACTCCGCTTTGAGTTAGATTCTGATTTGGCGATCCGCGTGGAGGTGCAAACTCCACGCCTGGATGCATACGCCGCGCCTTGCGAAGCAATCGGCTAGAGCAATCTAACCGAGGGAAGGCGTATTGTCATGCACAAATCTCCGCAGCTACGGATCGACGCCGCAATCTGTGAGAAAGGTGCGCAAGTCTCCCAGCATGACAGCGTGGCCGATAACAAGCTGCACCTGTTGCCGAAGCTCTTCCAATACCATCGCGACGACCTGTGCCTCCGAGAAAGTTCGCGTTTTGCCGTCAGGCGACGTTGCGGTGAAAGTAAATCCAGATGGCTGATTTTGGAGCGCATTGAGCGCCGACAACGCCACGTCGGACAGCGGAGCAATCTTGTTATCTGCAACACCAATTACCTCGCCGGTCTCTACAAGAAGGACCGGGCCGCCAGAATTGCCATGATTGATTGCGGCATTAACAACGAGTTGAGGCACAATTTTATTGGTCTTCGTTCTCACTCCATCGATGCCAGCGATATAGCCAACACTCAGCATCGGCGGAACACCCACGTAGCCAGATGGAAATCCCCAGAATGCAATCTCTGCGCCGTACGCCAAATCAGGGGTATTCGAAATTGGAAGCGGGTTCCCAGAAATTGGAGTCTCTGGCTTCAACAACGCAAGGTCTTTGTCATAATCAGCTCGCATTACCTTTGCGGCCACAAGGGTCTTGTTGTCGGGAAGCGCTATCACGGGGTTCGCGCACCCATCGATAACGTGGGCAGCTGTGATGACATTTCCGCTCTTGTGCAAAAACCCGGTCCCAAACGTCCCATTTTCTTTGCAGATAACTCGGAAGACAGAAGTTACCGCCGCTTGTCCGGTGTGACCGGCAGAATCCGTCTCCAACGGCGCCGCAGTCCCAATCGTCTGCGTCCCTTGCGCATACGCACCTTGCTGCAACGAGCCTAGGAATACTGCGATGACAAATATCGTTGTGGTAGTCATGTTGCATTGCTGCATGGTCCCCTCCCAGAGCGCTCATCTAGCCCAGCCCAGCACCACTTCTGAAACCGTCGCGCAAAGTGCTGTGCTGCCGCCTGTTGATACAAGGCCGATATTCACGACTGGCCGCAATCATCGTTCCAAGTCGAACCGAGTTACGCTGCCTTATGCCGTTGATAGTACCCGCTGAAATCCACCGAAGGCCCACGCTTCAACGCCAATTCCGTCACGCGGCGAACCTGCGTCCCGTTATCGACCCGGCGCGCATCTTCGCGGAATGCGGACTCTTGTGCGTAGCGCAGAAGGTACGGCCCGGCGACGTGATGGAAGTGACCGGCTTCCGCGCGACGGATGCGGGAGAAATAGCTTTCGGCTTGGTTCGTGCAAGCCTCGCCGTCGCTGTAGGCTTCCTGATGGTTGATCCGCTTCATTTCATATTTCGAAGAGAGGCTATCCCAACTTGACGCTTCATCAGCGTTGACAACGGTCCCCATTTCAATGCGCGACTTGATCCAAGACACGGCGGCGCTTTCCGACTTGAACACGGCGGGGAGCGAACGACCGTTGCGCTCGCGAACGATGATAAGGGACTGGCGCTTGCCGTTCTGGTTCGCGGCAAGGCGACGGTCGACGCGATCCTCTTTGCGATTGGCCGGACGGATATAGCCTCCGAAATACGCGCCATCGGTCTCAGCAACCTTGCCAGCGCCGCCGATCTTGCGACCCTTGAACTCTTCCGCCATCGCCTCGCGGACCTTGTGCATCAGAACCCAGCAAGCCTTGTGGGACATGCCGAGATCGCGCGACAGCGCCAGCGCGTTCTTGCCTTTGACTTCGTTCATGGCCACGGCAATCGCGGCCAGGTACGTCCGCAGCGGGGCCTTGTGCGAGGCGAACAGCGTGCCGGACGTGATCGTGAAGTCCTTGCGGCATTCCTTGGCCTTGCACCGAAAGCGGGGTGAGCCCGTGACGCGGCGCGAAGGATAGGCCCCGATGCAGCCGCAGGACGGGCACACTGGCTCGCCGTCCGTATCGGACCAGCGGATTTTGCGGAACGTGGCCTCAGCTTCCGTTTCCGACATCCGAAAGACATCGGCCAGACGGAGCGTCCGGGCGGCTTTCGTTTGGAGGAAATGGGTTTTGGGCACTTGTCACTGTATCCGTTACTTGTGTAACGGATATGGCGGCAATAGGTAGCCTTGTCAATGGCGAATGTAACGGATATGGTGATATTTACGACGTGGCAAAACCGTTAGGATTTCCAATGGCTTCCAAGGTGGATTGGACAGAAAAAACCAAGAATCTCCTGAAATCGGAGATGAAGCGCCACGGCGTGACCTATGACGGGCTGGTGGAACGGCTTAGCAAGATCGGCATAGACGATACCGCCGTGAATATCCGCAACAAGGTCGCGCGTGGCGGGTTTACAGCGGTGTTTCTGGTGCAATGCCTAGAGGCGATGGGCGTGCGGGAGTTACGACTCTAGAGATGCGTTATCTCCATTGCTGGCCATCATATACAAATCGCTTTGAATCGCTTGGCATCGGAAGAACGCCCGCGAGATTTGAATCAGTTATTGGCTCGCTCGTGTAAATAGCTACCGGCTGACCGTTCGTGGTCATGTGCAAGCTCCATACAAATCTCACTTCAACGATCGCGTCCTTAATTGGATTAGCCGGAAGAAAGATATCGGTCTCTTTCGTCGCCTTTCCTGGGATGACATTTACGATGCAATATTGAACTGCTGGTACTGAAAATGAATCTCCCTCATTGACAGAAAATACTTCTGGCTGTCCCTGATTGATTATCGTGTTGATGCTGTTGCCGCTCGGCGCGATGATGCTCCCCGGTGAATTGGTCACTGACAACGAAGGTGTGACGTGCCTTCTTGTAGTTCCGGTATCTGGCTTTGGCTTCGGTTTAGGAGGCGGAGCAGAACTGTTCGCTTGTGGTGAAATAGGTGTGGGACGCGCTGGCGGGATAGGAGAATGAAATTGCTTTTTCTGGCCAAGCGGAGGCATCGAAATCGAGATGGGATGAGTATGTCGATAAATTACCGCTCCATTCACAACTGAGGCGATAGCGAATGCTAATGCCCAAATGATCTTCCATGTCTTTGACAGACTGGAAGTTGCCAATCCCAGCCAACCAATCAACGTCCCAAAAACTAGGGCTGGAATGATGATCAAAGGATCACCGTTTGAAAACCAAACAGTGATCCAAATTGCGAGAACTGCGGCACCGATGCCGCCCTCGATAGCGACGCGCACGGCCCGCGCTTGCTCACCGAGCCATGTTGCAATTGACCTAGCGACGCCCATCCCCGACTCCTACCGCAACCAGCGGTAAGAGGGCGAATCCTCCGAAACGGGTAGCGGGCGCTCATCCCACTTCATCCCGCGATATCTCGCCAGTCCCGGGTTCGCTGGGTTTGTGGCGCTTGCGCCAAGATACCGAAAACCTGGCGACCCCGGCCCGATTCGAACGGGCGGCCTACGGTTTAGGAAACCGTTGCTCTATCCTGCTGAGCTACGGGGTCTGCAGGTTTTCCAACATTCGAAAATCCGTCATCCAACTTTTGCCCCATGTTTGTTCCGGTGGGCAAGCCTTTTCGCTTGGATCGATTCCACAAACCGCTCGTCGGGATGAACGTAGTGCTCCCCAGCCGACCGGGTGGAGTGGCGTGCCAAGCCGCGCGATTCATCGACGGTACCGCCGGCCGCGCCACCCTCCGTCAGCGCGGTCGTCCTGAAGTCTTGGAACTGGAGCTTCGTAGGCAGGCCCGCGGCGGTCCGGATCTTCGCATGGACTTTGATGAGTGTGCTCTGGTTCCACATGCCCCCGATACGGTCGTTGGTGAACAGCGGGGCGTCAGGAAGTTTCGCGGGTTGCGAAGCGAGATACTCATCCAGCGCAGCCTTGGCGATCGGAAAGAGCGGGATGGGCGCACCCTCCATGCCGGTCTTGGCACGGGATACATCGATACAGCGACCGTCATAGGATTTGCGCAGCAGGGTTCTGACATCAATGGGCGACTGTCCAATGCTGTCGAAGACGTGTGCCATCGCGACGATCGACGCCCACTTTAGCTCGCGAGCCTTGTCGATGTAGAGCGCGGCTTGATCGGGATGCCAGACAACCGTGCGCTTCGGCGGCGATTTGATCGTCACGTCGAGTGCGGGATTTTGGGGGATCCAATCTTCCGACACCGCCCAGGTCAGCGCCGCACGAAAGGTTCCGAGGATGTGATAGGCCCAAGTGAGAGTCTTCTCGCGTCTCACGCGCTTGTAATGGGAGTGTCAGAAGTTTTGTGTAAGATCGGCCTCTGTGATTGGGTTGCGGGGTCAGCGGACTGACCCCATGGGGTCAGTCCGCTGACCCCGCGAAACGGTCGCCGAACTGGATGGCAAACTGGCTCATCGCAGCGGTCCATTCAATAGCCCTTCGCCAATGGACGGATGCGTTCCTGATGGCGAGATAGAGCAGCTTCAGCGCCGCCTCGTCATTGGGGAAGCTGCCGCGGGTCTTGATGATCTTGCGAAGCGAGCGGTTCAACGCCTCCACCGCATTGGTGGTGTAGATCATTTTGCGAATCTCCGGCGCGAAGGCGAAGAACGGAATGACGTGCTGCCAGCTGCGCCGCCAAGCCTGGCCGATCGCGGGATAGCGCTTGCCCCACTCGGCCTCGAAGTCTTCCAACCGCTGCAGGGCGGCGTCCGCGTTCTCGGCGCGATAGATCGCCTTGATCGACGGCAGGATCGTCTTGCGATCCTTCCAGGAGACGAAGGACAGGCTGCTGCGGATCAGGTGCACGATGCAGGTCTGGACCAGCGTCTGCGGGAAGACGCTGTTGATCGCTTCGGGAAAGCCCTTCAGCCCGTCGACGACGGCGATCAGGATATCGGCGACGCCACGGACCTTCAGATCGTTCATCACCCCCGCCTTCGCGGGGGCAGGCTCTTGAGCCAGAACTTGGCGCCTTCCGTCTGTTCGATCCAAAGCCCCAGTACATCCTTGTCGCCGCACGGTTTTAATCCGAGCGCGACGTAGATCGCCTTGTTCTTGACCGTGCCTTCGTCGCGGATTTTGACCCGCAGGGCGTCAAAGAAGACGACCGGATAGACCGGTTCGAGCGGCCGGCTCTGCCACTCGCGGACCTCGTCCAGCACCGCGTCGGTGACCTTGCTGATCAGATCGGGCGAGACCTCGGTGCCGTAGAGCTCGGCCAAATGGCCCTGGATCTCGCGCACCGTCATGCCGCGCGCATTCAGACTGATGATCTTGTCGTCGAAGCCGTCGAAGCGGGTCTGGCCCTTGGCGATCAGCTGTGGCTCGAACGTGCCGGCGCGGTCGCGCGGCACCTCGATCTGCACTTCGCCGTCCTCCGTCAGCACCGTCTTGCCGCTCGTCCCATTGCGGCTGTTGCCGCTGCCCCGGCCGGCCGGGTCGCCCTTGGCGTAACCCAGGTGATCGGTCAGCTCGGCGCCAAGCGCCCGTTCGATCAGCGCCTTCTTCAGGCGCACGAATAGGCCATCCGCGCCGGTAAGGTCCGCGGGCTTGAGCCCACCAGACAGCAATTGATCCAGAATCTCAGGGGAAAAATCCGTAGCCATGTGAGTCTCCTCTCAAAAGGTAAACTCACAGAAACCATCTTACACCGAGTTACTGACACCCTCCTTGGCGTCCGCGCCGTGCCCGGCCGTGATGACGATCTCGTCGGAGTAGTCGGTCTCATCGAAGGGGGTAACGCAGGCCGCGTCGGCATAGCACGTGGGTGGGCTATCATCACTCGCTTCGCTCGCCCCTTCGGGGCCGTCGGTCGGCTCATCCGCGTACGCGGCCAACAACTCGTCGAGCGTGTAGAACACCTCATGATCAGCGTGGACCAATTGCCATCCATCTGTATCCGGCACCGGCACAAGGTGGCTGAGCCCTTCCATTCCCGTGGCGTCCACAATCTGCTGTGCCTCGGTCAGGCTGGCCAGCTTATTAAAACTCCAGAAGAGCATCAGTTTGCGATCCTTGTGGATCGCAGCGGTGGGCGGCAAACGGGCAGCGCCTCCAATCGTCCACCTCTGCTTCCTCCAAGATTCCAACAATGAACGCCACGCCGTCGTCGGTCAGGGCGCTTGCGTAGAGGCGACCGACATTCTCGGTGATGAAAGCCGGATCAACGATGTGATGGATCTCGTCATCGACGCAAACCGGGACAGGTGTATCGACGGCGGATGCGAAGATGGCTGAAATAAAATTGATCGACGGGCTGCGATGTTCTGTAAGGGACATTGGAATTCCGATTGGTGATGTTGTGGACGCGAGAGAGTTCAGGGAGCGTTCGTTACGACGGGAGGTTAAGTTGCCTCTCCACCTCGCCGACGAGTGCAGCGGCGACCTCGGCAAGGTGCTCATTGAGGTAGATGCCCTCAAACAGCACGGCGTCGCCTTCAAAGCCCAAAAGGTAGGGTTCGGCGCGGCCGTCTCCCGTCGCCAAAATACTGCTCGACTGTCCGTCGGGCGCGGTAGTGGTGAAGAGACCGTACGCCCAACATACACCATCGGGGCGGCACTCGAAATCACCGAAGTGGAAATCGGTCTTGAACTTCACACCATGCTTTGTCTCAAGAACGCCGTCCAAGTAGTATGTCAGAGGATCAAACTCTGACTCGAGCTTAGTGAGGAACCGTTCCGTGCAAAGCGCGTGGAATTCCGCTTCGATGGCGTCCTTCGGGTCGGCGACGGTAGGAGTGCCGCTTGCGAGCATGCGGGCAGCAGCGACTTCGTGGTGATTTTGATTTGGTGACAAGTCTGACATTACGTTTATCTCTTTCGTTTTCAGGCGCAGACCATCCGCGCCTGCCAAGCGTTGTTTGCTTGGTAGGGTTGACACAAGGCGCATGCGTGCGCGCTCATACTCCTGAGCAGCGCCGCCGTGCGATCAAAGGATTGCCGTCTAAGCGACCGAGATATTCCCATTTCTTGGGGTCGGCGCGGTCGTCACAAGAATCCTTGTGACGACCGCTCTCGGGCTGATCCGAACTGTCTCGGACCGGATGACGACTGCCGGGATTCTTCGTCGTCGCTGCGGGATCAGTTACGGACTGTCTCGCTCGCGCCTCCCAGCACCACTGTTATTTACAAATTCAACGGCCATCGGCGTCGAATGGCGAGCACCCTGCGCCAGCCATGGCCGAAGTCAAGGATTGCGTAACGGTCCATCGATCGAATTGCGGACGTTGAAGATTCTTTCGCGGTCTTTTGGAGGGCTGATCTTCGCAATCCGATCAGGCATAGGTGCAGTCGAAGGTGCGCCGGCTTACAACCTTGCCGAGTTGCTGCAGAGCTGGCTGGCCAAGCCATCCACGATGTAGAGCGGCCCGATCCGAATGGCGCAGATCAGATCACGCTCAGGCTCTGGCCGCCGCGCCGAAAACCACAGCGCCCAACGCGGCAATGACCAGCGTCGCCACGACCTGGCCGCTGGTCTCCGGCAGGGCATGACAATAATTGACGAAATTCTCGCAATTCCATGTCAGCGCGTCATAGGAGCGGCGCTGGCAAGCATGGGCGCGAGCTATCACTTGCCAAGGGTGCAGCGGGCCAGGGTATCCGTCAATGCGCCAAGGCTGATCGCCGGCAAAAACACCAAGGGGTTCTTCGACCAATTCGCCTGCGCGCGTCGAGTTGGAGATGACGAACGGCAAGCCGTCGAGCGTCCGTCTGTCCGAGATCAGGCCGACATGGCGGTAAAAGATGTGCGTTGGCACAGAAATCTTCGTGCCTGGCACGGCGGCTAGGGTCCAGACTCATAAAGTCCACCACACGATAGCAGCGACGAGGCATACGGAGGCGAGGAAGTTTCTTGCCAGCCTGTCATAGCGGGTGGCTATGCGCCTGAAGTCCTTGAGGCGGCAGAAGGCGTTCTCGATCTTGTGTCGCTGCTTGTAGGATTTTCTGTCGAAGCTGAAGGGCTGCTTGCGGTTCGATCTGTTGGGCACGACGGGCTTGGTGCCGCGCGCCGTCAGCCATAATCGCAGTTCTTCGCTGTCGTAGGCTTTGTCGCCGAGCAGCTTCTTGGCGATCTTGCTTCGGCGGATGAGACGCTGGGCTGGCGGGCAATCGTGCGCCTGGCCGCCGGTCAGGAGGATGGAAAGAAGACGGCCCTTAGCATCTGCGATTGCGTGGATTTTCGTGTTGCGCCCGCCGCGCGAGCGGCCGATCGCCAGCTTAAGCTCCCCCTTTTTGCGCCCGAGGCCGAGCGGTGGGCTTTGACATGCGTCGAGTCGATCATCTGGGTATCGGTGGATCGTCCGCGCTCCGCCAATTTGCGGAACAGCCGCTCCCAGATGCCGCGCTCGGCCCAGCGCACGAAGCGATTGTAGATTGTCGTATGGGGGCCGTATTCCGGCGGGCAGTCGCACCACCGGCAGCCGCTCTTCAAGACATGTAGGATGCCGCTGATTACGCGACGGTCGTCCACACGATCTTTGCCGCGCACGTCCGTCGGCAAGTGCGGCGCGATCCGAAGCCATTGCTCGTCGCTCAGCCAAAACAGGTTGTTCCGCATCCCAATGCCTCCGAATCACGAAGCAACGGAATCATCAACCGATTCAACCGACAATGACTTTTTTGGGTTTCGGCCCTAGCATATGGCCTGCAAGATACCACAAGAAATGTAAACAACTGGTTGAAAATGGCACAAGGAATCAAAATGGAAATGGACTTCGACTGGTCGGAATTTGCGCTCATTCGCGCCGACGAATGGATCGGCGATCAGGCGCTAGTGCCCGAGGCCGCGACTGGCGTCTATGCGATCCTGATGCGGAACGCCGAACCGATCCTCGAGGTCTCGGGGCATTTCGAGCTTGGCGGTCGGCCGCCGGCGCGGATCGATAACTACGTGCACATGTATTCGGGTGCGTCGTTCGATCTGCGCAAGCGCCTGAAGTCACACATCCTCGGGACTGTGCGAACTTCCACGCTGCGCAAGTCGTTGCTCGCGATTGACTCGTACTACTCCGGTTGGGAACCGTTCGTCATCGGATGCGATGGCCAATGGGACGACATGACGCTCGACAACTGGATCGCCGCGCACTCGCTCATTGCGTTTCGACCTGCCGACGACGCACTCATGGCAGAGCAGTGCCTGCTTCGCGCGACGGCCTCACCGCTGAACATCTCATTGCGCCGTACCGATGCTTATGCACGCCGACTAACCGCGTTGCGCTGCATGTTGGACAGAAAACCAATCCCGCTATGCTGTGCCGATGCAGCGTTCAAGTGACCCAAATAGATTTCAGGCGAAGCAGGAAAATATCAAAATGAAAGATTTCGATACAGTCAAAGTTCGCGAGCGTCGTCCCATGAACCGGATTGGAAGACCGGTGGACGTTGCAGCATCCGGGCCAGCTACGCTCGGTCAACGCATGGCCGCGCGGCGGCTCGAACTCGGGTTGACGCAGAGCCATGTGGCCAAGCAGGTCAGGTTCAAGCCGAAGACAGGGCGTAGACGTGACGCGGAGACTGTCTTGTCGAGGAATGCCTATTGCATGTACGAGATCGACGGGGCTGAGCCGGATCTGCAGAAGATTTTGGCCATTGCGATGGCGCTTGAGGTCGGCCCGGCGTGGCTCGCGTTTGGTTTGCCGGCGTCCGATGCGGGCAGCCACGCCGCTGACCGAGTTCGCGCCAAAATCCTTGCGGCGTAAGAAAGTCGGCAGGGCGACTGCAAGATGCCGAAGTAGTTCACCGTGCCCGCAATCGACGATTACGCTGCGACGGCGGGTGCCTCCCACAGCCGGACGCGCGCCCTTTCCGGCAAACAGTGAGGTGATCCGGTGCGCGCTGCCCGCGCCATCGTCGAGACGGTCGAATCTCAGAACCCGCCACATCGCCTTCTCCTCGGCAACGATGCCTTCGACGCCGCCACGGTAAGGCTTGAAGAACTGCGCAAGGCGTTCTCGGCATGGGAATCGGTTTCGCGCGGAGTCGACTTTGTTCCTTCGCACCTACACCGACAGATTGTCTCTCCTTCTCATGACGACGGAGACCGCACCGCTTTCACAAGATACCCAGCGAGCATTGCAAGCAGCGGGAATCAGCCCGGCCCATATGGTCATCGGCTCGGTCGGCGTGGGCAATGACGGGGTGACGGTATTGAGCGTCGGGGATGCCAAGACCCACCGGTTTGACGCCATCTATTCCGCTTTTGGCACGACATCCCAGATGATGCTGGCGACGGGACCTGGCGCAAGGTACGCGCCCTTTGGCGGGAACGCGAAGTGAGGGCCTTTCAACCAGTACGAACGAGCAGCGCTTTTCCACAGGCGGCGGCCAAAAATAATTTCGGACGGCCCGGCTGAACAGCACCGCGGCCGTACCTTATAATGGCACATTCAGGAGGATTTCTTGTGCCGCCCTTGGAACAGCCGGATCTTGCCGCCGCGCGCTTTCGCACCGAGCTCGACCGCAATTTCCGTCTGCCCCTGATTGCCTATTTTCTCAAACGCGTCGGCAACCGCGCCGAGGCGGAGGACATGACTCAGGAAGTCTTCCTGCGGGTCCTACGCCAGGGCGACGCCATCGATATCGAGCGCGCAAAATCCTATGTCTTTACCGCGGCCGCCAATCTCTTGCGCGATCGCGCCCGACTGAGCGCCATCCGCAAGACCGAGACGCGCGCCGATTTTGGCGACCCAGCCGACGCCGTGATCCCACAACTAATTGAGGAAATCAGCCCCGAACGCGTACTAGCTGGTAGGCAGACCTTGAAGAGCGTCTTGACCGCGCTGGACGGCCTCAGCCAAAGGACCCGCGACATCTTCGTTCTCTACCGGATCGAGAAGATGAAGCAACATGAAATTGCAGGTCTTTACGGCCTGTCCCACAGCGCGGTCGAGAAACACCTTGCCAAGGCCGTCGCTTATCTCACCGAAAGGTTCGAACGGCCGTGACACGGATCGTCTCCATACCCGACACGAAGTCGGCGCGCCTCGAAGCGGCCGGCGCCTGGCGCGTGCGTATCGAGGCCGATGAGCAAGTCTCGCAGACAGGCGATTTCCTTGCATGGCTCGGCGAACCGGCAAACCTGGAGGCCTATGCCAGCGTCTGTACAACTTGGGACGAATTCGAAGATCACCAAGCGGCCGCCGAACTGATCGCCATCCGCCGCGACGCGCTTGACCGCGCACGCCGCGCCTCGCTGCAGCGCTTCGTGCCGCGCAACCGTCGCTTCGGCGCCATCGCCGCCATGCTGTTCGTCTGCCTGTTCGCCGGCATCGGGTTGTCTTGGTACTGGTTCACGTCCACAGACTATCAAACCGGCGTGGGCGAGCGCCGTGTGGTGACGTTGGACGACGGCTCACGGCTGTCGCTGGACTCCGACACCGCCGTGTCGGTCGACTATAGCAAGGCCGCTCGCACCTTGGTGCTGGTGCGGGGCAGGGCGCGGTTCGATGTCGCCCATGACATCAACCGGCCCTTTACCGTCACTGCGGGAAAGGAAACCGTCGTCGCCGTCGGTACCTCGTTCAATATCGAACGGCTCGGTGAGAAGGTTCTGGTGACTCTGATCGAGGGTCATGTCGTCGTGAAGACCGCCGCGGGGATGGTTGCGTCCGTCGCGGCGGCACCGCCGAGGCCGATCGCGCTTGCCGCGGGTCAGGAATTGGTCGTGGCGCATAATGCCAAGCCCATGATAGCGCCTGCCAGCCTTCCGGTGGCAACGGCCTGGGAGAGCGGCCGTCTTATCTTGGACAATGAACCGCTCGGCGAGGCCGTCGAGCGCATGAACCGCTATACCAACAAGCCGCTGATCGTCGATCCGGCTGTGGCCGCGCTACGGGTCAGCGGTGTTTTCAACGCGGGCGATGTCGGCTCCTTTGTGGATGCCATTACCAGTTATTTCCCCGTTCAGGCGACAACGTCGGCGGACGATCAGATCGTTTTGCAGAAGCGCTCGTGACGCACATGAAGGAAATGCGAAAATCCCGCTGAGGATTTTTAGAGGTCGGTCGTACTCCCCTATGTGGGCTGAGCGCGCATCGCGCCGGTGGGATCACGTTGGGGGCTGTTATATGCGTACTCGAGAATGCCGCGGGGCATTGCTGTTGTCGTCTGCGCTGGCAAGTGCGCTGCTGTTGGCTGGTGCAAGCGGTGCGCTGGCTCAGTCGGCACCAGTCTATCAGTTCGATATTCCGGCAGAAAAGCTCGGCCAGGCGTTGAAAGATTTCTCCGCCGCATCCTCGCAGCAGATCGTGTTCTCCGACGATGTCGTCGGCGAACGCAGCGCGCCGGCCTTGCGTGGCAGCTATACACGCGACCAGGCGTTGGCCCTTCTTCTGCAAGGAACAGACCTGCGCGCCGACGTCAGCCGATCCGGCGTTCTGATGGTCCGCTCAAAAAACGTCGAAGCCGCCTCAAATGAGGCGGGAGGCACCAACGATGTCGAAACGGTCGTCGTGACCGGCACGCATCTTCGCGACGCAAACGCTCAGTCCTCGCCAATAACCGTCCTCGACAGGGGTACACTTCAGGCGCAAGGGACAAATACTTTGCAGGGAGCCTTGGCGGCCCTCCCGTCGAATTTTGAAGGCGATATCAATGTCGAGGCCGTAAACCAGGCTGGCGGGCTGGGAAATTCACAGCAAAACCGAGGCGGCGCCTCCAGTGCCAATATTCACGCTCTGGGCGCATCGTCCACCCTCACCGTCCTTGACGGCAATCATCTTCCGATGGGTTCGCAAGGGGTGTCGGTCGATATTTCGATGATCCCGGTCATCGCGATCGATCGCATTGACGTCCTGCGAGACGGTGCGTCGCCAATTTACGGCGCAGATGCCGTTGCCGGCGTCGTGAACATCGTGACCAGAAGAGACTTCGATGGCGCGGAAACAACCGCCCGATATGGCCAAGCGACATCCGGGGGGCTGGATCAGGTGCAGCTCGCCCAAGCATTCGGGAAGACGTTCGATGGCGGAAGCTTTTTCACGGCGTACCAATACGACGACAATACCGCGATCAAGGCGAGCGATCGTGAAGCAACAGCCGCGCTATCAACGGGACCCGCGACAGCCTACCCGAGCGGGAGGGCGCATTCGGGATATGCAAATGTCTATTTCGACATCGTACCGGACACGGAGCTGTTTGCGGAGGCCCTCTACACGGACCGACTATTGGTGGCGACAAGCTCCGCCGGTTACGGAGCCGTGGTGGACCGTGCTGCGCGCGAGAACCGGCAGTTCGTCGGCAATGCGGGTTTCAATGCGGCGTTGGAAGGGGACTGGCATGTCAAAGGCGTCGGCCAGTTCGCATTCAACAGTTTGGATGACGCGGTAACGCGCAGCGACCATTCGGAACAATATCAAATTCCGTATCGGGAAACGGATTATGCGGCGAACATAACCGCCGACGGAAGTTTGTTCGACGTGCCAGCCGGCGCCGTTAAGGCGGCATTTGGGCTTGATTATCGGGCCGAAACCGGTGTTTCAAACGGAAGCCCTATCGGAATAGGCTCGTATCGCCTCTCTCGCACAATATATGCGGCGTTCGGCGAGCTCGCGATCCCTCTTCTTTCGAGCGCTCAGCATATCCCGTTTGTTCAATCACTCGAATTGAGCGCTGCCGCGCGTTACGACCATTATAGCGACTTTGGCGGCACCACGAATCCAAAAATTGGAGTCGTCTGGCAAGTCGACAGCGTTCTGAAATTCAGAGGTAACTATTCAACGTCGTTCAGAGCGCCGTCTTTTGCGGAACTGAACCAGGTGGAAGCCTACTATATCGGAGTCACCGTACCCGACCCCGCCGTGCCGTCAGGCATGTCGAATATCATCGATTTGGGCGGCGGAAATCCCGACCTCAAACCGGAGAAAGCAAGAAGCTTATCGTTCGGCGCCGACCTGGTGACGGGCTCATTTTTTGGCTTTCAGGCGCACGTCGAATACTTCGATGTGGATTTCACCGACAGGATTTCTTCACCGGATCCCGCGGCTGAAGTGTATGGCGGTCTCAATTATCCGCCAATTCAGCCATTCCTGACTCGAAATCCCTCGCCTGCCTATGTCGCGAGCCTTACATCATCGCCAAAATATTACCCTTTCTATTCGATGGCATTCGATCCGAGCACTGTGGTCGTTGTCGATGATCGGCTGACCAACTTGGCAAGCAACAAGGTATCGGGCTTCGATTTCAACACATCGATCAACCCGGATATCGGTGACGCCGGAGCCTTGCAGGTTACACTCGAGGGCACCTATTTCACCAAGTTCGACATCAGTGTGCAAAAGGGCGCGCCGGAAATCGACGAAGCGGGAACCGTCTTCTTCCCGCCAAGCTACCGGCTGCGCGGGGGTGCGCTGTATTCATACGGCCCCTGGCGAGCGAATGCGTTCATAAATTACACCGACAGCTTCAAGGATGGCCGCTTCGTGCCGACGGTCGATGTCAGTTCGCTCACGACGGTTGACCTTGTGCTGGCCTACAAGATCGAAACCGGGAGCGGACTTCTCTCGAACACGACGATCGGAGTCGTCGCCAATAATTTGTTCGATCAATCGCCGCCTTTTGTCCGGGCCACAGTCGGCCAAGGCTATCCCACCTACGACCCCACAAATGCCAGCATCGTAGGCCGGACTCTGGCGATTCAATTCCAGAAGAATTGGTGAGCGTATGGCAACCCGGCACGGATTCGCTGTGGCGCTGGCGGTGATTTTGTCGGCAGCGTCGATGTTCTCCAGCGTGCGACCAAGCCACGCCGCGGACGCCGCGATGGACGCGGCAAACGGTCTTGAGGTCACGGTCCGAGACATCATTCAAGTCGCCGATCTGTCGGGACTGTCCGCCTCGGCCGATGGAAGGTTCGCGGCCGTCAGAGTCGATCGTCCGGATGTCGCAACGAACAGCGCGTCGGCGACGTGGCATCTGATTTCTCTTGATGATGTATCTCGTCCGATTACCGTCGATGGGGGCAACCCCATGTGGGACACATACGGTCCAAATCCGACCCGGGCCGTCTGGTGCGGAAGTTCCGTCTATTTCCGCGCGCTGCATGGCGAGGAATTGGCTGTGTGGACAGCCGACCGAAACGGTCGTCTCAGGAAAGTCACGCACGATGACGCCAACGTCCTCTCGTTTCGATTAGACCCTGGCTGCACGCAGCTCTTTTATTTGGCTGGTTCGAGCCGGGCGGAGATTAAAGCAGCCGAGCATAGCGAGTATGCGAATGGCGTGCTGATCACCCAGAATGTCAATGTCGCGTCGCAATTGGAAGGCAATTTGCCCTATCTGGGTCGAATGACGACGATGCGCGACTCCTTGGCCGGAGAGCGTCCGCTGCTGAACGGCAAGGCGAACACGAAGTGTCGCGTCGTCGATATGGCCGACGGAAAAGTCCGTGTTCCCACCTCCGAAGAGGTGTCCGCTTATTGCCCGCCTCCGGGATCCGGCTACGCGCCGGACAATGCGATAGAGCCGGCCGCGGTCTCCGGCGACCGGCGTATAGTGGAATTCCCGCTTCCAAACGCGCATTCGGCGAAAGCATTAAGGCTCGCCCTGAGGTCTGTGGGCTCAAACCGCAACATAGCGATTTGCGACAAAACGGAATGTGCGTTCTCCGATGACGTGATGCTCGCGACCCAGAGCGTCGCTTGGCAGCCGCATTCGAACAACGTGCTTTTCGTGACGGAAACGCCAGGCGGCTCAACCACACTGCAGTCGTGGGACACACGCTCCGGCAACGTGCATGCCATATTCCAATCTCCTGGCCTGATAGGGGCCGAGGGCGGGTCCGATAGATTTCACGCCGTCGGCTGCGCGATCACGGCCCGGCAGGCGCTCTGCACATACGCAGCGGCGGCCGAGCCGCCACGCCTGATTTCGATAGATCTGATCAGCGGGCAATGGCGAACGGTGCTCGACCCGAACCAGGCTCTCCGGGCGAAGAGATTTGGTTCAATACGCTATCTGCGCTGGCTCGATCGCTGGAAGCGTCAGCAGACCGGGGTCCTCGTTCTTCCGCAAGGCAAATCGGATACAACCCGCCCCCTTGTGATTACGAGTTATCGTTGCGCAGGATTTCTGCGAGGCGGTATCGGCGCGAACGTTCCGGAGCACGTGCTTGCACGATATGGAATTGCGTCTCTCTGCGTGAATGCTGATAAGCGGTATGTGGAGCAGCCGCACCCCTCTGGAACCATCCCGAGGGGCCAAGCGGCCAACCTGCAAACGGCCTTGGATGCTTGGGAGAGCGCATCGGACCTTCTGGTTGCGCAGAAGCTGATCGATCCCAAGCGCATTGGCGTGAGCGGGCTCAGTTTCACAGGGGAGGCCGTTCAATATGCGTTGACACATTCAACGCATTTTTTGGTCGGCGGTGCAGGACATGGGAGCTTCACCGATCCATTCACCTATTACTTCCCGAGCGGCGCGATAGGCGACTACCTCCACAATCTTTATGGCGTTCCGTTGCCCGGACCCGATAGCAAGGCTTTCTACGACCTTGTGTCTCCGGCCTTGAATGCTTCTCGAATGAACTCGGCCTTGCTCATCCAGACCGACGAGAGCGAGTTCCGCTTCTCCATTGAGTATCTCTATCGGCTTCGGATGCTTCACAAGCCCGTAGAAATGTACGCGTTTGCGGACGAAGGTCATCAATTTTGGCAACCGCTGCACCGCCTTGTGCGGAATACGAGATTTGTCGATTGGTTTCGGTTCTGGCTCACCGGATATGTCGATCCAGATCCGGAAAAGCGCGCGCAATTCGCACGGTGGAGCGCACTTCGCACGGAACGCGCTCGCGCCAACTTCTCGATAGAACATTGAGGCTTTGCCGAGACGGTGTCGGATCGCCGAGAGGCGCGGCGCGCGCCCGCATGGTGGTCAGCGACAGCAGTGCCGTGCTGAATATGCCAAGGTTCAGGACGCTGCGCCTCGTCGCGGCAGCGGCGGCAACTGCAACTGGCGCGGTGTCGCGCGTGAAGCAGGCGACTGCGCCGGGGCCAGCGGCACGGAGGGTTCGTTCTTGCTGATATGGATGGCAAAAGCGGTTTTGACGGTCTCGACATTGGGGGTGGTCATGAGGGATTGGGTGACGAAGGCCTGAAGTTGGGTGATATTCCGAGCCACGCATTTGAGTAGGAAGTCGGTCTCGCCCGAGAGCGCACAGCATTCGCGCACCAGCGGCCAGCTTTGTACCTTTTGCTCGAACGCCTTGATCCCGCGATCGGATTGGGAGGCGAGGCCGACGAACACGAAGGCCAGGACGTTGTAGCCCAGCTTCTTGGCATCGAGCACCGCGTGATAGCCGCGGATGAATCCGCGTTCTTCCAGCGCATGTGTACGCCGCAGGGACGGCGGTGGCGTGACGCCGGCGAATTCGGCCAACTGCACATTGCTCGTCCGGCCGTTCGCCTGCAGCGCTTGCAGGATCCGCGCATCGATGGTGTCGAGGTCGTGGCACCTGTTGGTGGTGTCATGGGATTTGGACATGGGTGCTCCGCGCCGATGGGTAGATCGTTGGAAGCGTCGCGCCGGCAGGATCCACGTCGAACTTAGTCACGGTAGAGCCGCGCCGTTGTGCGCTCGCCGGGCGTCTTGCCTTGAATCACGTAGCCGGCATGTTCCAGGCGACCGCGAATGTCGACCGCATGCGCCGCGTCACGGGCTTCGAAGCTGAGCCCGAGCGTGGCCGATTTGGCGGAAAGTTCGGCCGACATCCGGTCATGATGAACATCGATGATGTTTCCGCCGGCCTCGCTGACGACGGCCGCTATCTTGGCCAGGAAGCCCGGGCGGTCTTCGATGGCGATTTGGATCGATTGGATGCGGCCTTCGCGGGTGAGTTCGCGCAGGATCACATTGATAAGCAGGCGCATGTCGATATTGCCGCCGGTCAGGATCAACCCCACCTTCTTGCCGGCGAACAGCTTGGGATGGGCGAGAACGGCCGCCAATCCGGCGGCGGCAGCGCCCTCCACCACGACCTTCTCGACCTCGAGAATCCGGACGAGGGCGGATTCGATTTGAGGCTCATCGACCAGCAGGATGTCCTTCACCAGAGCACGCACGATTTGCTGCGCGAGGACGCCGGGAGTCTTGACCGCAATGCCTTCCGCGATGGTTTGGCCACCGAATTGCGGGCTCGTGTCCAGAACGGCATGAGTCATGGAGGGGTAAGCCCGCGTTTGCACGCCGTAGATCTCGATCTCGGGCTTCAAGGCCTTGGCCGCGATCGCCACGCCGGAAATAAGGCCGCCGCCGCCGACGGGCACGACCAGCGCGTCCAGATGCGGCAGGTCGCCCAGAAATTCGAGCGCCAGCGTGCCCTGGCCGGCGATCACCAGCGGATCGTCATAGGGATGAACGAAGGTCATCCCGTCCCGCGCCGCGAAGTGTTGCGCGACCTTCGCAGCTTCGCTCAGCGTGGCGCCTTCGATGATAACGTCGGCGCCGAAATCCTTGGTGTGCTTGATCTTGTTGAAGGGCGTACCTTCGGGCATGACGATGGTGGCCCGGATGCCGAGCCGGCCTGCGTGGTAGGCTAACCCCTGGGCGTGATTGCCCGCGCTCATCGCGACGACGCCAAGGGCGCGCCGGCTCAAGTTCAAGGCCAGCAGTTTGTTGAGCGCGCCGCGTTCCTTGAACGAGGCGGTGAATTGAAAGTTCTCGAATTTGAGGTACAGATCCGCGCCGGCGGTAGTAGATAGCGTCAGCGAATACTTGGCTGGTGTCCGCTCGACCGCACCCTGGATAGCGGCGGCCGCGCGGCGGATGTCTTCGATCGTGACCGGCAGCCCGGCGCCGCCGTGTGAACTGCCCAACATCACCCCCAATTATGCCGCGCGTCGCCGCAGTGACGTGTTCGCAACTCTCGGACCCCGGCTCCAATGGCGCAGGGGCCGTCGTCAATGCGCGCCGACGGCCCCTGTCCAAGGGAGTAGTCTTGCGGGCCGTGTTTCAAGCAACCCGCCTCCTTAAGACGAAGCAGGGGCGTAATTCCCTATGCGAACAAGCACTGAGGAATTGTCAGGACGGGCCACAGTTCGAGTCCGCCCCAGACCTGTCGAACCGGTGGGAGTTTACCGTCCGCTGCGCAGCCACAAGACGTCTGGCGTGCCAAAACCCTCCAAGGTCCGCACGAAATTTCCCGCGCGAGGAAGGCAGGGCTGTCATGTTAAATTGCCGGCCGGTCCAAAGTCCCAGCGATGTCAGCAAACGGTCAAACCCAAGATCCCAAGGCGCTTCTGGCGGAGCTGGATGCACGATTTCGCGCGCCCCTGATGGCGTTTTTCCTGCGGCGCGTCGGCAATCGCAGCGAAGCCGAGGACCTGACCCAGGAGACCTTTGTTCGGCTGATTGGGTCGCACTCCTTCGAGCAGGCCGAACAGGCCAACGCCTATGTCTTTCGGGTCGCGAGCAATCTGCTGCGCGACCGAGCGCGGACGGCGGTTCGTTGGAAGAAACATCCCCATTCTCCCGTCGATCCGCAAACAATCGATCAATTCGCCCGCCAATTCGTGGAGGATCGCGGTCCCGAACGCGTCTTGATAGGCAGGGAAAGCTTGGTCGAGGTGCTCAGAAACCTTGATGAACTCGGCGAGCGCACCAAATCCATCTTCATCCTGTTTCGGCTTGAAGGCATGAAGCAAAAGGACATTGCAGCCTTGTACGGCATCGGCGTCTCGACCGTGGAGAAGCATGTCATGCAGGCGATGTTGCATCTGGCGAAACGCTTCGGGTCGAGAGCGCCATGAGCGACGCGGGCGAGATTCCAGACATCGACAGCGTGCGGCTCGCAGAGGCCGCGGCCTGGCGGATGCATCTCGCAGAGATCGACGCGGAGACGACGGCCGATTTCGAGGCTTGGTTGGCCGAACCGGGCTGCTCCGAAGCTTGGGCTCGCATCATCGCTTCCTGGGACTATTTCGGCGAGCAGGCGAGCGCACCGGAGCTGGTCCGGGCGCGCCAAGCCGCGCTGGGCGATGCCCGCCGCGCAAATGCGCAGCGCCGGCCGCCGCGAAAATGGCGAAGTCTAAACGGTGGCATCGCTGCCGTGTTGGTTTTGGGCATGATCGCCTGGGGTGCCGTCCACTGGCTGCAGAGCCCGGATGACTATGCCACGGCCTTCGGCGAGCGCCGCGTACTCACGCTGGCCGACGGATCGCGTGTGTCGCTCGATTCCAACAGCGAAGTAACCGTGCGCTATTCGAAGAACGCCCGAGAGCTGCAACTGCTGCGCGGCCAGGCGCGCTTCGACGTCACCCACGATGTGGAGCGGCCGTTCTCGGTGCTGGCGGGTGAGCAGAAGGTCATTGCCACCGGGACGGCGTTCAACATCGACGTCGGCGGGAAGAAGGTCGTTGTCACTCTCATCGAGGGGCACGTCGTTGTTCTGGACGAGGACAAGCCGGCGAACCCGATGGTGGCTTCCACGATGTCTTCATCGCGCCGGCTTTCTGTCGAACTAAAGGCCGGCCAACAATTGGCGGCTCTTCCCGATAAACCGCCTGAGATCGCCCGGGCGAACATCCAGCGTGTTACCGCCTGGACCACCGGTCAGCTGATGTTCGACAACGAGCCCTTGTCAGCCGTGGTTGCACGCATCAACCGGTATACCGACACGCCAATTGTGATCGACGACCCTAAGGTGGCCGCCCTCAAGATAAGCGGCGTGTTCAATACAGGCGACATCAACGGCTTTGTGGACGTCGTGACGCACTACCTTCCGGTGCAGGCCGTGTCCGAGGATGGCGGCACCATCGCGCTCAAGACAAAGGGGTGATCGTTCGATGACGATTCCGCGGAGGGTTTGCAAAGCCTGAACGTCTTCCTTCCTGACGGGTCTTGCGCAGGGGCGCTGTTTGGCCCGTTCAAAGAGGGCTTTGAATGTCGAAGAATCGTATACGCGGATCACTGCTGCGAAGCACGGCACTGGTGGGCACTCTTTGCGTCGCGTTGTGGACCGGGCAGGCCCTCGCGCAGGCGCAGACCTATGCCTTCGATATTCCGGCCGAGCCATTGTCGACGGCGCTGCGCGAATATGCCCGCGTGTCGGGCCAGCAGATCATTTTCACGAACGACCTTGTGGCCGGCAAGAGCGCGGCGGCGCTGCACGGCAGCTATTCGGCGGACGAAGCTCTCTCGCATCTGCTCGCCGGAACGATGCTCGTCATCGAGCGCTCGCCGACGGGTGCGATCATGGTCCAACCAAAAAACGCCCAAGCCGCCTCAAATGATGGGGCGGCCTTCAATTCCGGCGTCGAAACGGTCGTCGTTACCGGGACAAACATCCGCGGCGTGATCAACGCCACGTCCCCCATCATGATCATCGACAGCAAGGACATCGCCAGAACCGGCTACACGGATACGGCACAACTTGTCGCGAGCTTGCCGCAGAACTTCGGCGGTGGGCAGTTCGGCGCCACGGCGGACGGACAATTGGGCGCCGGAAGCAGGGCCAATCTCAATGTGTCGGGCGCCACGGGATTCAATCTAAGAGGGTTGGGCGCGGACTCGACGCTTGTCCTGTTGGACGGCAACAGAATTGCCGGGAGCGCTCGCGGCGAAGCTGTCGACGTGTCCATCATCCCCTTGGCCGCGATTGACCGGGTCGAGATCGTTTCGGATGGAGCATCAGCGATCTATGGTTCCGATGCGATCGGCGGTGTCGTCAATTTTAAGCTTCGGAAGGATTATGACGGCGCCGAGACGAGCGTTCGCTATGGAACCGTCACGGACGGATCACTGAACGAAACGACCATCGATCAGACCGTGGGAAGGTCATGGTCTACAGGCGGCGTTCTGGTCGGCATCGAATATGAAAACCAGACGGCGCTACCGTCGAGCGAAAGGGCCTTTACGGCGACCGCCTTCCGCCCGACCGACATTCTTCCCGCGTTTGGCCAGTTTTCCGGCATCGTCAGCGCCCATCAGGACATTCTGGACAATGTCGATGTCTCGATCGACGCGCTTGTCACGCACAAGATCACGACGACGGCGATCAGCACCGCCACGGGTTTTCCGGGCTTGCCGGTCCAAGGCACCACATCCAAAGACGATCACGATTCGCTCAATATCGGCGGGACCATCGGATATCGGCCATTTGGCGATTGGCGGGTGGAGCTATCGGGCTCCTTCAGTCAGCTGCACGACGGCATTTCGTATTCGCGGTTTGATCCGTTGCCGGGCGTTCCAACCCTGGCCGACACGGGCGAAACGGACACCGACGGGATCGGGCTGGCGACGATCAAGGCCGATGGGACGCTCTTCAGCCTCCCAGGTGGCGACGTCAAGGCCGCGTTCGGCGCCACCTATAGTTCCGAAACTCTGCGATATAATTCTTTCGCCTCAGGACCTGGGGACATCCCACGCGAAGTGGCCTCGGGCTTTGCCGAGTTTTACATTCCCCTCATCGGCGAAGCGAATGCGCTTCCTTTTGCCAGGAAACTCGAACTGTCCGCAGCGGTCCGGTACGATCACTATTCGGATTTCGGGGGAACGACGAATCCGAAAGTGGGACTGCTCTGGCAACCGGTGCAAGCCGTCAACATTCGCGGCTCTTACGGCACCTCCTTCCGCGCCCCCAATCCGCAGGATTTGATCGAGAACAATTATTCGCTCGCCTTGTTCAACTACGACTTTGTGGCTCCCAATGGCGTCGGCACGGTGCCGGTTTTCGTGCTGCAAGGCGGCGATCCGAACCTCGGCCCGGAAAAGGCCAATACGCTGAATGTCGGCTTCGACGTCACGCCCGATTTCCTTCCGGGCGCCAAACTGTCCATGGACTATTACAACATCCACTTTGTCGATCGGATTATCACTCCGCCGTTTGACGTAACGGCACTGACGCGGCTTGGGGTGTATGGATCGCTTATCACGCAAATTCCGAGCGACGCGGCCGCTGCGGCCTTCTTGGCGAACGAACAAAGCGCCGGCGTGCCCTACTACGAAATAACGGGCACGGGGGCAGCGGGTGTGCGGTACTTTTACAACGCGATCACGCAGAACGCCGCGTCGGTCTTTCAATCAGGCTTCGATATAAGCGGACAATACCAATTCACTCTGGGCGGCGGCGATGTGATAGCCCACGCCAATGCAGCGATCATCAATCAGATTTCGACGGCGTTCGCCAAAGGGTCCACGGCGACCGACCTGGCAAATACCTACTCCAATCCGCTCCATGTCAGGGCGAGGGCGGATCTCAGTTGGGCGAATCAGAACTGGGCGCTGACGACGGCTCTCAACTATTCCAACAGCTATGAGGACACGTCCGCAGTTCCGCAAGACACAATCGGCGCATGGACGACGGTCGATTTGAACATCCAATACAGCCTCGACGATCGGTCCGGTTTCGCAAGCGGCATCGTGTTGGACGCGAGCGTTCAAAATCTCTTCGACACGCCGCCTCCCTTCGCGCAGGGCGCCGGCCTGGTCGGCGGAATCCACTACGACGTGGGCAATGCCAGTCCGCTCGGGCGGTTCGTCACCTTCGGGATCAAGAAGGCGTATTGACAACATGGCAAGCGGGCGGTTGAGGGCGATATTCGTATTTGCCGTTGGGATTTGGGTCGCATCCGGACAAGGGTACGGCATGGCGGTGTCGCCGCTGACGCCGGAGGCCGCCGTGGAGACGTCGCGGATCATCGAGGACGACACCGGTCTAACGGCCGGGCCAAGCGCTGTTTCGGTGTCGCCGAACCGGCGCCGGATTCTCGTAAGACTGGTGCGCGGAGACCTGAGGACCAACAGCCTCATCATGACGATGTTCAGCGCCACAATCGGAGCGGACGGAACGCTTTCGCCGTTGCGCGCGGTTGCTGCGCTTCGCTCGAGTGGATTGGGGGCGAAGGACACGATCAGCGGGCCGCACCAGAATTCCCAATCCTATTACGCGCGGCTGACTTGGCTTGGCGACGACAAGGTCGCTTTCATATGGTCCGATCCGGCCGGCATCAACCAGGTGCTGGCCGTCGATCTCCGGACTGGGCGGCAGCGGTTTCTGACGCACCATCCGAGCCAGGTCAAAAGCTTCTCGATCGGCGGCCGCGGCCAGATCCTCTATACGGCCCAGGCGCGGCAGGACGTGGCGTCCTCCCGGCGTCTTCTTGCCAGCGGTTTTGCCGTCTCCCGCACGTCGGACATCTTTGGCCTTGTTCACGGCAGCTTGGCGGGCGCAAACACGTTTGACTGGTTTTGGAACAGCAGCTGGTTCTTCCAGTGCTCCGCCACGTGCAAGCCTCGATCGCTGAATATCGACGGACGCGCCCAGGATGTTGCACCTGTCGGGCTGGTCAAGCTGTCCCCCGACGGCCGCTACGCGATCGTGAGCGTCGCTGGAATCGATGCGCCGTCCTCCTGGTCGAAATATGGCGGCGAATATCAGCCATTCTTCCGGGACGCGATCGACAAGCGACAGACTTCGGCGTCACGCGAGGTCGGAGTATTCTATGTTCTGGACATGAACACGTTTGCGGCAAGGCCGCTGTGGAACGCGCCGCGCAGACCGCCCCGCGACACGGATGAGGTGACGTGGGCACCGGACAGCAAGCATGTCCTGATCAGCGGTACCTACCTGCCCATCGAGGATGCCGACCCTGCCGGCCGTTCGGGCGAAGCCGCGGCTGTCGTCGATGCAATCAGCGGCACGTATCAAAGACTCCCGATTGCGATTCCCGATGAAAATGTACAAGCGAAATGGCTGTCGCAGGGCCTCATCGAACTCGACACCCGGGATTACGCCAGAGGCCCTTTGAAAGTGAATTACTTTCGCAGGGATATTGCATGGACGCGCGTCAGTGCTCCACCGGACGGACACGCCGCGCCCGGGATCGGCTTTGACGTGCGCCAGTCCGTGGTTCGTCCGCCCGAAATTCATACGCGCGACCGCCAGGGATCGGAAAGCTTGCTGCTGGCCACCAATCCCGACTTGGTCAGCCGGTTCAGATTGGGGAAGGTCCGCTACTTGACGGGTCAGACGACGGACAATGCATGGCAGGCCACGGTCTATTATCCGACAGACTATAAGAATGGACAACGCTATCCGCTGGTCATCCAGAGCGACTATGGAACCTATCCGACAAACATATTCAGTCTCTATGGATTGCGGGATGCCGGAACGGGGCCTTCACCCATTGCGCCCAGCGTGGCCCAGATGCTCGCCAATCTGCAGTTCGTCGTGGTCGAGGCGTCCGTTCACTCCAAAGACCGTCAGATGCATCCTGAACGGGAAGCCGAGCGGAACCAGGCGACTTGGGAGACGGTCATTGGACTGCTCGACAAGAGCGGCCTGATCGACAAAACGCGCGTGGGCATCAGCGGCTTCAGCAGAAATGGGTATTACGTCGAGTATGCCCTGACACATTCGCGGTTTCCCTATGCCGCGGCGATTGCCGCCGACAATTACGACCCCAGCTATATAAACGATGGCTTTTTCGGCTGGGACAGCACCTATGGCGATTCCAACGGAGCGCCGCCGTTCGGAGCCGGTCTGCAGACTTGGCTTAAATCGGCGCCTGGATTCAATGTCGAGAAAATTCAGTCGCCCTTGATGATCGATGCGCAGACCGGCGGCATTCTGTCCCTCATGGGTTATTGGGAGATGTTCAGCCGGTTGAACTATCTGCGCTATCCGGTGGAGCTTTGGGCGATCCCCGATTATGAGCACGCCATACACAACACGCAAAACCCTCGGCAGATTGTGGCAGTCGAGCATCGTGTGATCGACTGGTTCCAATTCTGGCTCAACGGACTTGAAGATCCCGACGCTGCGAAAAGATCGCAATACGCGCAATGGGAGAGCCTCTGCGACGAGCAGCGTAATGCGCACCCCTCCCTGACGCGCCATTGCATCCCCACCAAGCAAAGATAGCTTGCCGTAGGGCGCGCGACCGTCCCTGATGGAGCGTCGTGACGAGCGGGCGTCTGTCACGCCGCGAACCGTGTGGTTGCGGAATGTCCGCCCACGCCACAATACGAAAGAGATCTCCAAACCCCTACGGATCGGCGCAAAATATCGGCTCTTCGTCTGCCCCGTGCCAATGATACAAATCCCGTGGAAGGGAAGGGCGAATGTCCGCGGAAGCCAGGCCGAACAAGGAACTGATTCAGGAGCTGGACGCTCGCTTCCGCGCCCCCCTGATGGCTTTCTTCATCAGACGGGTCGGAAACAGGAGCGACGCAGAGGATCTGACCCAGGAGACCTTCGAGCGTCTTGTCCGGTCGGAGAATTTTTCCGGTTCGGGCAGGGTCTCAGGTTACGTTTTTCGCGTCGCGGTCAATCTTCTCAGAGATCGCAGGCGCAGCGCCGGCTACCGCAAGATGCAGACCTTTTCGGCGTTCGAACCCGAACTTCTGGAAATGATTTCAAACGAGCTCCTGGAGGATCGCGAGCCCGAGCGCGTATTGATTGGCAGAGAGGGCCTGCTGGAGGTCCTCAAATGTCTCGACGAACTCGGGGAGCGGACCAAGACCGTGTTCATTCTCTATCGCCTGGAAGGCATGAAGCAACGCGAGATTGCGGACGTCTTGGGGATGGGCCTCTCCACGGTCGAGAAATACTGCATGCAGGCGATGACCCTTCTGGTCGCGCGGTTCGGGCGCAAACCGCTATGAGCCAAACCCGCGCGGACATCGCCCTGCAAGCCCAACGGATCGCGGAAGCGGCGGCCTGGCAAATGCGCCTGAGAGAAGCGGACCTACAATCGACGTCCGAATTCGAGGGCTGGCTCAAGGACGCCGATAACGCGGCGGCCTGGGCGCAAGCCATTGCGATGTGGGATTTTCTGGGTGACCAGGCTCGCGAGCCCGAAATCGTCGCGGCGCGCGAGGGCGCTCTTGGCCGGGTCAGACGCACCATGATCCGGCGTCGGGCCAGATTCGACTGGCGCCGCTTCGCTGCGGCGGCAGCCGTGGCGATTCTGGCGCTTGCCGGCGGATGGGGTGGTTTGCGTTGGCTGAGCGCCCCGGACGACTACACGACCGCCTTCGGCGAACGGCGGGTCGTAACCCTTGCCGACGGATCGCATGTCTCGCTGGATTCGGACAGCGAAGTCACGGTGCGGTACTCGCGGACGGCCCGCGAACTCAATCTCGTCAAAGGGCAGGCGCGGTTCGACGTGGCGCATGACGTACAGCGACCCTTTTCGGTGTTGGCCGGAAACCAGAAAATCGTCGCAACCGGAACGGCCTTTAATATCGATTTGACTCAGCCGAAAGTGCTCGTGACCCTGATAGAGGGGCATGTCGTGATATTCGATGAAGACCGAAATGCCATCGTGACAGACTCGCTTGCCGTTTCTCCATCTCGCGCGCCGGCCTCCATCGAGTTGCACGCCGGTCAACAATTGATCGCCACAAGGGCTCATCCCCCAAGGATTGAAGCCGCGAATGTGCAGCGCGCCACGGCTTGGACCGCCGGGCAGCTGATCTTCAGCGACGAGCCGCTGGCGGAAGTGGTCGCCCGCGTCAGTCACTATAGTGCAACCCCGATCGTGATTTCCGATCCCGGCCTCGGCGAGGAGCGCGTGACGGGCGTTTTCAACACGGGCGACGTCGCCGGATTCCTGGATATCGTGACGCAGGGATTGCCGATACGGGCAACGACCGACGCACAAGGTGAAATCGTCCTGAAAAGAAGATCGTGAAGAAAATTCGACACTTTCATAAGGGTTTTCTTGCGCGTCTCGTATGTACCTCTTGAGGGCCGCTTGTGGGCGGGCAAGGGGGAATGCAATGAAGATCGACTTGGTGCGGCGGCGGCTTCTGCGCACGTCGGCAATTGCGGCGGCGATGGCGGCGAGCGTTGGCGCATCGGTTGCGCAGAGCGCGAGCTACAGCTTCGACATTCCGTCCGAGTCGCTTTCGGCGGCGCTCCAGGACGTCGCGCGTGTTTCGGGAAAGCAGATCATCTTCAGCGAAACCCTCACGTCGGGAAAATCCGCGCCGAACCTGCACGGTACGTATACTGTCGAGCAGGCGATGGGCCGGCTTTTGACGGGCTCCGATCTCGTGGCGACCGAAACTGCGTCGGACGGCATCGTGATCCACCCAAAAAACGCCGAAGCCGCCTCCACTGAGGGGGCGGCGGCGATCCCTGAAACCGTTGTCGTTACCGGCACGAGCATTCGCGGCGTCAGCCCGGCGGCGCCTTTGATCGTGATCGATCGCAAGAGCATCGATGCATCCGGTTATTCGTCCGTCGGCGCCGTGCTGCAGACGCTGCCCGAAAACTTTGCGGGCGGACAGAACCCCGGTGTTGTGGGCGTGGGCGGCATCAACGGGGGGGCAAGCAATGTATCCGAAGCGTCGTCGGCCAATCTGCGGGGCATCGGCAGCGATTCGACGCTGACATTGGTGGACGGTCACCGCCTGGGATTCGACGGCTATGGCGAGAATGTCGATCTGTCCATCATTCCATTGGTCGCCGTGGACCATATCGAAATCGTCACGGACGGTTCGTCTGCGATTTACGGCTCGGATGCCGTCGCCGGCGTCGTGAACGTCGTGCTGCGGAAAGACTACGATGGCGCCGACTCGGAGGTTACGGTCGGCGGTCCCACGGGCGGCGGCGCATTTCAGCAGCAATACAGCCAGATCGTGGGGAAAAATTTCGACAACGCCAATTTGGTCGCAGCATACGAGTATTCGAACAACGATCCGTTGCTCGCCAGCCAACGGTCCTTTTCGTCGGGAGCGGCGGCGCCGCTTCGTCTCTTCCCCGCAATTCAGCGAAATTCCGGCTTTCTGTCGGGAAGTTACGAGCCGATCTCCAATCTGTCGCTCAGCTTCGAAGGGCTGTATTCGAAAAAAACGACCGATGACATGAGCAATCAATATGACGACATCCTGAACATCGCGTCCAACATCGAGCAATTCAGCACAAACAGCGAAATCGCCTACACGTTCGGAGTCGGCGGTCGCGTCGCGGTGAATCTCGGTGTTGCCGGCTACGACGAACACCATATCGAGACCGACACCATTCTGGGCTCAACCCCAACGACGATCGACGAAGGCGTGCAGAATACCGAGTTGTCGGCCGACGTCGAAATCCAGCTGCCCGACATCGATATCCCGACCGGCGTTCTTCGCATCGCCGGCGGCTTCGGATACCGGCACGAGCATCTCGTCGAGGATTCTCAAAGCCCCTTTTCCCGGGGTATCTTCGACGCGTTCGCCGAGGCGAATGTGCCGCTCGTGCGCAAATCGTCGGATCGGGACGGCTTAAACAGCCTCGATCTCGACATGTCCGTCCGCTATGAGCACTACGATCAAATCGGGGGCACCACGAATCCCAAGGTCGGTTTGGCCTATGCTCCCGTGAACGACCTGGTCCTCAAAGGCACCTGGGGAACATCCTTCAGAGCCCCTTCCTTGGACCAGCTCCATACGCCCGACGGTTATGGTCTCTACCCCGGCTCCATATTTCAAGCCCCGCCGGGGTCGACGGTCTTGTTTGGGGTGGGGCCGAGCCCAACGCTGGCGTCGGAAACGTCGGAGTCCTGGACCGCCACCGCCGAGTATCATCCCGGCAGCATCCCGGGCCTCTCCACAACGCTCACTTATTATTCGATCCAATATCGCGATCGCATCGCCAATCCACTGGCGTCGCCGTTGACCGCCTTCGTCAATCCGCTGGCTGCGCCCTTTGTGACGCTGCATCCGAGCGCCGCCCTCCAGCAAGCGTTGCTGGCAAATGCCATATTCGTGAACAATTCCGGCGGCCCCTACGATCCTGCGAACGTCTATGCGATCGTTCAAGATGGTCTTGCCAATGTTTCCGGTCAGAACATTGGCGGGGTCGATGCCGCGGTGTCCTATGCCTGGTCGTCGCCATTCGGGGACTGGTCGAGTTCGGTCGACGCGTCGTGGCTGCACTTCCGGCAAACGGTAATTCCGGGCGCGCCCAGCGAACAAATAGACGGCACGGCATTCAATCCGCCGTCGTTCAAGATGCGGGCGTCGCTGGGCTGGAACATGGGACCGTGGGGCGCCACGCTGGTGGTGAACCACAATTCCGGCGAGATCAACAATATCTCCAGTCCCGCCGAGCAAGTCAATTCGTGGACCACGTTCGATGCTCAGATAGCCTACCGTATCACGGATATGGCGGGGCCGTTGCGGGGGTTCGGCATACGCGTTTCGGCGCAGAACATTCTGGACCAGGATCCTCCGAGCTTGAATACGGACTCGACCCTGCCGCCGGGGATGAGGTTCGATGCCGCGAACGCTTCGGCTCTCGGGCGCACGCTGGTGGTATCCCTTTCGAAATCGTGGTGACGACAAGGCCGCCGCTCGGTCTCGCGGTCACGCGCGATGGCCACCGGCGGTCTTCCATTCGGTCTGGCTGTCGAACGCGCCGCGAGGCGTGTCAGGAGTTGCAATGACTTTCTTTGTCCGTCTTGCTCGCAGCATCGTACCTGCGCTGGTCGCATGCGCCATCTGTGCACTGGTGCCTGCGCGCGCGGCCGCGCCGGTGCAAATCTCAATGGCCGATATCATAAATGCGAAGCTCATCACAAATCTGGCCATCTCTCCGGATCATCATTATCTGGCCTTTGCGCTCTATTGCCCCGACACGGCGTCCAACACCACACGCATGGAATGGTGGGTTCTTCCGCTAAGAGAGGGGGCGCACGCCATGAAGATCGCAGACGGTGGGGAATCCTTTGGGCCGGATGGCGCCCATTCCGAAAAGCCGGTGTGGTCCGCGCTTTCCGATAAGATCTACTATCGCAAGCTCGATCACGGCGAGGTGCAGATCTGGGTGTCCACGGTCGATGGGTCGAAGACGCAGCAAGTCACGCATGACGACGCAGACATCAGCAGCTTCTCCGGCGCCGGCACCGACCGCCAGTTCACGCTGGACGACAGGAACAATCGCTTGTTTTACAGGGTGGGGGCGACGCGAAAGCAGATCCTCGATGCTGAAGATGCCGAAGATCGCGACAGCGTCCACATCGACCCGTTGATGCAGCTGTATACGCCGCTCGTGCACAACGCTTGGTACAACGGGCGCTTGGCGACGATACGCCGGGATTTTTCAAATCTGATGTACGGTCTTCGGCCGGATGTTCCGCTTGTCCCGAAGGTCTTGGATCTTCGGACAGGTGCGGTCCATCTGCCGAACGCGCAGGAGGCCGCGGACTATGCGCGCCTGACGGAACGGGAAACGCCGTTCGGCAGGGACGCGTTGCAGCGGATGTGCTATCGTCCGGCCGAGAAAGTCGTCTGCGGCGGAACGACCCAAACCACCCCATGGGCCGCCTCGGCCGACGGCAAGCGCCTCGCGATACTCGCCACGACGCAGCACAACCCCCTCGTAACCATGCGAAACGTGCAATGGCTGGAGGCCGGCGACCGATCGCGGGTAACCGCCTGCACCGATCCTCGCTGCACGGGGGCGCATCTGATGGCCCTGTCCTGGTGGGATGACGATCGCCAGGTTCTGTTTATGGGGACGGACTCCGACGGATTCACCGACATCCTGTCCTGGAACGTCACGTCGGGGCAGGTCCGCGCATTGCTTCACACAACTGAAGCCGTCAGCGCGCCCGGCGTGCCGGGGCTCGCCGGCGAGTCCGGCGGCAATTATGACGCTTGCCCGGTCCTTGGCGATGAGGCGTTCTGCACGGTCTCCGACGCGAACCAACCGCCGCAGCTGATCGAATTGAATTTGCGCACGGGAGAACGAAGGCCTCTCTTCGACCCCAACGCCATGCTGCGGACAACGGCGAGTGCCGTTCATGTCGAGCACATGTATTGGGCAGACCGGTTCGGCAGAAGATTCCACGGCGTGCTCGCGCTGCCCGCCGTCCCACATGGGCAAAGGGCGCCCCTTGTCATAACAAGCTATTCATGCGGGGGATTTTTGCAGGGCGCGAACGGTGGCGAGATGCCGGAGTTGGTCTTGGCGGCGCATGGGATCGCGGCGCTTTGCGTTCGCGCGGATGGCACCGTGATGAATCAACCCTACCCCGGCGGCGCGCTCCATTCTCCCGTTCTATCATCGCTGCAGACTGCTTTAGATTCTTGGGAAGCGGCCGTCCAAAACCTGACCGCGAGAGCGTTGATAGACCCCAAACGCGTCGGCGTTAGCGGACACAGCTTTGGCGCCAAGTTCGTGTGGTACGCGATCACGCACTCCAAGATGTTCAGCGCGGCGATCGGAAATTCCGGCTATGACGATGATCCGGTCTCGTACTACATGGGCGGCCCCAACACGATATCGCGGTGGTACTACGACGTCGGATCGAAGCTCCCTGCGCCTTCGAACGACCCGACGCATCAGTGGGATCGCATATCGGCTGCCCTAAACGCCGCGAAGATCACGGCGCCGGTTTTGATCCAGGGCTCCGATGCGGAATTTGCGGAAGTGCCCGACGTCTATGTCAGCATGCTGGACGCCAAGAAGCCCGTCGATCTCTATGTATTCTCGGGCGAGGGCCATCAATTTCGCGAGCCTTACCACCGGCTTGTACGCGCACAGCGCAACCTCGACTGGTTCCGGTTCTGGTTTGACCATTACAAGGACCCGAACACGGCCAAAGCCAATCAATACCAAGTCTGGGAACGCTTATGCACGGTTCAAAATGGCGAGAATCCGAACGCCACGCTACCCTGCCTGGAGCATTAGACGGGGCGTGCTGCCTGCGACGACCCCGTAAGCGTCGCCGGTTAGGCCGTATCGATGCCGATCCAGAAAAGGATGGCGACGCCCGCTGCGGCGCAAAATGCAATCCTCTCGGCTGGCTCTTCTTCCATCAACAATCCGTCACGCGCGTTGAGTTTATAGATCCCGTCGGCATGAGTTGCCGTCATCTCTGTCAGAGCGATTGCAACGGCTGCGGCGGAGCGACGCCGTGCCGTGAAGGCGCCTTCAAATGCGCACCGGGTCAGCTTCGAGGCGAAAGCGCTGCGCCGGGTCATGACATTAAGGTCGGTGATCGGCCCGCCAATAAGCGTTGCCTCGCATGCCACATCTCCCGGAAATTCGGCAGGCACGGACGCGGACGACAGGTCGATGCTTTCGCGGCCCGCGATTGCAAGCGACATATGTCCGTCGAGCACCGCCAATTTGCGATCGATGCTCGGGAATATCGAGAACGGCCCGCCCTGGCGAATCTCGGCAATGCTGACCCGCCAGCCGAAATCGTCGAAGCCCGCGCCTGGCGGAGACACCGCGACCGCCGTTGTCGTGCCGCCGCCATTTTTCCACGGCGTGGCGATACGTTCGCTGGCGCGTAGGAGCCTCACCGGCCCAGTATGCCCGGCAAATCCAAGCCCTTGTCGCGTGCCGTTTGGACCGCGATGTCGTAGCCGGCATCGGCATGGCGCATCACGCCGGACGCGGGATCGTTCCACAGCACGCGCGCCAAGCGCCGCGCCGCCGCGTCCGTCCCATCCGCGACGATGACCATGCCGGCATGCTGCGAGAACCCCATACCGACGCCGCCGCCATGATGCAGCGATACCCAGGTCGCGCCTGAGGCGGTATTCAGCAACGCGTTCAGCAGCGGCCAATCCGACACGGCGTCGGAGCCGTCCCGCATCGCCTCGGTTTCCCGGTTGGGAGAGGCGACCGAGCCGGAATCGAGATGATCGCGGCCGATCACGATCGGTGCCTTGAGTTCACCGCTGACGACCATCTCGTTGAACGCCAATCCAAGCCGGTCGCGGTCGCCCAGGCCGACCCAGCAGATTCGCGCGGGCAGCCCCTGAAACTCGATCTTCGCGCGGGCCATGTCGAGCCAGTGATGCAACGGCGCATTGCCGGGCATCAGTTCCTTCACCTTGGCGTCGGTCCGGTAGATATCTTCCGGATCGCCCGACAGCGCGGCCCAGCGGAACGGTCCGATGCCGCGGCAGAACAGTGGGCGGATATAGGCCGGCACGAAGCCGGGGAAATCGAAGGCATGGGCGACGCCTTCCTCGAACGCCATCTGGCGGATGTTGTTGCCGTAGTCGACCGTCGGCACGCCGGCCTTCTGGAAGTCCAGCATCGCGCGTACATGGACCGCCATCGACGCTTTCGCGGCCTTGACGACCGATTTCGGATCGCGCTCCTTGGCGCTCGCCCACTGCTCCAGCGTCCAGCCGAGCGGCAGATAGCCATTGTTGGGATCGTGTGCCGATGTCTGATCGGTCAGCAGATCGGGACGCACGCCGCGCTTGAACAGCGCGGGCAGGATTTCTGCCGCATTGCCCAGAAGGCCCACCGACACGGGCTTCCGGGCCGCGCAGGACCGTTCGATGATCGCCAGCGCCTCATCGATGCTTTCCGTCGCTTGGTCGAGATAGCCGGTGCGGATGCGCATATCGATGCGCGAAGGTTGGCATTCGACGGCCAAACAGGATGCACCCGCCATGACGGCGGCGAGCGGCTGCGCGCCGCCCATGCCGCCAAGCCCTGCGGTCAGGAGCCAGCGCCCCGCGAGATCGCCCGCGTAATGTTGGCGCCCCATCTCCACGAAGGTTTCGTAGGTGCCCTGAACGATGCCCTGCGCGCCGATATAGATCCAGGAACCGGCCGTCATCTGGCCGTACATCGCGAGGCCCTTCTTATCGAGCTCGTTGAAGTGCTCCCAGGTGGCCCAGCGCGGCACCAGATTGGAATTGGCGATCAGCACCCGCGGCGCATCCGCATGCGTGCGAAACACGCCCACCGGCTTGCCGGATTGGACCAGCAGCGTCTGGTCGTCTTCCAGACGCTTCAGCGTGGCGACGATCGCATCGAAGCTCTCCCAGTCGCGCGCGGCGCGGCCGATCCCGCCATAGACGACCAGTTCCTCCGGCCGCTCGGCGACATCGGGATCGAGATTGTTCATCAGCATGCGCATTGGCGCCTCGGTCAGCCAGCTCTTGGCCGAAAGCTCGGGGCCGGTCGCGGCGCGGATGACGCGGGCATTGTCGAGGCGGGTCATGGCAATCTCCCGGAGTCAGGATTGGGCAAAGGCGATACAGGATTTCAGGATCTGAAAGAGAGAGCTGCGCAAAGGCGCGGCGCGATCCGCGTCATAGGGCGATGGCCAGTTCGTTTCGCTCGCTGTGCCGGGCTCATCCATATAGCCGCGACAGGCCAATTCCATCTGGAGGGCGTGAACGCCTTCCGACGGCTGTCCGTAGTGCCGCGTGGTCCAGCCGCCAGTGAAGCGCCCGTTCGTCACCTGGCTGAACTTGGACCGGGCACAAGCCGCTTCGACCGCGTCGGTGAGAGCCTGATCGCAGGTCGCGTCATGGTTGGTGCCGATATTGAAGTGCGGCAGACGGCCCTCGAACAGCCTTGGGATATCCGAGCGGATGGAGTGGGCGTCATAGAGGACGACTTTGTCATGCCGCGCGCGCAGCCGCCCGATTTCAAGCAGGATGGCCGCGTGATAGGGCGCGAAGAACGCCGCGCGGCGCTGTCCGATCTGGTCCGCATCCGGCTCTTCGCCGGGACGATAGAGCGCCTCGCCGTCGAATGTGGTCGTCGGACAAAGCTCCGTCGTCGCCCGACCGGGATAGAGCGATGCGCCGGAGGGATCGCGGTTCACGTCGATGATGCTGCGCGAGATCGTGGTGCGAATGGTCGTCGCGCCGAGATCGCGCGCAAAGTCGTAGAGGCGATCGACCCACCAATCCGCGTCCTTGCGTGCCAGCCAGGGCGAGATCAGCCCTGCACCGAAGGGCGTGGGAAGCTCCGTGCCCGTATGGGGGAAGCTGACGATCAGCGGCGCCTCGCCGCGATGGATGTCGAGAAACGTCATGCCGCCGCCTCGCAGACCGCGGGAAGCGCGATACCGTCGACCGCGCGGCCAAGTGCGCCGGATCGAACGAGCGCGATCGCCTCGTTCATGTCACTGTGCAGATAGCGGTCGTCGATCAGCGGCGGAACGCGCGTCCGCAGAACGGTGCGCACGCTCTCCAGCGCAGGGCTCGAATGCGTCGGCGCGTGGAAGTCGCAGCCTTGCGCCGCCGCGAGCAGTTCGATGCCGATGATGGCGCAGACATTCTCGCCCATGGGCAGAAGACGGCGCGCCCCATGCGCCGCCATGGAGACGTGATCTTCCTGATTCGCCGATGTCGGGATGGAATCGACGCTGGCGGGCATCGCGCGCTGCTTGTTTTCCGAGACCAGTGCGGCCGCGGTGACTTGCGGCATCATGAAGCCGGAATTCAGCCCGGGCTTGGGCGTGAGGAAGGCGGGCAAGCCAGAAAGGGCGGGATCGACCAGCATGGCGACGCGCCGCTCGGCGAGCGAGCCGATCTCGCACAGCGCGATGGCGATCATGTCGGCGGCGAAGGCGACGGGTTCGGCGTGGAAATTTCCGCCGGATAGGGCTTCGTCGGTGTCGGGGAAGATCAGCGGATTGTCCGACACGCCATTGGCCTCGATCGCCAGCGCGCCCGCCGCCTGACGCAGCAGGTCGAGGATGGCACCCATCACCTGCGGCTGGCAGCGCAGGCAATAGGGATCCTGCACGCGCGGATCTCCCGTGAGATGCGACGCGCGGATTGGCGAAGCCGCCATCAAAGCGCGCAATGCGTCGGCGGTCTCGATCTGTCCGCGATGGCGGCGCAGCGCATGGATGCGCGGGTCGAACGGTGTGTCCGATCCCTTCGCCGCCTCGGTCGAGAGCGCCCCGGTTACCAGCGCCGCCTGGAACAGCGTCTCTGCCTCGAACAATCCGGCAAGCGCGAACGCCGTCGAGAATTGCGTGCCGTTCAGCAGCGCGAGTCCTTCCTTGGGACCCAGAGTCACCGGCGAGAGTCCGGCACGTTCCAGCGCAACCGCAGCCGGATGGCGCGCGCCGTCGACGATGATCTCGCCGACCCCGATCAGGGCCGTCGCCATATGCGCCAGCGGTGCGAGATCGCCGGACGCACCGACCGAACCCTGGCCGGGGATCAGCGGCGTCAGTCCGCGCTCGAGCATCGCGCCGAGAAGCGAAACGGTCTGCGGCCTGATGCCGGATGCGCCCTGCGCCAGGCTTGCCAGCTTCAGGGCGATCATCAGCCGCGCGACGGCGACCGGCACCGCTTCGCCCACGCCGACCGCATGCGACAGCACGATGTTGCGCTGAAGAATGGCGAGATCGTCATTGGCGATGCGCACGCTCGCGAGCTTTCCGAAGCCGGTGTTGATGCCGTAGACCGGCTCGCCGCGCGCCAGGATGCGGCCGACCGCAGCGGCGCTGTCTGCAATGCGCGTCGCGCCGGCCGGATCGAGAATGGCTGCCGCGCCGCGATAGATCGCCCGCCAGTCGGCAAGCGGGACGACGCCAGGCGTCATCATGATCGTGCTCAACGGCCCCTCCAAACCCGCGCCTTGAGGGAGTTGAATCCCATGCGGTAGACCAGCTCTGCCGGGCTTTCGATGTTCCAGATCGCGAGATCGCAGAATTTGCCGGCCGTCAGCGTGCCGATGCTCGCGCTTCGGCCAAGCGCGGCCGCGGCCTGCCGCGTCACGCCGGCGAGGCATTCCTCCACCGTCATCCGGAACTGCGTTGCCGCCATGTTCATGGTCAGAAGCAGCGAGGTCAGCGGTGAGGTCCCCGGATTGCAGTCGGTGGCAAGCGCAATGCCGACGCCGTGCCTGCGCAGCAAGTCGACCGGCGGCAGCCTGGTCTCGCGCAGGAAGTAGAACGCGCCGGGCAGCAAGACGGCGGCGATTCCGGCCTTCGCCATCGCGGCGATGCCCGCTTCGTCGGCATATTCGAGATGGTCTGCCGAAAGCGCGCCGAATTCGGCGGCGAGGGCCGCGCCGTGTTGGTTGGACAGCTGCTCGGCATGCAGTTTGACCGGCAGGCCGGCCTTGGCAGCGGCTTCGAATACGCGCCGTGTCTGAGCCGGCGTGAATCCGATGGTTTCGCAGAACGCGTCAACCGCGTCGCACAGACCCTCTGCCGCGAGGGCCGGAATCATGGTTTCGCAGATTTCGCGGATATAGCCATCCGCATCGCCCGCGAATTCCGGCGGCAGAGCATGCGCGCCGAGGAAGGTCGTCATGACGCCGACATCGCGGTGCCGTTCGAGGGCGCGCGCCGCCAGCAGCTGCTTGCGCTCCTGGTCCAGCGACAGCCCATAGCCCGACTTGATCTCGATCGTCGTCACGCCTTCGCCGATCAGCGCGTCGAGGCGGGGCAGGGCGGAGGCGACCAATGCGTCGGCGCTGGCAGCGCGGGTTGCCCGCACGGTCGAGACGATGCCGCCGCCCGCGCGCGCGATCTCTTCATAGGATGCGCCCGCCAGCCGCTGTTCGAACTCCCGCGCGCGGTCGCCGCCATGGACGAGGTGAGTGTGGCAGTCGATCAGGCCCGGCGTAATCCAGCAGCCCTCGCAGTCGACGATATCCGGTGCGTCGAGATTGGCGGGTGCATCGCGCACGGCGCCGGCGAAGCCAATGCGCCCATCGGTGCAGGCGACGAGACCGTCCTCGACAATGCCGAGTCCCGGTCCGTTCATGGTGGCCAGCCTGGCGCGGCGCCAGAGGCGGTCGCAACGCATTGAAACCTCGACTTAAGACGTAAAAGCCGCCTTGGCGGTGGTCCCGAATATGTCTAGACATATGACGGCAGTGCCGAGGACTTGTCCAGTGGAATCCAGTCTGCATTTCACGAGCGCGCTTCTTGCCGAGGGATGGGCACGTGACGTTCGCGTCACCATCGCGTCGGGCCGAATCGCGGGCATGGCGTGCGATGTGCCCGTTCGTGCGGGGGACACGCATTGCGGCATCGGGCTTGCCGGCATGCCGAACCTTCACAGCCATGCCTTTCAACGCGGCATGGCGGGACTGGCGGAGACCCGCAGCGAGGGGGCGGACAGTTTCTGGACCTGGCGCGAAACGATGTACCGCTTCGTGACGGCCCTTGCGCCCGATGATCTCGAAGCGATCGCGGCCCAGGCCTTCGTCGAGATGCTGGAGCAGGGGTTCACCCGCGTCGGCGAATTTCATTATCTGCATCATGACAGGGACGGTCGTCCGTATGGCGATCCGGCGGAAATAGCGGCGCGCATCGCGGCGGCGGCCCAGGCGACAGGTATCGGACTGACATTATTACCGGTGTTCTACGCCCATGGTGGCTTCGGCGGTGCGCCCCTGCAGGCCAAACAGGCCCGCTTCGCGCACACGCTGGACGGCTATGCAAGGCTGCTCGAAGCCAGCCGCCAGGCGGTTGCGGGACTTGCCGACCCTGTCGTCGGGATCGCACCCCACAGCCTGCGCGCCACGACGCCGGAGGAACTGACGGCGCTTCTGCCGCTCGCCTGGGACGGACCGATCCATATCCACATCGCCGAGCAGGAGCGCGAGGTCGAAGACTGTGTCGCTTGGTCCGGGGCGCGCCCTGTCGCCTGGCTGCTGGACCATGCGCCGGTCGATCGACGCTGGTGCCTTGTGCATGCCACCCACATGAACCCGGAGGAGACGGCACGGCTCGCGGCAAGCGGGGCGGTTGCCGGTCTTTGTCCCATCACCGAAGCCAATCTTGGCGATGGGCTGTTCGCAATGCCGGCCTATCTGGCCGCTGGCGGATCGTTCGGAGTCGGCTCGGATTCGAATGTGCGAATCGACATGGCTGAGGAATTGCGTCTGCTGGAATACGGCCAGCGCCTGCGCGATCGCGCGCGCAATATCGTCGCCTCGCCGGCCATGCCGTCGGTCGGCCGGTCGCTGTTCGAAGGCGCGCTGCGCGGCGGCGCGCAGGCATTGGGCGTGTCGGCCGGTCTTGTCGTCGGTGCCTCGGCGGACATTCTGGCGCTCGACGCCGATCATCCCGCATTCGCCGGGCGCGAAGGGGATGCGCTGCTCGACAGCCTGATCTTCGCTGCTGGCGCCATCGCCGACGTATGGCGCGCAGGCGTGCCAGTTGTGACGGGCGGCCGGCACAAGGCACGCGACGCCGTCGCGGCGCGCTTCCGCGCGGCGCTGGAGCGCGTGCTGTCGCAATGAGCGCCACGACGCTCCACGACCGCATCCGCGCCAATATCGAAACGCGGATATTGTCCGGCGCATGGCGGCCGGGCTTTCGCATTCCGTTCGAGCACGAGCTGATGGCGCAATATGGCTGCGCCCGCATGACCGTCAGCAAGGCGCTTGCCAGCCTGGCGGATGCGGGCCTCATCGTGCGCCGGAAGCGCGCCGGCTCATTCGTCGCCCAGCCGCGCGTGCATTCGGTCGTTCTTGATATCCCGGATATCCAGGCCGACATCACCGCACGCGGCGACATCTATGGACTCAAGCTCCTGTCGCGCCAAAGGCGGCGCGCCAGAGTGAAGATTCCGGAAGAAAAAAAACTGCGCTCCTCGGAGCTTCTGGCGCTGCGCTGTCTGCATCTGGCCAATGGCCGGCCCTTTGCGCTCGAGGATCGCCTGATCAGTCTCGACGCGGTGCCGGCCGCGGCGCGAGTCGACTTCGCCACCGTCCCGCCGGGCACATGGCTGCTGGGTCACGTCCCCTGGACCCAGGCCGAGCACAGGATCACGGCCGTCAATGCGGGCAATGCGGTCGCCGCGATCCTTGAAATCGCGTCAAAGACGGCATGCCTCGTGCTCGAGCGGCAAACTTGGCGAGGGGAGCGGCACATCACGCATGTGCGTCAGACGTTCCCGGGGTCCAATTACGATCTTGTGGCGAAGTTCGGGCCGCCGGTACGGCATGGCCGCTGAATTTTGCGGACGGCCCAATCGTATGCCGAGCCCGATATAACGCACCGGTCAATAAGAACCCTCACCGCGCCGAACAAAATTTCTCCGATGGGTTCGGGTACTTCGCATGATAAAAGCGGTCCATGTCCGCCGATCACGACGTCCAGCAAGACGACCAATTCCTCAAAGAGTTGGACTCGCGATTCCGGATACCTCTCATGGCCTTCTTCATCCGGAGAACCGGCAACCGCCAGGACGCCGAGGACCTGACCCAGGAGACCTTCAGCCGCTTAATCGCATCCCAATCGTTCAACGCCGACGTCAGGGTCACGGGCTTTGTGTTCCGGGTGGCCGCAAATCTTTTGCGAGACCAGCGACGCAAACAGGCTGTCCGCAAGCAGAAGCCTTTCTCCGCCTTTGAGGGCGATCTAATCGAGGCGATCTCCGACAAAATGGTGGAGGCCCGTCAGCCCGAGCGCGTTCTGATAGGACAGGAAAGCCTGGCCGAGGTCTACAAGGTTCTCGATAGCTTGGGTGAGCGGACCCGCAACGTCTTCATTCTGTATCGGCTGGAGGGCATGAAGCAGAGAGAAATTGCGGCACTTCTGGGCCTTGGTCTGTCGACGGTCGAACGCCATTGCATGGTGGCGATGGCGACCTTGGCCGCGCATTTTCCGGGGCGAACGTCATGAGCGATCGCTCCAATGCCCAGCGCCTGATCGAAGCTACCCGCTGGCAGATGCAGCTAGACGGCGAGACCGCGGAAACCAGAGCCGATTTCGAGGCATGGCTGGACCAGCCCGATAATGCAGCGGCCTGGGCACGTCTCAAACAGCCCTGGGATCTGATCGGCGAACATGCGAGTGATTCCAAGATGGTGACTTATCGCCAGGCGGCGCTTAGCGACGCCAAGCGGACCAGCGCGCGCCTGAACAAGAAACCGACACGGTGGATGGCGGCCGTCGCCGCCGCCCTCGTCGTCTCGCTAGTCGGCACCCTTGCCTACCAATGGATAACCAGCCCCGACGACTACGCGACCGCGTTCGGCGAGCGCCGCACCATAACCTTGGCGGATGGCTCGAAAATCTCGCTCGACTCCGATAGCGAAGTAACGGTGGAATATTCGAAGGATGCGCGCGAGTTGCGCCTCCTCAAAGGTCAGGCGCGGTTCGACGTCGCCCATGACGTCGAACGGCCGTTCTCGGTCCTGGCGCGGACTCAAAAGGTGATCGCCACCGGCACCGCTTTCAACATCGACATCACCCAGCCCAAGGTTCTGGTCACCCTCATCGAGGGGCACGTGGTCGTGCTTGATGAAACCGCGCGCCCGCGCGCGGCAGCCGACACCGCACGGATGCCGCAATTAAGGCCCGGGATCGAACTAAGAGCGGGCCAGCAACTGGCGGCCGCCGTCGATGCCCCGCCCAGCGTCTCGCGTGCCGATCTCCATCAAGCGACCGCCTGGACGGCGGGACAATTGGTATTTGACGACCAGCCGCTCTCCGAGGTGGTGGTCCGGATAAATCGCTATGCCACGACGCCGATCACAATCGCCGACGCCAGCATCGGCAAGCTCAGACTCAGCGGCTCCTTCAACACGGGCGACACGGTCGGTTTCGTCGACATCGTCACCCATTATTTGCCGGTTGAAGCGGCGACAGCCGCAGATGGCTCCATAGCCCTCATAAGAAAATGAGTTTGTGACGGAGCAACCAAGGGGATTTTCGAAGACCCGCGTTTGTATGGACGGGGGACGCGCGAGGGGCGCGTGGGCTCCAGAACCGGGGGACCGATGCAGCCGAGGTCAATGCGTAGCGTATGGGTGCGGAGCACCGCACTGGCGACCGTCTTGATGACACTTTCTCCTGCGGCATGGTCGCAGACGCCGGCCTACAGTTTCGACATCCCTGCAGAACCGCTGGCCACCGCATTGCACGACTTTGCCCGAATTTCGGGCCAGCAGATCATCTTCTCGTCCGATCAGGTTGCGGGCAAATCGGTCGCGGCTCTCAGGGGCGAGTATTCGAGCGAGGACGCCCTCTCACGCCTTCTCGCCGGCACTGACCTTGTTGTCGATCGCGCCGCGTCCGGCGGCATCATGGTCCGCCCAAAAAACGCCGAAGCCGCCTCAAATGACAGGGCGGCAGAAATTCCGGGAGTCGAGACAGTTGTCGTTACGGGCACCAACATTCGGGGCATCGTGAACCCGACGTCGCCGGTGTTCTCGTATAGTCGCGCTGACATCGACAAGACGGGATACGCGACCACTCAGGAATTTACGCGAAGCCTGCCGCAGAATTTCTCAGGCGGCACCTTTGGCGCCACAGAAGATGGTCCTCTGGGCGCCGGTGCCCATGGCCAATCCAACGTCGAAGGCGCGAGCACTGTGAATCTTCGCGGTCTTGGCGAGGATTCGACGCTTATCCTGCTCGACGGGCATCGGATGGCGCCGTCCGTTCTGGGCTCTACGGTCGATATATCCGTCATTCCGTTGTCCGCCATCGACCGCATCGATGTGGTCGCTGACGGCGCGTCTTCGATTTATGGATCGGACGCCGTCGCGGGTGTCGTAAATTTCGTCCTGCGCAAGGACTTCGACGGCGCCGAGTCGGAAGTGCGCTACGGTTCGGTCACGTCCGATTCCTTCGACCAGGTCACTGTCGATCAAATCGTCGGCAAGAGCTGGGAAACCGGCAACATCCTGGCAAACGTTCAGTACGACTACCAAAGCAGTCTGCCGACGACGGACCGATCGTTCACCTCCGGCGCCGGACAGCCGACGGACCTTCTGCCCGCGTCGAACAAGCTTTCGGTGGTGGCCTCGGGACATCAGGAATTGTTGCCGGACCTGGACATATCTGGCGATATTCTATTTTCCGACGACAACACAAAACGCCGCGACACCTTCGATCCGGCCGATGCAAGTTCAATAAAAATACCGCACACCACGGTCAACATCAGCGCCGGCGTCGGATATGAGCCATTTGGAGACTGGCGCGTCGAGTTGACCGGCCTTTATGCGAAAGAAAATACTGACACAGTCTATTTGAGCGTCACGCCGGCAATCTTTGGCTATACGCCCGGCACGGTCGCATATCGCGATGCGGCCCTTCTCGCGTCTGTCGATCTTAAAGCCGATGGGACGCTGCTCGTTCTCCCCGGCGGTGCCGTTAAGGCGTCAATCGGAGGAAGTTTTCGAAGCGAAGATACAACTGACTTTACGACCTATTCCGGCTCGTCGCGCGACAGCGCTCGACATGTCTCGGCAGTGTTCGGCGAGCTCTACATACCCCTGATTGGCGATGACAATCGCTTCGCCTTTGCGCGACATCTGGATATCTCGGCCGCCATTCGATACGACCACTACTCAGACGTCGGCGGCACGACGAATCCCAAGATTGGCATCCTCTGGTCGCCGATCGACGGTCTCAATGTGCGCGCGACACTGGGAACGTCTTTTCGAGCTCCAAACGGCGCCGACCAGCTCAACAGCGCGAGCGGGCTGAGCATTCTCAACTACGCATTTGCTTCGCCGACGGGGCCGGGCACAGTGCCGGTATTTGCCTTGGTTGGCATTGCGCTGCCGCTATTGCCGGAAAAGTCCCGTAACTGGACGGCGGGGTTCGACTATCAGTCACCGCTGGTACCCGGCGCGAAACTGTCGTTCGACTATTACAACGTCGACTTCACGAACAGGATCGTTTCTCCCCTGTTCGACGTCAATGCCTTGCTTCATCCGCAGGTCTATGGCCCGCTCATCACGCCTCTTGCGAACGATGTGGCTTCGGCTGCGTACCTTGCCAGCGCCATCGCCCATGGGGACACGTTCTATGACTTTCTGGGTACTGGGTCCGCCGGCATACGCTATGCTTTCAATACGGCAGAGCAAAACGCGGCAGTCGCCCGTCAGAACGGGTTCGACATTACGGGCGACTACCAGTTCGGTTGGAGCGAGGATCATTTCGACGCCCGGGCGAACGCCGCAATTATCAACGAAATCGACACGCAGTTCGCGCCGGACTCGGCCGTCACCGATCTCGTAAACACCTACAGCAATCCGCTGCATGTAAAATTGCGTGGCGATGTGACCTGGACTCGCGGCCCGCTCAGCGTCAATGGCGCCATCAATTACAGCAATGCCTATGTCGATACGACGGCGACGCCGTACGGAACGATCGCGGCGTCTACGACCTTTGACTTGGCCATGCGGTACGCGCCCACGGATTGGAATGGCTCGACGTTGTTGAGCGGTACGTCGATCGGCGTCGCTGCCGTCAATTTGTTCGACAGCGACCCTCCCTATGTCGTCAGTTCGGGAGGATTTTTTACGGGCATTCACTACGATGTCGGCAATGGCGATCCGCGGGGGCGGTTTGTGTCGATTGATATACGCAAGACATGGTAGGCGCCGTTCTCGACGCGGCCGGTGCCTTTTCTGCGCGCGGTGGCACAACGACGTTGTGGGCGCGCCGGGAGGGGCGTGTGCAAGCCCTCGCGTCTGCGATCACCGTGTGCGCGGGCATCATTTTGGCTATTGGGACGGTCCAGGCCCGGGCGGCCATGCCCGTTACGGTGATGCGCGTGCTGTCCCTCTCAACGGAACGGGCGCGACGGGTTGCGCTGGGAAATAGCGACTTTTCCTGGATTGCCGGCGGACACAGGTTGATTTTTTCCACGACCGCAACGAACGGTTCGCACTCGATCTACGTCTATGATGTCGAAGCGAAGCGAACTTTTCGAATCATAGGCGGCGAAAAGCCCGAGCCTTCGCCCGATGGACGCAAGCTGGCCTTCATCGCCGCCGACAGCCGTAAAAGTCTCGGCACCAAAGATGTGCTGCAGATCTGGATTTGCAATTCCGATGGCAGCAATCCTGTACAAATCACAAAGTCTCCCATCGGGTTCGGCTCTTATGTCGTCTCGAGCTTTCACTGGGCGCCAGACTCGAGGCACCTCCTCTATGGCCGCATCGATTTCACTCCCCCCGCCGCGGTGGCTGGACAGAGTACGGTTGAGGTTTACACGCGCGGCTACAAAGGGCCCCAGCCGCATTCTTCGCTTCATGTATTGGATCCGGCCAATGGCACCGACCGTGAGGTCATTTCGCGATCGGGCTTTATCGGGACCTATGGCTGGCTCAATGCCACAAGCATCTTCTATTCCTTTTCGCAGGTTGTGGCTCCGGGTACCGATGCGAAGGTGATGGCGCGCTCAATCACATCTGGCGATGAACGCGTGCTCATTTCCGGTTACAATCTCGAGGATGTCTACGGCCCCACCGTCAGCCCCTCGGGAGACCGGATCGCCTTCATTGCCGATCCGGGCGAGGCGGTGCGCTACCCGGTGCGTCGCGAACTGGCGGTCTATTCAGTAGCTTCAAAAGACGTTGCGATACTTACGCATTACGCCATCGTATCGCCTTGGCTCGTATGGCGCCCGGATGGGCAAGGTGTTATCCACACGGAAGGGCGCTTCAACTCACGCGAGCTGTTCTCCACGTCTCTCGATGGACAATCTCGTGCGCTGACCAGGGGGCCAGGGCTTAACAGCGCGCCAAAATTCTCGAGTGATGGAAAATACCTCGTATGGCAATACACGTCGCTCGATCAGCGGCGGGTGCTGAGAATCGCCCGTTGGGGCGGCGGCGCCCTGATGGATGTCCGAGATTTGCTCGAATTGGAAAATCCTCTTGAAGGGTTTCGGGTTGGCCCGACCAAAGCCCTTCAGTGGAAAAGCGCGGATGGATCGATCGTCGACGGCGTGCTCATACTGCCACCGGATTATGACAGGCGACGTCGCTATCCGCTTATTGTCGATCTGCATGGTGGTCCGGAAGGTGTTAGTGCTACGCTGGCGCAATCGGGAATGCCAACTGAAGGCTTTTTCCCCTACATCATGGCGAACTTCGGCTATGCGATCCTTGTGCCGGATTATCGCGCGAGCGGCCTCATGGGGTACGACAAAATACTGTCGGCGCGCGATCACAATCAGCTGTTTGAGCCGGATTTCGAGGACATCGACAAGGGCGCGGATTCGCTCGTTGCAGGCGGCATCGCGGATCCACGGCGCTTGTTCTTGATCGGTCACAGCTGGGGCGGTGATGAGACCAATTATATCATCACACACAGCCATCGGTACCGCGCCGCGATCTCCTACGAAGGATCTGATGCGCTCACGAGTTGGGCCTGGATAAATGCTACCGTACACGGCGTGAATACCAGCAGCGAGTGGGACATGCGCGGCTCTCTCCCTTGGATCACATCGGCATGTACTTGCGAGAGTCCGCAGTGGTAAATGCCGCCGCCATCACCACTCCCACCTTATTCATCGCGTGTGAAAACGGGGTCAATGATCCGGCGTTGGAGTGGCTTTACGTGGTGTCGCAAAAGCTGAATGTGGATAGCCAATATCTTTTCTATCGCGGCGAACCGCACTCGATTGCCAAACCGGAAAACATTGCCGACTTGATGGGCCGTATAATTGGCTGGTTTGGGCAGCACGACAACCGGCATTGAAAGTTGACCACGAAGTGTTACGCGTAATTCACTCCCGACACGTTCCTGGAGTGACCAAGGGACTGCTTCCTCGCGAGCCGCTCAACATTAGAGACCGTACTCACGACGCACATAACTCATGTATGAGTCAAAAGGGCAGGCGAGCGAGAATGCCATGCAAAACACGCCGCCGATGGTCGTGGACGGCCACCTTCTGTCGCAGGACAAAGCTGCACTCGCTGCCCAAATTCTGAACAAGGCTGGGACGCTGCTCGACCGGTATCTTGACGCTCAAACTCGCGCCATAATTGGGAATACGGCCCTGTGCATTATTGTGGGAGATGTCAAATTTGGGCTCCAAAAGGCTAGCCGACATTCCGCCCTTTTCGGCCGAATTCGGAAGGCAGAATGTCTGAAATCGCTCGGAAACGCTGGTCCGCGCCGGTTTAGGAAACCGTTGCTCTATCCTGCTGAGTTACGGGGTCGTCTAATCGAAACAGATACTTGGCGATGCGTTCACGTGCAAGTTCTGACCGATTGCCACCGGACAGGCGCCCAATCGTTCGCGTTTGTACCCGGTTTCAGCACCTTGGAGAACGCCGAGTCGACGCGCTCCGCCGCGCGATTTCCGGCGGTGCGCCACAGACAAGGATCGGGCCTTGGGTTTGCGGCGGTTGCCTGACTTCCGTCAAAGATGATCGCGGCGCTGGCTGCTCTTGTAGCTAGACAGCAACCGCATGAGGCGATGATGACGACGACGATCCATTCGGCGGACAGCGACTTGTTCGAGCCGGTGCGGCTTGGCCGTTACCGGCTTTCCAACCGCATCGTCATGGCGCCGCTGACGCGCAGCCGCGCGACCGCGGACGGCGTGCCTCGGCCGATCATGACGGAGTATTATCAGCAGCGCGCCTCGGCCGGGTTGATCGTCTCGGAAGGAACCAACATCTCTCCGCAAGGTCGCGGCTATGCCTTCACGCCGGGGATTTACAGCCCGGCACAGATCGAAGCCTGGCAGCCGGTCACCGAGGCCGTTCACGGCCGGGGCGGGCGCATCTTCGTGCAGCTCTGGCATGTCGGGCGCATCTCGCATCCCTCCCTTCAGCCGGGCGGTGCGCTTCCGGTCGCGCCTTCGGCGATCAGGCCGGCGGGCCATGCCTTCACCGAGTCCGGCTATCAGCCCTGCGTCACGCCGCGCCCGCTACGGACGGACGAAATGCCCGAAATCGTCGAGCAATATCGCCTGGCGGCGCGGAACGCGCTGGCGGCCGGCTTCGACGGCGTCGAAATTCATGCGGCGAACGGCTATCTGATCGAGCAGTTCCTGCGCGACAGCACCAACCAGCGGACCGATGTCTATGGCGGCAGCCGCGAAAACCGCGCGCGGCTGTTGCTCGAAGTGACCGAGGCGGTGGCGTATATCTGCGGCGGCGATCGCGTCGGCATCCGGCTCTCGCCGGTGACGCCGGCCAACGATATCGGCCCCGACAGTGATCCGCAATCGACCTACGGCTACGCGGTCGACCAGCTCAATGCGTTCGACCTGGCGTATCTGCATGTGATCGAGGGCGCCACGCAGGGACCGCGCGAGGTGTCCGGCGGGTTCGATTTCCAGGCGCTGCGGCGGTCGTTCAAAAGTCTTTATGTCGCGAACAACGGGTACGATCGCGCTCTTGCGCTGGAGGCGCGCCGACACAACGACGCAGACCTGATCGCCTTCGGCAGACCGTTCATTTCCAATCCCGATCTGGTCGAGCGCCTACGCATCGGTGCGCCCCTGACGTCGCCCAACAGCGCGACGTTCTTCGGCGGCGGCAAGGAAGGCTACACGGACTATCCCGTCCTGACGAAGGATGAGCGCAAGGCGACGGCGGCATGAAGGGGCTTCCTCTCGCCAAGGTCTATCAACTGCTTGAGCCCGGCCCGGTGGTTCTCCTGACGACCGCGGATAAGGGCCGGCCGAACGTCATGACGATGTCGTGGCACATGATGCTCGATTTCGAGCCGCCGCTGCTTGCCTGCGTGGTCTCGCAAGGCGATTACAGCTTTGCCGCGCTGCGCCGACACGGCGAATGCGTGATCGCGATTCCCGCCGTGGCGCTCGCGTCCAAGGTGGTGAAGATCGGCAACGCGCATGGCGATGCCATCGACAAATTCAAGTCCTTCGGCCTTACGCCGGTTCCCGCGCAAAGCGTGGCCGCGCCGCTGGTCGCGGAATGTTTCGCCAATCTCGAATGCAAGGTCGTCGATACGCGCATGGTGAAACGGTACGATCTCTTCGTCCTGGAAGTGGTCAAGGCCTGGATCGAGCCCGCGCAGAAGAACCCCAGGACGATTCATCATCACGGCTACGGCACGTTCGTGGTGGATGGCCGAACGCTCAAGCTCAAATCGAAGATGCGGTGAATATAGCGCCGGTGTGACGAGCCCGCCGCCGATGGAAGATCGGGCCAAGAACCGCGCCGACCTCGGCGGCACCGGCTGCGCGCCGGTGCTATTTCTTGAGCGGCGCGTAGAGCGCGTCGCTTGGGTCGGGCCAGCCGAACTGCTCGCGGCGCTCCGCCAGGACGCGCCGATAGATCGCGACGTCGACATAGTTCGCATGTCGCGGCGAGTCGACATAGTTCTTCGTGCCGCGCAGATTGGGCCGGTCCTCGCGCTTCAGGCGCTCCCACTCCGCGGCGCCCTGTCCGCTCTGTTCGATCCACGCATCCATCGCCGCCATCTGGGCCATCTCGTCGAAGCGCTGATATCCGGCGGAGGCAAACTCCACGAATCCCACGATCGCCAGGCCGTGCAGACGGCGGTGGAAGATGTTGAGATACAGCTCCGGGTGACCCTGCTTCCAGCTGAACAGCTGCTCGTCGAGATAGGGAATCTTGTAGTTGTAGCCGGTCGCGAACAGGACGAGATCGAAGCTCTCCTCGCTGCCATCGGCGAAGATCGCGCCGGTCTCGGTGAAGGTCTTCACGTCGCGCTTGGCCTTCAGATCGCCATGCGCAAGGTAGTGCAGGATCTGGGTGTTCATGATCGGATGCGATTCCAGCGCCTTGTGATCGGGCGCCGGCAGGCCATAGCGCGTCAGGTCGCCGACGACCGCATCCAGCATCTTGCTGGGATCGTCCGGGATCACGACGCCCTTGGGCGGATGGACGCCGCTCAGGAACACGTCGGTCGGTATGCCGAAGATATGCTTGGGCACGAAGCGATAGCCGCGGCGAACGCTGATGAAGGCGGCATCCGCCGTGCGCGCCGCGTCGCAGGCGATATCGACGCCGGAATTGCCGGCGCCGACGATCAGCACACGCTTGCCGCGCAGGATGTCGGCGCTGCGATAGGACACCGTGTGCATGACCTGGCCTTTGAAGCGGTCGAGACCGGGATAGTCGGGCAGGCTCGCATGCCAGGTCACGCCATTGGCGCTGACGATGCCGCGATAGATCCGCGTCTCGCCGTTCGACAGCGTCACGCGCCAGCCGTCCTTCGCGTCCTCGCCCAACGGTTCGGCATGGCGCACTTCGGTGTTGAACGTGATCGCGCTTCGCAAGCCGAAGGTTTCGGCGAAATCGCGAATATAGGCGAGAAGCTGACGATAATTCGGATAGTCGGGATAGTCCTGCGGCATCGGTAGGCCGAAGAAGTTCGACGTGTATTTCGACGAGATGAAGTGCGCGGACTCGTACATCGACGAGCCCGGATTATCGATATCCCAGATGCCGCCGACATCGCCGTGGCGCTCGAATTGATCGTAGGGTATTCCGGCGAGCCGGAAGGCGCGCGCCGCAAGCAGGCCGCAAGGCCCCGCGCCGACGATGCAATAGCGGCCGTCATAATGCGTCATGGGCACCGCGCGTGCGCTCTCTGTGCGCAGATCGGCTTCGGCCATCACGCTGTAATCGGCCGGCCGGTTCGCCCGCATCCAGGCGGCGAAGCCGATGCCGGCGAGGATCACGGCGGGATAGATCGCCGGCAGCCACTTGACCCAGGCGAGGTCGGCCGTCGCCAGCAGCGGGAAGTTCACGGAAACCAGGATCGCCGCCGCTACAAGTCCCGCGGCGCCGATGACCGACGCCACCAGCAAGCCCACATTCCCCAGCATTTTGCGCCGCGCCAGCCACGCGATGATGGCAAGGGCCGCGAATGCCTGCAGCACGATGATGCCGAGCGTGCCGGTGCCGATCAGCACGGGGATGCCGGCCTGATAGGGATCGACGCCGCTCGCGGCGAAAGCTGCGACGCAGATGAGCGTGAGCACGCTGACGGCAAGGCTGGCATTCGACGGCGCATAGCGCGCCGGATGGAAACGGCCCAGAAACTGCGGCAGGAGCTTCTCGCGGCTGAGCGCAAAGAGGTAACGCGCGGCGGCGTTATGGATCGCGAGGTAGGACGCCAGGATCGAGGTGCAGACGAGAAGCGCCGAGATATCCGACATCGTCTGGCCGCAGAACCGTGCGAACAGGCTGAACATCAGCATGCCGCCGCCCGCCGCCGCCGCGCTTGCGGCATGCTCGAAGGTCAGCGCGCCCACCGTCACCCAGGCGGTGAAGAGATAGAACACGCCGATCAGGATCACCGCGGCATAGGTCGCGGTCGGAATGCTGCGCTTGGGGTCTTTCGCCTCCTCGCCATAGAGCGCGGCGGATTCGAAGCCGATGAAAGACGTGAAGGCGAACATCAGCGCCACGCCGAAGCCCGGCGAGAACAGCACCGCCGGCGCAAAGGAGTCGGCGGGAAATGCCATCAGGCCTTTCTGCGTGATCACGGCCGCGTCGAACACCGCCAGCACCAGGATTTCCGCCGTCATCAGCACGCCGAGGATCCGCGACGACAGGTCGATGGAGCGGTAGCCGAGCACGGCGACGATCGCGATGCCGCCGGCCGCATAGACCAGCCATGAGATCGTCACGCCCAACGGCGCCAGCGCAAGCGCCAGGAAGTATCCCAGGAACGCCGCCATGCCGATGGTGAAGCTGACATAAGCGATCATGGCGATGAACGCCGCGCCCACGCCAAGTGGCTTGCCCAGCCCCTGCGCGACATAGGTGAAGAACGCGCCGGTGCTCACGATGCGCCGGCTGATCGCGGCATAGCCGACGGAGAAGCAGATCAGCGTCAGCGTCGCGAACAGGAAGGCGGCCGGCACGCCGCCGCCATTGCCCCTGGCGAGCGCGATGGGAAGGTTGCCGATCATCGCCGCCAGCGGCGCGGCCGCGGCGACGACCAGGAAGATGATGCGCGGCGTGGAAAGGACGCGGCGGTGCTTGCCGGTCTCGAAACGTCGCGTGATGTCGCGGAGCGAGGCGTCCATCTGGTCAGCCCTCCGCCGTCAGGCCGCGGCTTTCCAGGAAGCGCTTCAGGCCCTTCTCGCCCTGCTTCTGGAAGGTCGGGATCATGCGCGGCAAAAGTCCCGGCGCGATGCAGACGATTTTCGCCGTCACGCTGTCCCAGAAGGGCAGGTGGGTCTCCAGCCTCGTGCCGTCGAGCGCGCGCAGGCAGGCGGCGGCGACGTCCTCGGCGCTCAGCACGTCCTTGTTGAGGAAATTCAGCACCGAGCCGCCATGGGTGGCTTCGTAGCGCAGCATCGGCGTGTCGACCGCGCCGGGAAACACGCCCACCACCTTCACGCCGTGCGGCGCAAGTTCGAGGCTTGCCGCCGTCAGGAACCCGCGCAGCCCGAATTTCGAGGCGCTGTACGCGGCGCTTCCCGGCAGCGCGACGAGACCGGCGGCGGAGACGATCGACAGGATCGCACCGGTCTTGCGCTTCACCATGACCTCGGCCGCCGCTTTGGTCAGTTGCATCGGCGCGATCAGGTTGATGGCGATGTGGCGCTCGATCTCGGCGAAGGAAAGATCGACGATATTGCCGGGGCGGATGATCCCGGCATTGTTGACCAGCAGATCGGGTTCGGGGCGCGCCTGGATAAGCTGGGCGACGGACTCGCGGCCCGCGCCGGTGGACAGGTCGGCGACCACCGTCTGCGTGCCGTCCGGCAGCGCGGACCGGTTGGTGGCCAGTCGCGCCTCGTCGATGTCCACGAGGGTGAGCGCATAGCCGCGCTCCGCCAGCTTGCGCGCCAGCGCCGCTGCGATGGCGCCGCCGCCGCCGGTGATGATCGCCGTTTTGCCCATGACCCGTCCGCACACAGATGTTGAATTTCAATACGTGATACAGTATCACGTTTTTCATGACAAGCTGGAACGCTCGGAAAAAGAAGCAGCCGCGCAAGGTGGCCCGGACGAAGGCGCAGCAGGTACGCTCGAAAGAGACCGTGCAGCGCATTCTCGATTCCGCGATGGCGCTGACGGCGGAGAAGGGCGAGGCGGTCACGATGTCGGAGATCGCCAAGCGATCGAGCGTCGTGATCGGCGCGGTCTATCGCTATTTCGCCGACAAACGCGCGATCAACCGCGCCATCCTGTTGCAGCATTTCGCGCAGGTGGAGGCGATGCTGCGCGAGCACATCTGGGCGGCCGCCAGCGCGGACGAGTTCATCGCCACGGTGCAGTCGGTCTATGAGCTCTATTTCGAGATGCACCAGCGCGATCCGCTCTATCGCAACATCTGGTCGGTCGTGCAGACCGACGCGGCGCTTCAGGCGCTGGACGTCGCCGATACGCTGAAGAACGCACGGTTATTTTACGATGTGGCACGGCCCTTCTTCCCGAAGGCCGACCGCGAGGAGTTGATGGCGGTCTGCGTGTTCCTGCTCCACTTCGCGGCATCGAGCAGCCGGCTCGCGCTCGCGCTGCCCCGGCCGATGGGCCGGCGGATGCGGCCGATCTATCAGGAGGTCATCGCCAATGCGCTGCAGAATCTCGTGCTTGCCGGGCGTTAACTCCCGGGCCGGGCACGGTAATGCGCGATCATCGACACCGCGAACATCGCCGACCCGAGCGTCGTGAGCGCGGCGGCGATCCAGAACGCGCCGCGCACATCGCCCGGCGTGACGCCGAACGAGGAGAGGAACGGCCCGGCGCTCAGGCCGAAGATGGTGATCGCGGTTCCCAGCATCACGGCGCGTCGCGACGGCTCCATGTCGATTAGCAGGCGCACCTGGAACGGATTGAGCGCCAGCCAGAACAGGCCGAACAGCGCCGTTGCCACGACATAGGCCGCGGTCGATTGCGCCGTCGCGATCAGCGCGATCACGATCGCCTGGCACAACGGCCCCAGCACGGTGACGGCGCGAAACGGCAGCCGCCAGGCGAAGCCCGCGACGGCGAAGGCGCCGGCCACCTGGGCCAGAAGGCTGAAGGCGAGCGCGGACCCCACGACGTCCGGCGCGATGTGATATTGCGCGGCGATGCGCTCAGCATAGTCCCACGCCCCGCCGATCGCGGCGTTCTGCAAGGTGATGCCCGCCAGGATCCCGATGACGGGCAGCGTCCACACCTTGCCGCCGGCCGCGGCTTCGGCGCTGGGCGGCGGCCGTCGCTCGGTGAGGACGAACGCCGCCGCGGCGGAAATCGCGGCTATCGCGGCCAGGATGAGAAAGCCGCCATCGGCGCCGATCCGCGGCAGCAGGATCGCGGGAAAGACATAGGCCAGCACGGCCTGCGGGATCGTCTGCAGCGCCAGGAACAGTCCGTTCAGGCGATCGGGACTCTTCGAATGGGTGATGACCACGATGGCGGCGCCCAGGATGAAGCCTTCCAGGAAACCGGCGGCGCCGCGCGTGGCGAACAGCATGAGCGTGGTGTGCGAGACATAGATCGCCGCATCCAGCAGCGCCAGCAACACCGCGCCGGCGGCGACCTTGGCGGCGATCCTGCCCCGGCTCAGGACCTGTGCGCCCACCGCCGATCCGATCGCCAGCGCCAGCACCTCCACCGTCGCGAGCCGGCCGAGCGAGGCTTCATCGACGCGGCCCTCCTGCGCCAGCGCGCCCAGCAGCACCGGCTGCACGCCCAATATCATCAGCGAGGCGGTGCCGATCACCATGCTGCTGGCGATGACGTGCCAGGAATCTCGCGGGCCGCTGGGCACGAGGCCCGATTCCAGTTCCAGCCCGGCGACGCCGCTCGGCGCCGGGCCGAGCGGGGGGACAGTTTCGGATGAAACGGATTGCATCTGGCCTTCACATCATCGCATGTCGCCGGCAGGCTAACAGCGGCGCCCCGGCACGGCCAGCGCACACCGCGTCCTGCGGCGAAGATTCTTCCGCGCACGGCGCGCGGTCCTTGCCAGAATAGTAGCGGTCGCTATCTTCTTTCGGTCGGTGAACACGGATGGTCGAGCTGTCGATATGCAGAAGCGGGTGACGCCACGCGCCGGCCGGCTCGCGAAGAAAAGCCGCCCGGCGCCGCCGAAGGTTCGGCTCGAGATGAACGGCCCGCCGCTGCAGGATCGCTCCCGCTCCACCTACGATGCGATCCTCAGGTCGGCCGGCGAGATTCTGGTCGAAGTGGGCATCGAGCGGCTGTCGACGAACCTCGTGTGCAAGCGCGCGGGGCTCACGCCGCCGGCACTCTATCGCTACTTCCCGAACAAATATTCGCTTCTGAAGGAGCTCGGCGCGCGCCTCATGACGGTGCAGGACAAGGCGGTCTTCGCCTGGCAGGACCGTTACGGCAGCGCCTGGCCGGCAAGCGTTGGCGGCATGGCGAAGGCGCGGCAGGCCATCCTGCGCGATGTCGATCGCATCACGAAGACATTCCCGGGCGGCGGCTGGATCATGCGCGCCCTGCGGGCCGTGCCGACGCTCAGCGCGGTGCGCATTGCGTCGCGCGAACAGGTGGCGGAGCGCGACTTTGCCGCGCTGGTCGAGCGCTATCCGGACGCCGACCGGAAGACGCTGCGCGTCGCGGCCACCCTGTGCGTCGAGGTCATGCACGCCACGCTGGAACTGGTCGTCGACCAGCCTGAACTCGACGGCGATCTCTTCCTGCGGGAGATTTCGTACATGACCGCGCTCTACGTGGCGTCGTTCGCGAAGCCGCGAGTCAAAAAATAACTTGCAAACTATAGTTATAGCTATCATATTTTTGTTGCACTTGCGTAGGGGGAATTATGTTGCGTATTCGCCTCCAGTCGGCAGTACTCTGTTTGGCCATTCCCTGTGCAATCGCTCCGGCATTTGCACAAACTTCGGACACCGCCGGCGGCGTCGAGACGGTGGTGGTGACGGCGGAGCGCCGCGGCGAAGACATCCAGGCCGTCCCCATCACGATCCAGGCGATCACCGGCAAGCAGATTTCCGACCTCGGCATCAAATCATCGACCGATCTCAGTCAGTTCACGCCGAATGTCGCCATCGCGCTGCCGGCCGGTGCGGGCAATCAGCCGATCATCACGATCCGCGGCGTCGGCCTGAACGATTACGACACCAACAATGCCGGCCCCAACGGCGTCTACATGGACGAGGTCTATCTCGCCTCGCCGGCGTCGCAGACCTTTCAGGCGTTCGACCTGGAACGGATCGAGGTCCTGAAAGGGCCGCAGGGCACGCTCTATGGCCGCAACACATCGGGTGGCGCGATCAACTTCATCTCGGCAAAGCCGACCGACGCCTTCACCGGCAACCTGCACGCCGAGTTCGGCTCCTTCGACGACTACCAGGTCGAAGGCGCGCTGGGCGGCGCCATCACCGATAACCTGGACGGCCGCATCGCCATCGTGAAGAACGGTTCGGGCGGCTACACCTACAACAGCTTCACGGGTACGCGCGAGAACGGCGCCAACAACATCGCCGGCCGCGCCCAGCTTCTCTGGAAGCCGACTTCGGACCTCACGTTCCTTTTGAACGTCCATGGCGGCTCAGTGGCGAACCGGCCCGCGGAATACCGCCACCTCGGCGCTCTCGATCCCAACACCTTCGCGGAATGCAGCCCGCAGCAGGTCTCCTCTGCGAACAGCACCTGCGTCGACCTGTTCGGCTATGGCACGCCGAAGAACTTCTACAGCGGCGCCTATAACCGGCGCGAGCATCTGGATGTCCGTTCGGGCGGGGTCTCGCTGCGCGCCGACTATACGCTGGGCTCGCTCACGATCACCTCGCTGTCCTCGTTCGAGCGGGACGACAAGAACCATCCGGAGGATACGGACTCCGGGCCGAACCGGCTGCTGGAGATCAATTTCGGCGTCCATTCGACGGACGTCTCGCAGGAACTGCGCATCTCGCAGTCCACCGATACCTACAATTGGCTCGTCGGCTTCTATTATCTCGGCGAGAACCTGCACCAGAACCAGCCGATCTCCGAATTGCTCGACGTCGACGATTTCTTCGGTCCGGGCGCCGGCGACGCTTCGCCCGACCCCAACAATCCCAACCCGCTGACCGCGACAATCCTTTTCGACAACAGCCGGCAGATCACGAACTCCTACGCGGTGTTCGGGCAGGGCGACTACAGCATCACCGATGCGCTGAAGGTCACGCTCGGCGCCCGCTTCACCGGCGAGAGCAAGAGCTTCCTCTACAATTCGGGGCAGCAGGTTCAGGTGAACGGGATCGACAATCTCGGCCCCGTCACGCCGATCGTGTCGGGGTATTTCAACAAGCTCGCCGACCAGTCGTTCAACTGGAAGGCGGCGGTGGATTATCACGTCAGCGACACGGTGATGACGTATGCATCGGTTTCGACCGGCTTCAAGAGCGGCGGCTTCAACGGCAGCTTCCTGTCCACCGACCCGGCGCAGGCCGTGGCCCAGCTCCAGCCGGTCAAGCCGGAGAACGTCACGTCGTTCGAGGTCGGCGCCAAGACGACGTTCTTCGACGACCGCCTGCTGTTCGACGCGTCGCTGTTCTACAACCAATACCGCGATCTGCAGATTTTCGTGCTGACGCCGGTTCTCGGCACGCTCACCGAAGCGAACGTGCTGTCCAATGCGCGGCATGCGCACATGATGGGCGCCGACCTCAGTGTCGTCGGCAAGCCGATCGACAACCTCACGCTGACGGCCCAGATGGGCCTTCTGCAGGCGAAGGTCGATTCCGACGAGACCCTGTCGCTCGATCTGGCGGGCAACCCCGTCACCGACCATGGGCACCAGCTTCCGCTGGCGCCGCATGTCACGCTGACCACGTCGGCCGACTATCGCGTGCCGTTCGAGGACGGCAATCTCGACTTCCAGGTGAATGCGTCGTTCAAGAGCCACCAACTCTTCGACATCGCCAACAGCCCGTATCTCGCCCAGCGGGCCTACTGGCTTGAGAATGCGCGCATCGCCTATTCCTTCGATGACGACCAGTGGGAAGTCGCGGGCTTCGTCCACAACCTGTCCGGCCAGAAATATTATCTCGACATCTTCGATCTGAGCTCGGTCGGCTTCTTTCAGGGCATCATGGGCGAACCGCGAACATTCGGCGGCGAGCTGAACTACCGTTTCTGAGGGCGCGCGCGATGGCCATGACGAACTCGCAAGACCGTGCGCTGCGCGACCGCGCCTTCGCGGTCATCCCCAACGGCATGTACGGGCACGAATCCGTGCGGATGCAACCGGAGAACTATCCGCAGTTCTTCGCGCGCGCCGAAGGCGCACGGCTCTGGGATGTCGACGGCAACGGCTACCTCGATTTCATGTGCGGATTCGGCCCCAATCTTCTCGGCTATGGCCATCCGGGCGTCGCCGAGGCGGCGGCGCGGCAACAAAAGCTGGGCGACGCCATGACAGGACCCGCTCCGGCGATGGTGGAATTCGCCGAGAAGCTCGTCGCGATGGTCGGCCATGCCGATTGGGCGATGTTCTGCAAGAACGGAACCGACGCCACGACGATGGCGATGATGGCGGCGCGGGCGCACACCAAGAAGCGCAAGATACTGGTTGCCAAGGGCGCCTATCATGGTGCCGCGCCTTGGTGCACGCCCAATCCGACGGGGACGCTGCCCGAAGACCGGGCGCACCTCATCACTTATATATACAACGATATCGAAAGCTTCGACGCCGCGGCAAAGGAAGCCGGAAACGATCTCGCCGGCGTCTTCGCCGCCCCGTTCAAGCACGACGCCTTTGTCGATCAGCAAATGCCCGACCCGGCCTATGCGAAGCGCGTCCGGCAGCTTTGCGACGAGCGGGAGGCGGTTCTGATCGTCGACGACGTGCGGGCCGGCTTCCGCCTGGCGCGCGATTGCAGCTGGTCGCTGGTCGGCGTGACGCCGGATCTCTCCTGCTGGGGAAAGGCCATCGCGAACGGCTATCCGATTTCCGCGCTGCTCGGCTCCGACAAGCTTCGCGCGGCCGCCGGCTCTCTCTACGTGACGGGGTCGTTCTGGTTCGCCGCCGTCGCGATGGCCGCGGGCGTCGCGGCCATGGAGATCATAAAGACCACCGATTATCTGGAGCATACGACGCGGGTCGGCCAGCGGTTGCGCAGCGGGCTCGCCGCCATCGCGCGGGACCGCGGCTTCGGCATCCGCCAGACCGGGCCGGCCCAGATGCCGCTGATCCTGTTCGACGGCGATCCGGAGCTCAAGAAGGGCTATGCCTGGGCATCGGAAATGGTCCGTCGCGGCATCTACGTTCATGCCTGGCACAACATGTTCATGTGCGCGGCAATGACCGACGCCGACATCGACGAGGCGCTGAACAAGGCCGACGAAGCCTTCGCCGCGCTCTAGAAAGCCGCTTGCGCGATATCACGGCACGAGCGCCGGGATGCCCGGCCAGTTCAGTTGCCGCGCTCGGGCGTCGCGGTCGGGTCGATCCATAGCCAGCGTGAGCGGTTCATGTCGCGGATGTTGGGAATCCACCCCTTCACATAGGGCTCCACGATGTCCTGCGTGACGTTGAAGCGGCCCGGAATGACGCCGACATCGTCCAGCACGATCTGTTCCGCGTCGCGCAAAAGCTCGCCGCGCGCCTTGAGGTCGAGCGTCTGGTAGGACTTCGCCAGCAGTGCGTCGAATTTCGGATTGTTGTACTTGCCGTAATTGTTGCCGCTCTCCGATTGCAGCAGATCGAGGAACGTGCCGGCGTCGTCGAAATCGCCGATCCAGGCGCTGGTGGCGATTTCGAACTGGCCTTCCTGCAATTTCTTGTAGAAGAACTGCCCATCCGAGGTGACGATATCCACGTCGATATAGACCGCGCGCAGCATCGATTGCAGCACCGCGGCGCTGCGCTTCGAGTCGGGCGTGGTCGAGGTGTCGAAGGTGGTGCGGAAGTGGTTGTTCGGGCCATAACCCATCTCGACCATCAGCGCACGGGCCTTGGCCAGGCGCTGCTCATGCGTCAGGGACTGGAAGTCCAGATGGGCGCCGCCCGGATAGTTCGCCACGCCCGGCGGCACGAAGTGATAGGCCGGAACGTCGCCCAGCCGCAGGATCTTGTTGCACAGGATCTCGCGGTCGAGGGCGAGCGCTATGGCCTCGCGCAGGCGGCGGTCCTGGAACGGCTTGCGCTGGAAATTGACCACCAGATAGCTCACCGCCAGCGTCGGGTTGAGCTGGAGGGCGCGGGGAATGTTGTGGCGCATCCAGGCGATCTCGGCCGCGGGGATGAGGGTCTGCGTGTCCTGCTCGCCGGCGCGGATCGATTTGAGCGCCGCCAGCGTGTCCGAGGTCGGCTTGTAGATGACGGTCTGCAGCCGCACATTGGCCGCGTCATAGAAGCGCGGATTCTTGACGAGCGTCAGATGGTCGTTCGGCACCCATTCCTTCGGCAGGAACGGGCCGTTTCCGACATAGTTTTCCGGCTTGGCCCAGGCGTCGCCCTTCGCCATCACGACGTGGCGCGGCACGGGAAACACCGCCTGGTGCAGAAGATATTCGAGCATGTAGGGCGCCGGATGTTCGAGCTGCACGACCAGCGTCTTGTCGTCCTTGGCGGCCACGCCGAGCGCGTCGGTCGGCAGCTTACCCTCGCTGATCTTCTGGGCGTTCTTGATCAGCCAGAGATAATAGGCATAGGGCGCGCCGCGCGCCGGCTCCAGGATGCGGCGCCAGGCGAACACGAAATCCTGCGCCGTCACCGGCACGCCGTCGGACCAGACATGGTCGCGCAGGTGGAAGGTCCAGGTCTTGCCGTCCGGCGAGGTCTCCCAGCTCGTCGCGGCGCCCGGGATCGGCTTGCCGTTGGCCGCCTCGGTCGTCAGCCCGACCAGCAGGTCGCCGACGACGAAGGCCTCCCAATTGCCGTCGATATAGTGCGGGTCGAGGCTCTTGATCTCGCTGCCATTGCCGCGGACGAGATAGTCGGGCGAATGGATCGTCCGGCTCGCCGTGCCGAACTTGGTGCAGGCGCTGAGCAGGATCAGGACGGCGATAGCGGCGAACCGCGCTGCGGACATGTACAAAAGCCCCTTGTCGACACAATCTATATAGCGGATTCGCCGGCGACCCGTGCTGCGGCTCAATGGGCCGCCCGGTCGAGCCACAGCCAGCGGGTCCGGTGCAGATCGCGCGGATTGTCCACCCAACCCTTTACATAAGGCTGAACGAGGTCCTGGCTGGTGCGGAAGCGCATCGGGATCCAGGGATAGTCCCTGAGCGCCACGCGTTCGGCCGCGGCCAGAAGCCGGCCGCGCCTGGCCGCGTCCGGTTCCTGCTGGGCCGTGTTCAGCATGGCGTCGAAAGCCGGGTTCCGGTAGCGGCCGTAATTGTTGCCGGCGTCGGACCGCAAGAGGTCGAGGAAATTGCTGGCGTCGTTGAAGTCGGCGTACCAGGACGCGGCGCCCAGGTCGAAATTGCCCTGGTTCATGTTGCGGCCGTGCACGGCGGCGTCGATGGCGCTGATGTCGATATAGACCCAGATCTCGCGCAGCATCGCCTGAAGCACGGCGGCGACGCGCTTGTTGTTCGGCTCGTCATAGGTCTCGAAATTGAGCCGCAACGGGTTGTCGGGCCCGTAGCCGGCGCGGTTCATCAGCCATTGGGCCTTTTTCAGGCGCTCGGCGGCGGAGAGGGGCCGGAAGTCGTAGGACTGCTCGCCCGGATAGTTCGCGGTGCCCGGCGGCACGATGCCATAGGCGGGCGGCTCGCCCAGCCGCAGGACCTTCTGCGTCACTATCTCGCGGTTGAAGGCGAGGTTGAGCGCGCGGCGCACGCGCAAATCGTTCAGCGGCGGGTGCTGCAGATTGATGGAGATGTAGGACAGGGCAAGCGCCGGCTTGGTGTGGAGCAGGGCCGGCATGGTCCGGCGAAGCCATTCGATCTGCGTCAGCGGGATCGGCGTCTGGATGTCGAGTTCGCCGGCGCGGATCTGGCGCAGCGCCGCGTTGCTGTCGGCCGTGGGATAGAAATTCACGACGTCGATCCGCACGCGCTGGGCGTCGTAGAAGCGCGGATTCTTGACCAGCGTCAGGTGGTCGTTCGGAACCCATTCGCGAGGCACGAACGGCCCGTTGCCGACGAAATTGCCGGGCCTGGACCAGCCATTGCCCTGGGCGAGCACGACATGGCGCGGCAAGGGATAGGTGGTGTCGTGGGTCAGAAGCTGCGGCAGATAGGCGGCCGGGTGCTCCAGCGTGACCACCAGGGTCCGGTCGTCGACCGCCTGAACGCCCAAGGCCGTGGGCGGCAGCGTCGCCGCGCTGATCGCATGGGCGTTCTTCACGACCCACAGATTATAGGCATAGGAGGCCCCGGTCCGGGGATCGAGCAGGCGCCGCCAGGCGAAGACGAAATCCGCCGCCGTCACCGGCCGCCCGTCCGACCAGACATGCTCGCGCAGGTGGAAGGTCCAGGTCTTGCCGTCGGGCGACACGGTCCAGTCCGTCGCCGCGCCGGGGATCGACACGCCCGCCGCGTCCGACGTCGTCAGGCCGATCAGGAGGTCGCCCTCGATGGTGGATTCGGCGACGCCGTCGATGAAATGGGGATCGAGGCTCCGGATTTCCGATCCGTTGCCGCGATTGAGCACCGTCAGGGCCGAGGCCGGCGCCGCGCCGGTGCCTGCGGCAAGCCCCGCAAGAAGGACGGCACGCGCCCATCGGTTCATTGCCATGCCGTTCGAAGCCCTCGCAGACCGCCCGTCGATACCATATTCTTCGCGCTCTCGACCGCCGGCCGGAAGCCTCAAGACGGATAACCATCGATGACATTCTCCCGCCTCGCCGCCGTTGCCCTCCTGGCGCTGATCCCGCTGGCCGCCCAGGCCGATCCCCGGCAGGATCTGGTGGACGGCTTGGCGAAATGCGGGGTGATCGCCGATAGCATCGACCGGCTCTCCTGCTACGACGCGCTTTATGCGCAGGCCCGGGCGGCGCCGCGCGTGGCGCCGTTCGTGGCGACGGGCCCTGCCGCGCCGGCAGCGACTGCGCCCGTTGCGGTGGCCCCGCCGGCCGCTGCCTCGCCAGTCGCTGCCGCACCGTCCACCCCGGCAGCCGCTCCGCCGGTCGCCGACAACCGGTCCCCGCAAGCCGCTACGCCCGCCTTGGGCGTGTCGCCCAACGCGCAGACCAAGCCGGAGCAGTTCGGCGGCGAGAACCTGGCGCCGCCGCCTCCGCCGCCGGGCGAAGTGGCCGCGAACCAGCCGCCGCCCGGGCTCGACAGCATCACCGCCATCGTACAGGACTATTCTTTCACCCCTTACGACAAGTTCATCGTAGTGCTGGACAACGGACAGATCTGGCGCCAGCTCGAGAGCGACAGCAACAAGGCGCACTTTATGAAAGGCGCGCAGAACACGGTCACCATCAGTCGCGGGCTGCTCGGTTCGTACAACCTCGTGGTGAACGACTCCATGATGCCGTTCAAGGTGAAGCGGCTGAAGTGATCAGGCGGGGTCGAACTCGGCGACGAGATGGCCGGGACCGACCTCCAGCAGCTTCGGCCGGTATTGCTCGACTTCGGGGTCGTCGACCAGCTTCGATTTGAGGAAGTTGAGCTGGGCCCGCGTGTCGAGCGGCGAGGGCAGATCGCCCGAAAGCTTGGCCCGCGACTTGGCGCGTTCGAGCTTGGGATCGGGGATCGGCACGGCCGAGATCAGCGCCTTGGTGTAGGGATGCCGCGCGTCCATATAGATCGCGTCGCGGTCGGCGAATTCCACGATGCGGCCGAGATAGAGCACCATCACGCGGTGGGAAATCTGGCGCACGACCGACAGGTCGTGGCTGATGAAGATCAGCGACATGCCCAGATCGGTCTGCAGCTTCACGATCAGATCGATGATCTGCGACTGGATGGAGACGTCGAGCGCGCTCACCGCCTCGTCGCAGATCACGAGCTTGGGCCCGACGATCATGGCGCGGGCGATGCCGACGCGCTGGTTCTGGCCGCCGGAGAATTCGTGCGGATAGCGGTTGATCCAGCCCGGTTCGAGCCCGACCTGCTGCATGATGGCGCGCACCTTGGCCTTGACCTGCTCGCGCGACAATTCGGGGTGCAGCGTGCGCAGCGGCTCGGCGATCGACTGGCCGATCGTCATGCGCGGATCGAGGCTGGCGAGCGGGTCCTGGAAGACGATCTGCAGGTCCTTGCGCAGCCGCCGCTGCTCGGCCGGCGAGATCGCGCCGAGGTCGCGCGTCATCCACACCACGGTGCCGTCGGTCTTGGGCAGGAGCTTCAGCACGGCGCGCGCCAGGGTGGACTTGCCGCAGCCGGATTCGCCGACGATGCCGAGCGTTTCGCCCTCGCGCAGCGTGAAGCTCACGCCGTCGACCGCGCGCAGCGGCTTGGGCTTGGCGAAGAAGCCATTGCCGCGCACCGGGAAATACACTTTCAGGTCGCGCACATCGAGGATCGGCTTGTCGCCGGTCGGCGCCGGGGCATGCGTGTGTCCTTCGCGCTCCGGCCGGTCGAGGCGCGGCATCGAGCTCAGCAGCATCTTCGTGTAGTCGTGGCGCGGCTTGTAGAAGATGTCGTCGACCGGTCCGCTCTCCACGATCGCGCCCTCGCGCATCACCTGGACGCGATCGGCGACGCCGGCGATCACGCCCATGTCGTGGCTGACGAGCACGATGGCGGTCTTCAGTTCGGTCTTGAGGTCGCGCATGATCTCCAGGATCTGCGCCTGCACCGTCACGTCGAGCGCGGTGGTCGGCTCGTCGGCGATCAGAAGGTCGGGGCCGCACGCGGTCGCCATCGCGATCATCACGCGCTGGCGCATGCCGCCGGAGAGCTCGTGCGGAAACTGCTTCATGCGGCGGCGCGCTTCGGGGATGCGCACCAGTTCGAGAACCTCGATGGCGCGCTTCTCCGCCTCGTCGCGCGGCAGGCCGGAATGGACGCGCAGCGCCTCGATGATCTGCGACCCCGCCGTCATGTGCGGCGTCAGGCTCGTGAGCGGATCCTGGAAGATCATCGTGATCTTGGAGCCGCGGAAGCGGTTCAGCTTCGTCTGGCTGACGCCGAGGATCTCCTGTCCGCGATATTTGACGCTGCCGGTCGCCTTGCCGTTGCCGGCGAGCAGGCCGATCGTCGCCATGAAAAGCTGGCTCTTGCCCGAGCCGGATTCGCCGACGACGCCCAGGCACTCGCCCTCGTCGATCGCGAAATTCGCGTTCTTGACGGCGTGGACCTCGCCGTCGGGCGTGGCGAAGCGGACGTCGAGATTCTTGACTTCCAGGATCGGGCCGGTGGGCATGTCAGCGGTCCTTCGGGTCGAGGGCGTCGCGCAACCCGTCGCCGATGAAATTGAAGCAGAACAGCGTCACCGCCATAAAGGTGGCCGGGAAGATGAGCATCCACGGCGCGGTTTCCATCTGCGCGGCGCCCTCCGAGATCAGCACGCCCCACGAGGTCAGCGGTTCCTGAATGCCGAGGCCGAGGAAGGAGAGGAAACTCTCGGCCAGGATCGATGCCGGAACGGTCAGCGTGACGTAGACGATCACCGGTCCGAACACGTTGGGGATGATGTGGCGGGTGACGATGCCGAAGCCGCTGACGCCGCCGGCGCGGGCGGCCTCGACGAATTCCTTCTGCTTGAGCGACAGGGTCTGGCCGCGCACGATGCGCGACATGGTGAGCCATTCCACCGCGCCGATGGCGACGAACAGAAGGTAGAAATTGCGGTTGAAGATCACCATCAGGATGATGACCAGGAAGATGTAGGGGATCGAATAGAGCACGTCGACGAAGCGCATCATCAACTCGTCGACCCGGCCGCCGATATAGCCGGCGGTGGCGCCGTAGGTGACGCCGATCACCAGGCTGACCAGCGTGGCGATCAGGCCCACCGCGAGCGACACGCGCGCGCCGACCAGGGTGCGGGCGAGAAGGTCGCGGCCGAGCGAATCGGTGCCGAACCAGTGCGTGCCGCCGGCATGGCACAGCACGACCTTGTCCGGCCACCAGTCCGGCGCGCAGGAGACGATGTCGTAGTTCTGGTAGGAATAGTCGTAGGCGAGCAGGAAGGGGCCGAAGATCGCGGCGAGCGCGATGAGGCCGAGGACCGCGATGCCGACCACGGCCGCGCGGTTGCGGATCAGGCGGCGAAACGCGTCGTCCCACAGGCTGCGGCCCTGCACGTCGAGCGTGCGCTCCATGACCTCTTCGATGCGGTCGGGCGTGAAGGGAATGCTCATCGCGCATACCTCACGCGCGGGTCGAGCACCGCATAGACCAGGTCGGCCAGGAGGTTCAGCAGGATCACCGCCGCGGCGTAGTAGATCAGGACGCCCATCACCAGCGTGTAGTCGCGGTTGAGCGCGCCCTGCACGAAATAGCGGCCAATGCCGGGAATGCCGAAGATCTGCTCGACGATCAGCGAGCCGGTCAGGATGCCCGCGATGGCCGGTCCCAGATAGGACACCAGCGGCAGGACGGCGGCGCGCAGGGCGTGGCGCACGACGATCATGAAGCTCGACAGGCCCTTGGCGCGGGCGGTGCGGACGTAGTTGGAATGCAGGACCTCGACCATGCTGCCGCGCGTCAGCCGCGCGATATAGGCGATCTGCGGCAGCGCCAGCACGACGACCGGCAGGATCATGTTGCGCAGCGCCCCGCCGCCCCATCCCGCCACCGGCAGCGACAGGTCGTAGCCGAACAGCGTGATGCCGTAGACGCCGAACAGCAGCGTCAGGATCGGGGCGGTGACGAAGGTCGGGATCGTGATGCCCACCATCGCGGCCGACATCACGGCATAGTCGGTGATCTTGTTCTGCTTCAGCGCCGCGAGCGTGCCCAGCAGCATGCCGATGAAGATCGCCAGCACGATGGCCGACAGGCCGAGCCGCACCGTCACCGGCAGCCCGTCGGCGATCAGCTCGGTGACCGTGAAATCCTTGGTCTTGTAGGACGGCCCGAAATCGCCATGCGCCAGCTTGCCCAGATAAATGAAATATTGCTCGTAGACGGGCTTGTCGAGGTTATAGGCCGCCTCGATGTTGTGCTCGATCTCGGGGGGCAGGCGGCGCTGGCTGTCGAACGGGCCGCCCGGCGCCATGCGCATCATGAAGAACGACAGGGTGATGATGATGAACAGCGTGGGGATCGCGCCCAGAAGCCGCCGGATAGCATAAGAGAACATCGCTTGCTGCCGGCCCCACCCACGCTGCTTCGGCGTTAATCAAACTCGGCGACGGTTAAGGCGATGTCAATGCGCGATAGCGCGCGACGGGGCGGACGCCGCCGAAGATTTCAGCGAATCGTGCGTGCACGTAATATTCGCAAAAAGCTGCCTCATTGAGCGGCGATCCAGACCTCCCAGCGCGGGTCGATGTCGGCGCCGTGGAGCTGCCACCACTCGTCGTCCACCGCGAAGGCGGTCGCGAAGTGCGACGGCACCGTGGGAAGGTAGGGCGTCATGTCGGTCCCAAGCTCCGGATTCTTCCCGACCAGGGGCAGGGCGGACCTGCGCGCCGGCCCATAGGGTACCCAGCTCGCGACGCCCGCGAGCCGCGGCGCGGCGGTCGCAAACCGTACGAAATCCATCGCGATGTCCTTGTGCGGACTGGCCTTGGGCACGCCGAACACGTCGAGCTCATAGAGCTGGTCGTCCCAGATCACGTCCACGGCCCGATGGTGCTGGGCGGCGTCGTAGACGTCGCCGTCGAGCACCGTCGCGAAGGCGGCCCGGCCGTCATTCAGCATGGCGATCGCGTCGGCCGAATTGCTCCACCAGACCAGCGAGCCCTTGAGGGTGGAGAGTTTGGTCAGCGCCCGGTCGATCCCGACCGGGGTCAACAGAGCATCGTAAACATCGTCCGGCTTCACGCCGTCGGCGAGGAGCGCGAGCTCCAGGTTGAACTTGGCGCCGCGGCGCAACGCCCGGGGGCCGGGAAACCGCTTCAGGTCGAAGAAATCGGCCGCCGTCTGCGGCCTGGCCTCGCCATAGCGGCGCGGCGCATAGGCAATCACCTGCGAATAGACCACGCTGCCGACCCAGCAGGGACCGATGGCGTTCTTCACGAAATCCTTCGCGGCCGGCGTTCCGTCGGCGCCCGGCGGCAGGCTGGCGACGTCGATATGCTCGAGCAGGCCCTGACGGCAGGCCGCGATGGCATCGGGCAGCTCGAAGTCCATCACGTCCCACTCGTAGCGGCGGTTGACGACCATCTGCTGCAGCTCGTTCAGGCCGCCATCGTAAAGCGCGATGCGGACGTCATAGCTCTTGGCCTCGCCGAAGGTGCGGAACATGGCGTTGGCCTGGGCGCGGCTGTAGGGCCCGGACCAAGTGGCGACGGTGAGCACGGGCAGGGTGCGCGTCAGCCAGAAATAAGCGCCCACGAGCACGACCAGCACCGCGCCGGCCACGCCCAGGATGATGATCGTGCGTCTCGCCATGCTTCGCCTCAGTGGATCCCGAACATGCCCTTTAACGTATCGCCGACCGATTTACTTTTCTTCTTCGTGCCCGCGGGCGGCCCCGCCAGGCCGTCCAGGAGCCCCTCGATGGGCGCGGTGCCCTTGCCCAGCACGCTGCCGATCAGGCCGCTCACGGCGCCGGCGAGGTCGGGCACATAGCGCAGATGGCTCCAGGACCCGGTGATGGCGAAGGGCACGCCGACATCCAGGAGGTTCAGTTTGCCGCCGATCGAGGCCTTGGGCTCGATCCGATAGGCGATGGTCTGGTTGCCCAGGTCGAGATGGCCGGCGCCCGTCATGTTGATGAAAGGACTGGATAGTTTGAGATCGTTGTTCGTCAGAATGCCGTTCGCGATCGTGAAACTGCCGCCGAACCGGTCGAAATCGGTGGCGGCGCTCGTCCCGGTCGCCCCGGCGCTCAGGATCGTGGTGACCGTCCGTGCGACCATGCCCATGTCGACGCCGCGGACGCTGCCATGCCCGATGACGACCGAGCCCTTGCCCGACAGGCCGCGCATGATGGCGTCCGGCGAGGCGCCCTTGGACGTGACGTCGAGCATGATCGTGCCGCGGCCGTCGATCTTGTCGACGCCGATCGTGTCGGCGAGGAACGGCCCGAATGCGATGTTGCTGAAAACAAGCTTGTTGGCGACGAGCGGTGCGGCCGCGCGGGCATCGACGATCAGCGTCGCCGCGCCGGTGCCGCCATAGAGCTGCATCGGGCTCATCGTCGCGGTCATCGATCCGCCGGCGAGCGTGGCGGCGATGACGGTTTTCCCGAGCTTGAGGTGCAGCACGTCCAGCCGGCCGACATTCAGCGTCAACCGTCCGTTCATCAGCTTGAGCAGGTCGAGATTGATCGCGGTCTTGCTCCAGCCGCCGCCCGGCGGCCTGATCGGGGCCGGGGCTTTCGGCGCCCCGGGAGCCGGCGGTCCGCCGCGCAGATAGGTGTTGAGATCGAGCCGGTCGACCGAAAGCACGCCGTTCACCGCCGGCACGGGCGCGCGCAGATCGGCGTCGAGATAGCCCGAGACGGTCATGCCGTCGATCTTCGCCGCAATATTGGTGAGCGACGCGCTGCGATCGTGCACCGCGACCGCGGCACGGATATCGAGCGGACCAAGACCGGCTCCGGCCGAGGCGGGACGGCCGAGCCACGCCGCCACGTCCTTCAAGGACGGCGTGCGCAGCGAACCGGTTCCGCTGATCAGCCCGTCGCTGCCGATTGCGCCGAAGAACCCGGCGTTGAGAAAATCCGACGCGATGGCGACCGTGACGCGGGTGCCCTTGCCGGCCAGCAGCGTCTGGGTCGTCGCGGCGGACAGGCTGTAGTTCAGGCGGCGGCCGCGAAACGCGAAGGCGCCGCTCACGCCGGCGGGGCGGTCGAGCCGGGTCAGCGCCACCCTGGCGCTGAGATGGTCGATCTCGCGGCGGCTGCCCAGCCGGGCATTGTCGTAGGTGACCGTGCCGTCGCTGACCGCGATGCCCGCGAATGCCGTCTTGACGGCGACGCCGGTGCCGGCCTCGGCGCCACGGCCCGGCCTGAGCTCCCAATTGGCGCGGCCGTCGCGCGCGACTTCGAGCGCGAGCAGCGGCCGGTCGCATTCGATCTCGTCCGCCTCGATCCGTCCCGACAGCAGCGGCAGCAGCTTGACGCCGATGCGCAGCACGTCGATCTCCGCCAGATGCGGCGCGCGCCCGCCGGGCATGTTCGCCAGCGTCACATGATGCGCGGTGAACCCCAGCGCCGGAAACAGCGTGAAGGCGAGGCCGCCCTCGATCTTGAAGGCGCGGCCCGTCGCCTGGCTGACGCGCTGCTCGATCTCGCCGCGAACCGCGCCGGTCGGCACGACGAAAGGAACGGCCGCGACGGCGACCGCGACCAGCGCGGCCAGTCCGCCCAGAAAAATGAGGAGAAATCGACGATTCATGGCGCGGCGAGCATAGCGCGCCGGCCTCGATTTCGCAGGCGGGATTGCCGGGGCGGAAAGCCTTGCTTTTGCGGGGGGCGGGCCATATTTTCCCGCTCCCCGCGCGGGAACGTGCAGTTGTAGCTCAGCTGGTTAGAGCGCCGGATTGTGGATCCGGAGGTCGGTGGTTCGAGCCCACCCAACTGTACCATTCCGTTTCCCAAAAACTCCGAACCTCCACTTGCCGGCGCGAATGACGCCGATTGCGGCGGCATTGGGCGCGTGTCCGGTCTCCGGCCTTACGGCAGAGACTCAAAGATCAGGGAATTTTGGCGCCATCCGGCCGCCAGTCTCCATCGCCAGATCGCAGACCTCCACTTCGGCCCGAACTGGAGGTTGGGAGTTTATGCCGGGGCAGTCTGATCGACGAACCATGCTCCCCCGCAGACGAAGTATCAGGGATAAATACAGGGAAGATTCCCAGTTGAGCGCACATTTCGCGCGCGTACGGGTCAGAAAACATCGATTCCATGGTTTTTTGTGCGATTTCTCTGCCCGAAATCGCGCTGGTGATAACAGGGAACGCGCGGCGCGATAACAGGGAAAGAATTTCAGGTAACAGGGAAGAATGGCGCTTACATCCCCTGTTTTTCGCGCACCGCCGTGTTCGGGAAAAATGCCAATTCCTGCTCTCGCCATGAGAGGGGTACCCCATCGCGAAGGAGACGATTGAGCCGCAGACCCGGGGGCTGCTCGCCGCGCACGATGGCACGAGTCAGGGTGGGGCTCAGGAAGGCAAGGTTCAGAGTGAGACCGACGTGCCCGCGATCCATACCGAAGCGCCTTGCCAGATCCTCCATCGAGGTGGCTTCGCCGCTCAGAAGCATCTTGCGCCACTGGTGGGCTCGGGCGAGGGCCTTGATAAGCGTCATGTCGGGGCGCGGCGCCGCCTTGCCGGCTGGGTCGGTCATCGTTGCGGCACCGCCCCGGAAGCGCGCGCGGATCGGCAGGGACAAGATGAGATGCTCGCCGTCATCGATGAGCGTCTCACCGGGTTGGAGAAGCTCCTGCCGGTCGCTGAGAATTTGCCGATCGGTCAGCGAATGGGCGCCAGGCACATCTGACCGCCAGGCTGCGAGTGCGTCGGCTCGCTTGAGGCGGATGACGATATCGTTGGCCCGAACATCCATCCGGTGCATAGCCGCCCACGGTTCGTCCGATGGAAGGCCCACTCGCCGCAACGCTCCGAACACGAGACTTTCAAGTGGCGGAGCCGAGATGTGGGAGATGGCGGCTTTGGAGGTTTCACCCTTCGTGGCTGGCCTACTCACATAATATCGATAGCGATGGCTCCCTCCTTTGACCGTATAGGTCGGAACCATCATCGTCCCCGTGTCGTCAAACAGTCGACCTGCAAGGGGGGCTTCCTGCGGCGCACGCGTGCCGGCAGTCACGGGTGGCCGCTGTTCCGCCAGCCTCCGATGGACTTGGTCAAACAGGCCGCGGGGCACGATGGCCTCGTGCTCACCAGGGTACGAGTTACCCTTGTGGGTAGTCTCGCCGATGTAGGCTCGGTTGTTGAGGATACAATAGATGGCACTGCGTTCGATCGGCTTGCTACCGCGCACAGCGCCAGTACCTGACAACCTGGGCTTGGACAGCACACCTCGTTCTTTGAGATCGATGCAAAGAAGACGCGCGCAGCCCAGGTCCAGGTACCGCTGGAAGATGAAACGGACTGTCGCTGCTTCGGCGGGTTTCACCACCAACTTGCGGTCCAAGACATCATATCCAAGAGGCGGGTTGCCTCCCATCCAGATGCCCTTGCGCTTGGAGGCGGCAAACTTGTCGCGGATGCGCTCGCCAGTAACCTCGCGCTCGAATTGGGCGAAGGACAACAGCACATTGAGCGTCAACCGCCCCATCGAGGTTGTCGTATTAAACGACTGGGTGACCGACACGAAGGTCACGCCAATTCGGTCGAACACCTCGACCAGCTTGGCGAAGTCCATCAGCGAGCGGCTGAGGCGGTCGATCTTGTAGACGACCACGACGTCGACGGCGCCGTGTTCGATATCCTTGAGGAGACGTTGCAGGGCAGGGCGCTCCAGCGTTCCGCCCGAATAGCCGCCGTCGTCGTATCGGCCGGCGACCGCGGTCCAGCCCTCGGTCTTCTGGCTGGTGATATAGGCAGCACATGCCTCCCGCTGGGCATCGAGGCTGTTGAAATCCTGCTCAAGACCCTCCTCAGTCGATTTGCGGGTGTAGATCGCGCAGCGGATCTGGCGTTTGGTGCTCATTGCGCAACCTCTCGCGAGGAGCGTTGCTCCCTTTGCTCCAACCCGAAAAATCGGGGACCAGACCAGCGCGTGCCGGTTATGGTGCGGGCTATGTCCGAAAGGCTACGGTACTTCTTACCCCGATAATCAAAGCCTTCGACGGCTACCGTCACGCGATGAACGATGCCCTTCCACTCGCGAGAAAATATCACGCCGGGCGAAAAACCACTTCGTATCTTGGGTTCGTATGAGCCGTCGCGCTGCAGGGCTTCTGCAATCTTCGTCAACGCGCGCTCGGTGGCGCTATCCAAGCTGCCAGCTGCGTCGGACTGAAGTTTCCACGCGAGCAGCTGGCATAGAATGGCGCGAGAGCGGATTGGCGGCGCATCGCCTGTGACCTGGGTCTTCCAAGCTTGGTGTAGTTCAGAAATGGTCAGCTCAGCGAGCGCCAGAATCCTGGCGTCAAGTAAGCGGGTACTGTCGTGGGAAACGGCCTTTGATCGGTGCCTTGCGCTGATGGCCAAATCCTCAATCTCCAGAGCTGCACGGGATGGACGCTCCAACAAGCGCCGAAGTCGAGGAAAAAGGAGAGCAATCTTCTGGCGAACTTTGCTCTGTTCACGCCACTAATGGGCAGCAGGCCTAAAGACCCTTTGTTACAAGTCGGGCGCCTGTAACAGCCGCCGCCCCAAGGAGAATATGAATATGCTCGTCCGGGCCTAGTGCAACCCCAGCCGAAATCGGCTTTCGGTAGCAATCGAATAGCTCGAGAAGGTCACCGGCACAGGAGAACGACGGCACACGCGGTAGCGCAATCTGCAAATTCAATATGCGGACGCACAATCAATGTGCTTTCAGCCAAGCGAGTATTTGCTTTTCGCCTACGACCACAAGGTGCGTACGAGCGCGCGAAAGCGCAACATATGCGAGCTCCGCTTCATCAGCCAACTCACGCGATGTTGCGAGAATAATTACCTTCCGCTCAAGGCCTTTGAAATTCCTGATAGTCGACACCTCCACGCCTTCAGGAAAACCAGTACGATTTCGTATGACTGCACCGGATTCCTCCTCTGCAGTAAGGACCACAATTTCTCCGGGAACGACTTTCTCTTTGATTAGACGTCTCGCGGCTGCCACCGCCGACGAATGAATCTCCCCACTACTTACCTCAAGCCATTCGACAGTCAGTCCTTCGGGGCCATCTGCCGTGATTGGAATGCCCCTATAAAAGCGTGAGGCTGTCTCATGGATGTTACGAGTGTTACGCAGATTGCGTGTCAGGTGAATCGGAACAATTTTGAACGCGGCAAGCTCCTTAGCCAAATCACCATATACGCTCTGGTTTGTGTCGAAATACGCGTGTAGCCACGAGGCCTCGTGATCCTTGACGGCTTCCTCTATAGCAATCCACCAGTGAGTCCGGAAATCCTGCGCTTCATCGACGACTATCGCGTCGAATTTCAGCGACGGCTTTGCTCGAACCGCTTTCATGAGACACTCAATGCGCCTTTCCACGTCGTTTGTTGCTTCGCAGTCATATCCAGCATCTTGTGAAAGTGCAGAACACAGTGCGCCCAGACTCCATACACCGACGCTCGGGACGACCTTCGACAGCTTTTTCCGCATGTACGCTGCCAACGGTTCTGAATAACAAATAAGGGCTGTTCTCAGGCCGCGCTGCGCCAAGCGCACCGCGTCTTCCATGGCGAGAATGGTCTTGCCGGTGCCCGCTCCTCCACCAGCGGCAACGCGGTTCAGGTGGCCGACGGAATCCAGAATATGAAATTGTTGTGGTGTAAGAGCCGCTATTACCTGATCGTCGTCGTCCAGATAATGCCCCAGCGGAACGCGAAGCGTAAACGGCTTGGCAAGCAACTCTTCAAACGCGCGTATGCCATCTGCTCCCAGTTCATCTGCCGTTCCATCTGAAAGCCGGGACTTGATCCAGCGAGCGATTGTAGGCAGTTCACTCCTGCAGCAGAAGATCTCGCGCGGACTATCAGCGCCGAGTTTGCCGGGTGGGGTTTCAGAGTCCGGAAAGATCACCCCGTGCCTCTGCCTGATGAATCTGCCCGGCCAGCTACTGAGAGCCGATCCGGAAAGAAGTTGAGTCGGGTGAATCGGTTGTGATTCCGTTGTGGGTGCTGATTCGCAACAGGAGCACCCGATGTGGAAGCCGGAGCACCGGCTGTCGGCGAGACGCAATGGTCTTCGCTATTCCAGCGACATGACGGATGAGGAATGGTCACTTGCGGCGCCGTTGATACCCCCGGCCAAGCGCGGCGGGCGCAAGCGCACGACGGATGTGCGTGAAGTCTTGAACGCCATTTTCTATGTGCTTTGGACGGGCTGCCAATGGCAGGCGCTGCCGAAGGATTTTCCGCCCAAGAGCACGGTTCACGACTATCTCGAACTGTGGAACTGGGACGGGACGTTGGAGCGCATCCATCACGCGCTCTATGTGGCAGTGCGCGAGAGCCAAGGCCGCGAGGCCAGCCCCACCGCCGCCATCATCGACAGCCAGAGCGCCAAGGGAGCGCTCAAAGGGGGGCTCTGCTCGATCCTTCAGGCTACGACGCGGGCAAGAAGGTCAAGGGCCGCAAGAGGCACATCCTCGTCGATACGCTCGGCCTGTTGCTGAGCGTCGCCGTCCACAGCGCCGACATCCAGGATCGCGACGGCGCAGCGCTGGTCCTCGACAAGCGGACGCGGCGATCGTTTCCCTTCATCGAACGTATCTTCGCCGACGGCGGTTACAACGCCAAAAAGACCGCCGATGCCGTCGCCGCCACCGGAACCTGGGTCATCGAGATCGTCAAGCGCAGCGATGCCCACCGCTTCGTGGTCATGCCAAAACGCTGGATCGTCGAACGCACCCTGGCCTGGATCAGCCGCAACCGACGCCTGGCGCGCGACTTCGAGCGCTACGCCACAACCGTCGCGGCCTTCATCCGCCTCGCCATGATCCGCATCATGCTCAGGCGACTTGCCGCAAATCCCTCAAAATGATTCAGTTCTTTCCGGATCGGCTCTGAGAGTTTTCACCTGTTTAAGCAGTTCATGCTTGGACGCAACTGCCTGTCTGACGGGGTTTTTGATGTTGTGCCGAATATTGTGACGATCAATTGTTCTCCATTGGTCTTTCACGGGGTCATACGAAATTCCTCCGCCCTTAACCTCCAATGTCAGATAGCCCCAGGCTGGATGCATCACGACGAAATCACACTCTCCATCTTTCTCTTCGCCCGAAGGGGTCATGCCAAGCCAGGGGCGGCTGTAAAACACTACCCATCCACTGCCGAGTGTATTTGCCAGCAGATCGTATACCTTCACCTCAGAAGCGCGCAGTGAACTCTCGCGTATCTGACGTGGCAGGATCGCTGGCCACATGCGCGGTCCGGCCATCATGCAGCTCCCGGAAGCAAGCCCTTGAAAAAGCCAGAGTCGGGATCAGCTGGCGTCCCCACCAGCGTTGCCCGGTCGAGAAATCTGTTGAACTCCTCGCAGGAGGTCTCCGGAGAAAGTACACACGAGTGGCAGGCAGCAAGAGAAAGTCCATCATCTCCGCTGAGTACATTTTCGATACAGAGGGGATCAGACGAACACCACGTCTGCGCTTTCAGAGCCGATCTTACGGTGCGTTCAATACGAACTGGGTCGCCCTCACGTTGAAGCCCACCAAGCGTGCCATCGTCATCAGTGGTCGCTGTGTAGATAAGTACTCCCGCCATCGCGGTGTCACCACTTTCGACGTAGAGGCGCTCCCGCAACGCTGTTGATGAATAACCACATTCAAGGGTCAACTGACGCATCAATGCATGGGCAAATGTATGTACGAGCAGAAAGCGCGGTGTGATCTCCCGCGGCGACACTGAATCCGCTCCATGACGCTCCTTCCATTCCTTAGACCAGCGAGCCTGAATTTCGGCGGCCCGCGCAGCCATATTTGAGCCCGCTTCCCACGACGCAAGTTCGGCGGCCGCGAATTCCAGAAAAATACCCTCGCCACGTACTTCTATCGCAGGGAGCCAGCCCAGTTCCTCATTTATGGATAGCGGAGCTATATTGGTGTCCGATGAATCCCCCGGAGGCTGAATCCTTGTAAACCCTATCAGCGCCCTCACTTCGCGCAGGCGAGTAACTTTTAACAGCCTGGAAAACCATTTCTGCAGGGCAGCTGGCACGGGCTGAGGTCGAATTTCAAATTCGCGATCCAGGCCCTGCACCGGAACGCCGCCAGTAAATTGCCGATACTCCTCCAGGCGGAGATTATCTGTATCAATTGCATCCTGTGCACGCAGCCGCCTGTCGATCTCGCCTGCCAGATCTTCCGGAGAAAGATTCAGTTCCTGAAGGACTGCAGCCAAATCAGCCTTTGCAACCATCCGGATATATTGTGCACGGTCCTCCGGCTCAACGCTGATGATCGTATTCCAGTGGACTCCCAGCGCTTCCTGCAACCGGTCCGACCATGGCGGAATGCTCAGTGCTGATTCAATTAACGGGAAATAGAGATTGGATGCTCCGCGCTGTACGGTCCGGGGCTTATGCGGACAGAGTTCAGGACCGGTGGCCAGCCAGGGGCGGCGCCCCCTACAATTGGAGAAGCGCTTCCATGTATCCTTGGAAAAAATGCCGTCCATCGAACGTCGGGCATTGCATTTCGGACAGCTGAGAATGAGACCTGCGAGGCCGGGCTGCTCCGATTGCAATTTCAAGAGGCCTTCGCGATTGGTACATCCTTCGCGGTGCCCAACCCACATGTGCCAGGGAAACTCATCAAGGTGACCAGCCTCACAGGCCATGACGAAACGCACCGGGATAGCAAAAACGTTCTGACGTGACGGCGCCTTGTTTGTGCAGCTCTGGCAGATACGGCCAGCACGTCCCGGTTCATCGTTCCAGCGATCTTCTTGCCCGATCCGGTCACATTGGGGGCATTGCAGCCATAGGGGGAAACGCACGGCGACGAGCGCGCGTTCGTTGTCGGACTCCTTCGCAGGGTCTCTTACCGGAGGAAGGCGAAAGCCCCTGACGTTCAGCTTTTTCTGAAGCCGCTCCTCCCTGATGGCCTGCGGATGCAGCATCCCCCCAGGAGGAAAATTACGGTCCCATTCTTCAAGGCCTGCGACAATAGCTGAAATTGTTGCTTCACCAGCCCGAAAATCTACGACAGCACCAGGACCAAAGGTCGTAGCGGCTGCGCTTCTTCGCAACGGTCCGATTTCGTTGGACGTCATCAGGTCGCCCTCCTGAGTCCGTTCACCAACTTGTAAATCGTAGCCGGCTCAACCCCGCGCATTGAATTAGGCGTTGGCCAAGCTTGCCCCACTATACGTCCTGCGGCACGCAATGCGGCAGCTCTCTCTGCGCTCTGGAGCAGAGAAGTCTTCGGATACTGACTCCAATATTGCTGGGGAGCGCGGCGGACCCAGCGTGCAAGTCTCTCTCTCAGCTCAATTTCCACACCGGTCTCAAACGGGTCGACGCGTTGTGCCCGTGCGCCGGTCTAAGAGCCGATCTGGAAAGAAGTTGAGTCGGGTGAATCGGTTGTGATTCCGTTGTGGGTGCTGATTCGCAACAGGAGCACCCGATGTGGAAGCCGGAGCACCGGCTGTCGGCGAGACGCAATGGTCTTCGCTATTCCAGCGACATGACGGATGAGGAATGGTCACTTGCGGCGCCGTTGATACCCCCGGCCAAGCGCGGCGGGCGCAAGCGCACGACGGATGTGCGTGAAGTCTTGAACGCCATTTTCTATGTGCTTTGGACGGGCTGCCAATGGCAGGCGCTGCCGAAGGATTTTCCGCCCAAGAGCACGGTTCACGACTATCTCGAACTGTGGAACTGGGACGGGACGTTGGAGCGCATCCATCACGCGCTCTATGTGGCAGTGCGCGAGAGCCAAGGCCGCGAGGCCAGCCCCACCGCCGCCATCATCGACAGCCAGAGCGCCAAGGGAGCGCTCAAAGGGGGGCTCTGCTCGATCCTTCAGGCTACGACGCGGGCAAGAAGGTCAAGGGCCGCAAGAGGCACATCCTCGTCGATACGCTCGGCCTGTTGCTGAGCGTCGCCGTCCACAGCGCCGACATCCAGGATCGCGACGGCGCAGCGCTGGTCCTCGACAAGCGGACGCGGCGATCGTTTCCCTTCATCGAACGTATCTTCGCCGACGGCGGTTACAACGCCAAAAAGACCGCCGATGCCGTCGCCGCCACCGGAACCTGGGTCATCGAGATCGTCAAGCGCAGCGATGCCCACCGCTTCGTGGTCATGCCAAAACGCTGGATCGTCGAACGCACCCTGGCCTGGATCAGCCGCAACCGACGCCTGGCGCGCGACTTCGAGCGCTACGCCACAACCGTCGCGGCCTTCATCCGCCTCGCCATGATCCGCATCATGCTCAAGCGACTTGCCGCAAATCCCTCAAAATGATTCAGTTCTTTCCGGATCGGCTCTCAGCCAAAACAGGTTGTTCCGCATCCCAATGCCTCCGAATCACGAAGCAACGGAATCATCAACCGATTCAACCGACAATGACTTTTTTGGGTTTCGGCCCTAGTGTTTTATGGCGGATGTTCTCACCACTGAGCAACGACGGCTCAATATGAGCCGCATACGCGGTAAAAACACGAAGCCAGAGATGCTTTTGCGTAAGGCACTTTATTCCAAGGGATTGCGTTTCCGGATTCACCGCAATGATCTTCCAGGCGCGCCGGATATCGTTTTCGCATCTCAGAAAATTGCAGTTTTTGTAGACGGCTGTTTCTGGCACGGGTGCCCAGATCATGCGGTTGAACCGAAAACGAATCGCCTGTTCTGGCGAGACAAAATTGATAAGAACAAAAAAAGGGATGATCGGGCTACTGACGAATTAAGGGCGCTTGGGTGGAAAGTCATACGCATCTGGGAGCATGACATTAAGCAAAGTATTTCTCACGCCGCTAGAGCATCTTCCCTGAAACGCGAGTCGGAAGGGATTCCCGGCTTGTGCGATCTGTGATTCGCTTCATCTGGATTTTGGCAGGAGATTCGGGTGGGCAAGCCCTACAGCATGGATTTACGCGAGCGCGTGATCGCGGCGATTGAAGGCGGGGAGTCGACGGGGGAGGCGGCGAAGCGGTTTGCGATCGGCAAGGCGACGGCGGGGGCCTGGGCGCGGCTGAAGCGGGCGACGGGGGGCGTGAAGCCGCCCCAGCAAGGCAAGCCGAAGGGTTCGGTGCTGGACGCCCATGCAGACTTCATCTTCGAGCTGATCGAGGCTCGGCGCGACATCACGCTGGAGGAGATCGCGGACCGTGTCGCCAGCGAGCGCGGTGTTCGGGTGGTGTCGACGGCGGTGTGGAAGTTCCTCGATCGCCACGCCATGACACACAAAAAAAGACCGCTCATGCCAGCGAACAAGAGCGCGCCGATGTGAAGGCGGCGCGCCGGGCATGGTTCGCGCGCCAGCCCGAACTCGATCCAGCGCACCTGTTCTTCGTCGATGAGAGCGGCCTGTCGACGAAGATGGCGCGGCTGCGCGGCTGGGCGCCCAGAGGTGAGCGCTGTCGGGCATCGGTTCCGCACGGCCATTGGAAGACAACGACCTTCGTCGGCGCGCTGAGCCTGTCGGGCATGGGCGCACCCATGCTGATCGATGGGGCAATGGACGGCGAAGCCTTCCGGGACTGGTGCGAGCAGATGCTGGCGCCGCTCCTGGAGCCGGGCGACAGCGTCATTATGGACAACCTGCCGGCCCACAAGGTCGCCGGCGTGCGCGAAGCCATCGAAGCGACCGGGGCGACGCTGACCTACCTGCCGCCCTACAGTCCCGACTTCAACCCCATCGAGAACGCCTTCTCAAAGCTCAAAGCCCACGTGCGAAAGGCCGCCGCAAGAACCGTCGAAGCCTTGGACGAAGCCGTCGCAACAGCACTGCTGACCTTCAACCCGAGCGAATGCGCAAACTTCTTCGCTCATGCCGGATACGACTTGGATTAATGGGAGTCTGCTCTAGTTCACTTGAACGAGTTGTGCGAGCGAGGAGGAGGAAGACATGACAACGTCTTGGTCGAATCTCCTTACTCAGAGTGATCTCCTTATCGACAAGGTCTACACGGGCGGTCGTAATGGAAATTCGTCCGATGATCCGCTTTCACATCTCACCGGTGTTAGAGCCGATCCGGAAAGAACTGAATCATTTTGAGGGATTTGCGGCAAGTCGCCTGAGCATGATGCGGATCATGGCGAGGCGGATGAAGGCCGCGACGGTTGTGGCGTAGCGCTCGAAGTCGCGCGCCAGGCGTCGGTTGCGGCTGATCCAGGCCAGGGTGCGTTCGACGATCCAGCGTTTTGGCATGACCACGAAGCGGTGGGCATCGCTGCGCTTGACGATCTCGATGACCCAGGTTCCGGTGGCGGCGACGGCATCGGCGGTCTTTTTGGCGTTGTAACCGCCGTCGGCGAAGATACGTTCGATGAAGGGAAACGATCGCCGCGTCCGCTTGTCGAGGACCAGCGCTGCGCCGTCGCGATCCTGGATGTCGGCGCTGTGGACGGCGACGCTCAGCAACAGGCCGAGCGTATCGACGAGGATGTGCCTCTTGCGGCCCTTGACCTTCTTGCCCGCGTCGTAGCCTGAAGGATCGAGCAGAGCCCCCCTTTGAGCGCTCCCTTGGCGCTCTGGCTGTCGATGATGGCGGCGGTGGGGCTGGCCTCGCGGCCTTGGCTCTCGCGCACTGCCACATAGAGCGCGTGATGGATGCGCTCCAACGTCCCGTCCCAGTTCCACAGTTCGAGATAGTCGTGAACCGTGCTCTTGGGCGGAAAATCCTTCGGCAGCGCCTGCCATTGGCAGCCCGTCCAAAGCACATAGAAAATGGCGTTCAAGACTTCACGCACATCCGTCGTGCGCTTGCGCCCGCCGCGCTTGGCCGGGGGTATCAACGGCGCCGCAAGTGACCATTCCTCATCCGTCATGTCGCTGGAATAGCGAAGACCATTGCGTCTCGCCGACAGCCGGTGCTCCGGCTTCCACATCGGGTGCTCCTGTTGCGAATCAGCACCCACAACGGAATCACAACCGATTCACCCGACTCAACTTCTTTCCAGATCGGCTCTTAGCGCGCGGGATCGGAACGAAGCGCCACCGGCGTGAGACTTTCGAAGTCTCACATGAGACTTGGGGCCGGCATGCCCGTCACTCGCCATCGCATCCTTGAACATCGCGGACCGTCCGGCGACGGCTGGATGCGCCAGTTCGCCCTCACGGGCGGCGATGTCGAGGCCTTCGTGCGCTACATCGCGATGGACCATGGCCACAACTACAAGCCTGCGCTGGCGCCGCGTGGGCCGCAAAGTGTTAGTTTAATATAAGACATAGTACTCGATTCATTTGAATTGCAGAAGAAGTGTCTTTTGTGGTTAATTGTTTGTGATGAGCCAATCAGATGGTGGTTCCGACGAGATTGGCGCCGTTGCACCAATTAACTTGTTTCGCCCTGAGGCGCTGCAGGCAAGATCAGCTTCGCTGGATGGCGATGTCATCATACCTTCAAGCAAATTCATCAGGATCGCGTCTGGGGCATTGTTCGCAATACTTCTGCTGATCGCCGTCAGTCTTTGCTTCGTACAGTTCTCCCGCGTGCAACAAGTTCCAGGCTGGTTGACCACAACGCGGGGCCTTGTGCTCGTGCAGCCCTTCCGGGCCGGCGTCGTGGAGTCCGTGCGGGTCGCCGAAGGACAGTTGGTGAAGCCCGGCGATGTCCTCGCGACGGTGCGGATCGAGGAAATGCAACCCGATATCGGCGGGACCCCGCAGGTGGCATCCCTTGCGTATATCGCGCAACAGGATGGGTGGCTGAAACAGCAAATCGATATTACGGCGCAGCAGACGGAAGAAGATCGCAAGCGGTTGCAGGACCAGATTTCGATGCTGCATCTCGAGATCGCGGATCTGGATGCGCAGATCGTTCAGCAGCAGGTGGTTGCAGCGGTCGCCCATCAGGACGCCGACGCGGGCAAGAGCCTGGCCGAACAGGGCTACCTGCCGCAGCGCGAAGCGAGCAACCGGCAGAGCGCGTGGGCGGTTACAGTCCGTGACCTGGCAGCCTTGCGCGAACGGCGCGCCGCGCTGGGAGAGCAGATGTCGGCGGCTGAAAACGCCTTGGGCAAGCTGGATACCGACAAGGCTTCGAAGATCGCCGATCTTCAAGGCAGCCGCGCTGCGCTCCTGCAACACCGTGCCGAAACACAGGGCGAAAGGCTGTATGCGCTTACGGCGCCGATAGCGGGCCGTGTCTCGAACCTCAGTGCCCGGCCCGGCTACCCGGCCGATACCAAGCGTCCGCTGCTCGCCATTGTGCCGCAAGGCGCGGCGCTCGAGGCGGAGTTGTTCGTTCCTTCGAGTGCTGCGGCGTTCATTCGGCCGTCGCAGGAGGTACGACTGCTTTTCGACGCCTTTCCCTTCGAACGGTTTGGCAGTCAGGCCGGCCATATCAAGATCATCTCGGGAAATGCCATCTTGCCGACAGACGTGGCGGCGCCCGTCGAGATCAAGGAGCCCGTATATCTCGCCTCCGTCACGCTGGACCAGCAGGCGGTCCAGGCTTTCGGCTCGCGTGTTCCCTTGCAGCCCGGGATGACGCTGCGCGCCGACGTGATACTGGAACATCGCTCGCTGTTCGAATGGATTTTCGAGCCGTTGTTTGCCGTCAAGGGGCGACTGTGACCGGCGCGGCAGATCTCTTGCGGACGTTCTCCAACCGCAAGCTTCCTTTGATCCTTCAAACGGAAGTGACGGAATGCGGCCTTGCCTGCCTGGCAATGATCGCTGGCTATCATGGACTGAACGTCGATTTGACGGCGCTGCGACGGCGGTTTTCGGTATCCCTCAAGGGAACCTCGCTCAAAAGCCTTATGACGATCGCCGATGCGTTGGGCTTCTCGTCGCGCGCGGTCAGACTTGAAATCTCCGAATTGTCGTCCTTCCAATCGCCCGTGATTTTGCATTGGCATATGAGCCACTTTGTGGTTTTGAAAGGCCGTTCGGGAGACCGCTGGGTCATTCACGACCCGGTGGCTGGCGTCAAAAAATTGAGCGCTGCCGAGATGTCCGCCGCATTCACCGGCGTCGCTCTCGAGTTGACGCCCGCAGTCAATTTTCAGGAAACGCCGAAAATTCCGGGCATCAAGCTCACACAGCTATGGACGCGGATGGTCGGACTCGGCCAATCGCTTACCCAGGCGTTGATGCTCACTTTCGTTTTGCAGGCCTGGGTCATCGGCAGTCCGCTTTTTCTCCAGATTGCCATAGACGACGTCCTGCCCCGCAGCGACATGCCGCTGCTCAGCGTTCTGCTGGTCGCATTTGCGTCCTTCGCCATCATCAACGCCGTGGCATCCGGCGTCCGGCAATTGCTTTTTTTGGTCGTGGGAAACCTGCTCAGTTTTCAAATCGCGTCGAACGTCGCCAAGCATCTGCTGAGGCTGCCCATCTCCTATTTCGAGCGGCGCCATGCCGGCGACATTATTTCTCGCTTCGGCAGCATCCTGCCGATCCAGAACGTCCTCACGAGCGGACTTATCGATGGTGCGATCGGTGGGCTCATGGCGCTCATCCTGTTGATTTTGATGCTCGTCTACAATCCATGGCTCGCGCTGATCGCGGTGGTGGCCGTCGGATTGATCGCCATCGCGCGGCTTTCGTCGTTTCAGGCGATGAAGCGCAGAAATGACAGCTCCATCGTCGCGCAGGCAAAACAGGACACCTACCTGCTTGAAACCGTACGGGGCATATCCACGCTGCGCCTGTTTGCTGCGGAGATTCCACGTCATGCCGCGTGGCAGGCGAAAATGGTGGACGTTACGAATGCCCGCATCGGATATGGCCGGCTGCAGGCTTTTTACAACGCCTCGAACGAGGCGCTGGTTGGCCTGGAACTCGTCATCAGTGGCTATGTCGCCGTGCGCCTTTCGCTCGATGGCGGATTTTCCGTCGGCATGCTGTTCGCGTACATGGCTTACAAGGGCCAGTTCATATCCAAGGCAAACACGCTTCTCGACCGCTGGATGGATTATCGGATGCTCGACCTTTATCTGCGGCGGCTGGGCGATATTGCTCTCAGTCCCGCCGACCCGGCTCTCGCCAGGCCGACGGCATACGAGCGCTTGACGCCACTCGAAGGCTCGCTGGAGTTGCGCGGCATCTCCTACCGGTATGGCGAAGGCGAGCCTATGGTTCTGCGTGATCTCGATTTCACGGTGGCGCCGGGCGAGCATGTGGCGATCATCGGCCCGAGCGGCGGCGGCAAGACCACGCTCATGAAGATAATGGTCGGGCTGCTGCGGCCCGACCAGGGGCTGATCCTGATCGACGGTGAGCCCGTCGATCAGTTCGGTCAGCGCGAATTCCGCCGCCAGATCGCGGCCGTGATGCAGGAGGACCGTCTTTTCGCCGGCTCGATCGCCGACAATGTTGCCTTGTTCGATCCGCAGCCCGATATGGCGCTGCTGCAGCATTGCGCCCAGCTCGCCGGCATTCATGTCGAAATACAGAAAATGCCGATGCGCTATGAAACGCTCGTGGGAGACATGGGCAGCTCGCTTTCGGGTGGGCAAAAGCAGCGCGTCCTTCTCGCGAGGGCGCTATATCGCAAGCCCAGGATGTTGTTCATGGACGAGGGGACTTCGCATTTGGACCCGCTGAACGAAGCGTCCGTGAACAAGGCCATATCGGAACTGGGCATAACACGGATCGTCATCGCGCACCGGCATGAGACGATAAGGCATGCCGATCGCGTCCTGCTGCTGGCCGATGGACGCATCGCCAGCCAGCGGGTGCGCGCGGTCAAGCCGTAGAGACCGCGGTGAGCGGGCCGGCCAAAACGTTGCGGTATGGGCGCAAGATCGCACCGCTCTTTCCGATTCCCGCTCTCGATTCCATCTCGCGGGCTGGGCGCGGATTGTTGGAGCAGATCGACTGCCTTGCCGGCTCGGCGCGCGAGTCGGACATGCATTTCATCTTGCAATGGCTTGCAAAAGACCCCGCGAACAATCCGCGCACGCAGCCTTTGCCGGTTGCCGTCCTGCGGCACGATCTGTCCGAGTATTTCATGGCGCTGTCGCCGCCGAAATCGCGCCCCGCGCGATCTTTGGCCGAAATCGGCGCACTGTCGGCCTTGTCGACAAGCGCCCGCGAGCTCTTCACAAAAACGCCGGACGGGATGCAGCAGGCCGTCGTGCGGATTGCGGGGACAGTTTCCGGTGACGATGCCGCATTGCGCTCGGGTCCGGTGCGCACGACACAAGACCTCGCAGGAAATTATGTTCTTTACCCGCCAGCAGCGGACGTTCCCGCCCGGCTCGACGCGCTCGGACTGTTCCTTGAGCGTTATGGAACGTGCGCGCCGTCCTTTGCCGCGATGGTGGTGATGAACGGAATTTGCAATTGCCATCCCATCGCCGACGGCAATGGGCGGGTTTCGCGCATTGTGTTCAACGCGATACTGCGAGAACGAGCCGGGACGCGCTTCTATCTGCCCCTGTACGAGCTGGCCGCGCTCTCCGACGGCGGCTTCACCATCCGCCAGCGGCAGGCGCAATACCGCGGCGACTGGGATCCTCTTATCGCCTATTTGTTCGACGCGGCGCGCATCGTGCTTTGCCGCGGGGATCGCTAGATACTGGCGGCTGCCGCGCTTTGCGCGTGGGCCTCTTTGCGATAACGGGCGAGCCATTCGCGATTGATGGCGTCCGACTGTACATCCGTGCCGGGAATATCGAGCCTGGCGTCGGCGGATACTGCGACGCCGATATGGGCGGCGACCCGCTCAATGGTCCCGGCAGGGTCCTTTCTCACTTCGCCATATTCCAGGCGCAAGGGACAGGCGTTCGTTAGATTGAAGATCCGTTCCCACGTTGCTTCCTGGTTGTCGATCATTCCAAGGCAGCGGCTGATCGCTTCAAAGCTGTACTCCGGCGCGCGCTCGGGCTCGACGCCGGCAAACCAGATTCGGGTCTGCATCGCGCGCGCGTAAGAAACAGCCTGCGCGAGCTTGTCGCCGCGGACGAGATAGATCACGTGCGCGGGCGCCAGATGCGGCAGCAGCTGCGGAAATCGCCGGCTGATGTTGAGAAAATTCATCGCGAACGACTTGTAGCCGAACACCCCGTTCGGCCCCGTTCGCCGGGCCTGCACCTCCGACCAGTAGCGCAGGATGTCGCCGCCCCCCAAACGCCCCGTGATGGCGCCGATGTTGCCGACGTTTATATATTCGAGCGGCGACCCGAGTACGCCGCTGCGCCACAGCTCGATGGACAAATGTGTGCTGCCCGATCGCGGCAGTGTCGCAATCGTATAGGAAATATCCGGCGCCTCCGTTCTCAATGGAAAGTCGAACTCGTCACTATAAAGGCGGCCGATGACGTGCATGTGCTGTCTCATTTCTGCAATCTTCGTACGAAGCGCGAGTGTTGCGGCCGGGCACAAGAATAGAATAGCGAACGACGAAGTGGAAAGTTCGATATTGTTCTGATGACCGGTTGTCAGAAAAATAATGAGATTTCAGTGAGAGAATTCTTGATCGCGTATTCTTTGAGTCTTATCTTAGCGACAGACGATCGGCAGGCTGAAACATGCGTGGATTGACGCCGGAAGAATTGGAGCTCGTCGCAGGTGGTTATGACACTGCATATACAAACGTCACCGGGACGGGGGGCGTAAGCGAGCAAGACGATCCCTTTGCATTGTCGTTGTCGGTCGGTGCGCTGCACGGCACTGGGTACGGCGATACCGTTGCCCATGCTGCGCCCGCCCATTATGCCGTCGTCAACAATCCGGCAATGACTTTCGACAACCTCGACCATGTGGAAGCCGGCGTATCAGCGATGACGACGAGGGATGCCGCGGATTCTCATTTGCGACCGGGCGAAATGGACGAAATCGGCGCCAATGCGGGGAACCATGCCGTTGAGCAAAACCTGGTGGTGTTGACGATCGAGGATTCGGCTGGCGTTGCGCATAGCTATTCGTACGCGCCGGAGTCCTATTATCGAAGTTTGAATCCGATGATGACGGCAGCCGCCGCGCATTTGAGCGCTGATGGCGAGACCAGCGCCTCGGTTTCGCCGTCGCGTGGTGTGATATCTGCGCAGTCTGGCTGAATTGAATCGTCAATGGCTTGGTGAAGAAGCGGAATAAAATCACGGAGATATCAAATGCGCGCATTGACCAGGGAAGAACTGGAACTTGTAGCGGGTGGTGACGGGACGACCGGGTCGGGCCCGACCGAAACGGTCACCGTGACAGGGACGTACGATCCTTATGGCGGAGACGGCGGCGGCTTCGACCCGGGTGGCGACGGTGGTGGTGGCGGCGGCGGCAACCCGGGCGATCCTCCGCCGCAGAACACCTTCGAAGGGCAGCATTGCGCGGTCAACGCGATTAAGGACGACATCGCCCAACAGTCGGACCACACGTCAGCGGAGCATCTCGGGATCGTCTATCACGACAGCACCGGCTACCACACGAGTCCGACCTTCACCGGAAACGGATCGCAGGCCTCTCTGACATCCCTGTTCACATGGATGACCGACAATGGCGTTGCCTTCAGCGAGGTCACGGATTTTTACCACAACCATGATCAGGCCCAATATGGCCAGGATTCCGCGACGGCGGAGGTGAATCGCTATCCATCGGGTACGACGGCGCTGGGCGGCCAGGATTGGAATACCGCGGATTATTTCGTCGCGCATGGCGCTGATGCCAGTGTTTTCACCATGACCGTTGAGGATACAAATGGGGTCGCGCGCGATTTCGCCTATTCGCAGGAGTCGACTTACAAGGGATTGTCGCTTGGTCAGCTGGAGGCGGGACATGATCTGCCAACGGCTGATGCGCCTTGCGGCGGTTGATCCCATGCATCGTCTCAAGAGTGTGGCTATAGGGCTGGTGGCGGCAGGCATGCTTGCCGCCCCAGCGCTGGCGGGTGCGGCGCCGAATGTCATGGTGGACGGCGGCAGCCATGCGCCAAGCCGAACGCAAAAGTCGCTCGTCTTCGAATGCGATGGGCAGCGATATGCCATTGCTCTGGATATGCACCCGGCGCGGCAAGACGTGCGTCTGGTTCGCCTCGACGTGGCCGGCCGCGCCTTATCGTCCGGCGACCGCGCCAAGGTCCAGGCGGCGCTGGATAGGTTTTTCGTGGTGTACGAGATTGGACTGCGCTGCGGTGATAAGGACGATTTCTATATCAACGGGCCGCCGCGCTTCAGCGGCACGACGCCGGCGGCCGGAAACTTGGGTCTCGTCCTCAGGTTTAACGACGGTCACCTAGTTTCTGTCATTGAATAGGGTTGGCGTTTTAAGGCGCAGCTTTCAACTTTCTTTGGATTTCATAACTGCAACACCGGAGTTAGGGGTCGCACAATGCGCGCTTTGACACGAGAAGAACTAGGGTCCAGACTCATAAAGTCCACCACACGATAGCAGCGACGAGGCATACGGAGGCTAGGAAGTTTCTGGCGAGCCTGTCGTAGCGTGTGGCGATGCGCCTGAAGTCCTTGAGGCGGCAGAAGGCGTTCTCGATCTTGTGTCGCTGCTTGTAGGATTTTCTGTCGAAGCTGAAGGGCTGCTTGCGGTTCGATCTGTTGGGCACGACGGGTTTTGTGCCGCGCGCCGTCAGCCATAATCGCAGTTCTTCGCTGTCATAGGCTTTGTCGCCGAGCAGCTTCCTGGCGATCTTGCTTCGGCGGATGAGACGCTGGGCTGGCGGGCAATCGTGCGCCTGGCCGCCGGTCAGGAGGATGGAAAGAAGACGGCCCTTAGCATCTGCGATTGCGTGGATTTTCGTGTTTCGCCCGCCGCGCGAGCGGCCGATCGCCAGCTTAAGCTCCCCCTTTTTGCGCCCGAGGCCGAGCGGTGGGCTTTGACATGCGTCGAGTCGATCATCTGGGTATCGGTGGATCGTCCGCGCTCCGCCAATTTGCGGAACAGCCGCTCCCAGATGCCGCGCTCGGCCCAGCGCACGAAGCGATTGTAGATTGTCGTATGGGGGCCGTATTCCGGCGGGCAGTCGCACCACCGGCAGCCGCTCTTCAAGACATGTAGGATGCCGCTGATTACGCGACGGTCGTCCACACGATCTTTGCCGCGCACGTCCGTCGGCAAGTGCGGCGCGATCCGAAGCCATTGCTCGTCGCTCAGCCAAAACAGGTTGTTCCGCATCCCAATGCCTCCGAATCACGAAGCAACGGAATCATCAACCGATTCAACCGACAATGACTTTTTTGGGTTTCGGCCCTAGAACTGGTGGCCGGGGGCGACGGGACAACGGGATCGGGTCCGACCGAAACGGTGACCGTGACGGGGACGTACGACCCTTATGGCGGAGACGGCGGCGGCTTCGACCCGGGCGGCGATGGCGGCGGCGGTGGTGGAAGCGGGGGCTCTGGAGACGACGGTCATCCGGGGGGAGTTGCGCTGGATCATGAAGACTGCAAGGCCAATCACATCGCGGCGGATATAAAATCGCAGGGCGATTACGCCGGCTCCGCCGACCAGCATGCGGCGCATGAGTTCGGCAGCCTCCTGTATCTGGATCCGGACGGCAATCTGCAGTCGACGACACTGTCGGAAAGTCCGGCAAGCCTGACCGAGCATCTGTCGATTTCCGGCGGCATTCCGGCCGGGTCCACGATTGTCGGCATCATTCACGATCATCCCGCCGCAGCGGGCACGGATGAAAGCGAGCCGAGCGCCTACGACTGGGGTCAGGTGCGGAGCCTGGAAGACACCAGTTCAAGCGGCTTGCTGGCGCAGCTCGGGCTGCACGACATCAACGTCGACCCCAACCTCGAAGAATACATTTTGGACGACAAGTCGGGGCAGCTCTTCCGGTACGATATGAGTCAGATAGACGACACCACGCACCCGGGCACGGCGGTCGCGCCATGCGGCTAATGCTGCGCGGTCTCGCCGCGATGGTGCTGATCGCTTCGCCGGCGCTTGGCCAAAATCGGATCGTGACGATGCAGACGTCCGAGCCGTCGCCTGCACAGGGCGCGCACCAAATCGCCGCGGGCTTATGTGATGGCGAGACTGTTTCGGTTCTTGTGCAACCAAGAGGGCAGGATATCGACGGGAAAATCGTTTTCCAGATCGGGCGGCACACGGCCGAGGTACCGCGGGACAGCGCGTTCTCGTCCGATCTCACCAGTCCGCGCCGTATCTTCCGCCTGGTATTGCGGTGTACCGATGACTGGGACCCGCACATCGAACTCGGCTGCATCGGCGCGGAATTCGACCGCGACGGAACGATGCGCGCCTTTCGCCTGAAGGCCGAAGTGTCGTCCAAAGGCATCATCGAGCAATACTCGGGCCTGGACTACAGGGATCCGGCGGAGTTTGGGCATGGCTTGTCTGATTGAGTGCAGGCCAAGTTTTATGCCCGGCAGTTGCGAGAAGGCGCGCTAGAGCATCTTCCCTGAAACGCGAGTCGGAAGGGATTCCCGGCTTGTGCGATCTGTGATTCGCTTCATCTGGATTTTGGCAGGAGATTCGGGTGGGCAAGCCCTACAGCATGGATTTACGCGAGCGCGTGATCGCGGCGATTGAAGGCGGGGAGTCGACGGGGGAGGCGGCGAAGCGGTTTGCGATCGGCAAGGCGACGGCGGGGGCCTGGGCGCGGCTGAAGCGGGCGACGGGGGGCGTGAAGCCGCCCCAGCAAGGCAAGCCGAAGGGTTCGGTGCTGGACGCCCATGCAGACTTCATCTTCGAGCTGATCGAGGCTCGGCGCGACATCACGCTGGAGGAGATCGCGGACCGTGTCGCCAGCGAGCGCGGTGTTCGGGTGGTGTCGACGGCGGTGTGGAAGTTCCTCGATCGCCACGCCATGACACACAAAAAAAGACCGCTCATGCCAGCGAACAAGAGCGCGCCGATGTGAAGGCGGCGCGCCGGGCATGGTTCGCGCGCCAGCCCGAACTCGATCCAGCGCACCTGTTCTTCGTCGATGAGAGCGGCCTGTCGACGAAGATGGCGCGGCTGCGCGGCTGGGCGCCCAGAGGTGAGCGCTGTCGGGCATCGGTTCCGCACGGCCATTGGAAGACAACGACCTTCGTCGGCGCGCTGAGCCTGTCGGGCATGGGCGCACCCATGCTGATCGATGGGGCAATGGACGGCGAAGCCTTCCGGGACTGGTGCGAGCAGATGCTGGCGCCGCTCCTGGAGCCGGGCGACAGCGTCATTATGGACAACCTGCCGGCCCACAAGGTCGCCGGCGTGCGCGAAGCCATCGAAGCGACCGGGGCGACGCTGACCTACCTGCCGCCCTACAGTCCCGACTTCAACCCCATCGAGAACGCCTTCTCAAAGCTCAAAGCCCACGTGCGAAAGGCCGCCGCAAGAACCGTCGAAGCCTTGGACGAAGCCGTCGCAACAGCACTGCTGACCTTCAACCCGAGCGAATGCGCAAACTTCTTCGCTCATGCCGGATACGACTTGGATTAATGGGTGTCTGCTCTAGAACCACGATATGAACTTGCACGCCTTCAACGCGCCGGCGCGATATAGAGCGTCTGCGTGTTCGCTGCCATGAACAGCCGGAACATCTTCAGCGTGTTCATTCCGATGATAAGGCGCGGCTGGCGCGGTCCCGGCTTGCTCGAGAGGCGGACAGGCACGCTGCCCAAGTCAAGACTTCCCAGATGCAGAGACTTCAGCACCAGAAGGTCGTTTCCGCGCGCATCGGGTTTTGAGTCGACGGCGTCCTCCCGCCAACCCAGGGCAGTGCGCGCATCGTCCTGGTTCATATGCGTGATGCTGCTTCCCGTATCAATCAGGACCTCGATGGGCCGTCCGTCTGCGTCGGCCGATGAGAGAATGTGACCGAAGGCGTCGCGATGAATGGGAACGGCGGAATAGCCGGCATCGTCCGGGAGCGGCGGCGGGCTGGAACAACTGCCCCCCGCGAACAATGCCAGTTTTCCGAGCGCAAAATCGAAGGCCAAGTCGGAGCTGGCAAAAACGTCGAGTGCGAGGGTGCCGGCGTCGCTCGCCGGCACCACGCCGTCTGGAATGACAAGAAAGTGGAGATCGGATACTGCAAGACCGCCAAACGACAGCTTCTTGACGATCGCGCTTTCGCGGATCGCAACGCCGTGCGCCGTCAGCGCAAGGCGCGGTGGCAACGGGCGTCGCGCAAGCGCCAGCTGATCGCTGACGGTCCGGGTCAGCATGCTTGCGGCGCCGCCGGTATCGATGAGCATGGTCTCGGGGTGATCGTTGATGGTTGCAGCAACGGTCGGACCGCCAGCCGGATCCATGCCGAGATCGAGCACCGCCAGCTTTTCGCACTCGCCTTCGGCCGCAAGAGGACTAAAAATCACAAGACATATGCAGAGCGCAATCGGGATTCTCATGGTTTGGAGCCTCTGCCGATGCGACGCGGAGATTATACAGCGCCAGATTAGTTCAGGCTGCAAAAAAAAGTCTTTCGACGCTCGTGCCGCTTCGGGAATCTTGAGCAGATTTTCGCCGCCAGGAATTCACCTACGGCGTCGACGATAACCGACGCCGCCTTGGTCTGAGCCGCGGGAAGTTGGGGCGAATATGCTCTTGCGAATAGCTTTTATTGCGGAGCAAATTTCAGGCAAAAAGCCCGCTGTACCATTCCGTTTCCCAAAAACTCCGAACCTCCACTTGCCTTCGCGAATGAGGCCGATTGCGGCGGCATTGGGCGCGTGCCCGGTCTCCGGCCCTTCGGCAGAGACCCGCAGATCAGGGAATTTACGCGCCGCCCGGCCGCCAGTCTCCATCCCCAGATGGGAGACCTCCGCTTCGGCCCGTACTGGAGGTCGGAGTTTATGCCTGCTCGGGCTGATCGATCGAACGGTGCTCCCCCCTCAAGCAAGAATATCAGGGATAAAAACAGGGAAGATTCTCCGTTGAGCGCAAATTCGGTCCGCCGGCGTGTCCGGAAAGCGCGATTCCATGGGCACGTGTTCGATTTTTGTGCCTGAAATCGCGTTGGTGAAAACAGGGAACGCGCGGCGCGCATCCAGTTCGGCGGCGGTCCGCAAGGTGATGGCATTGTCGAAGATGGACGGTGCTGTACCGGTTCTCACAATCTGAGCGCCACGCCAACGCCGACCGCGATCTGATAGATCACCGCGGTGATGTCCTTGAGGATCGCTAGAGTCTCGGGGGGCTCTTCGGGCAGCACGATGATGCGATCGCCGGCGCGCACCGGCGTCGAGACGCCCAAAACGGTCTCGCCGCTCGCCCGCTGCACGATGACATGACTCGTATCGCCGCGCGCCGTCACGCCGCCGGCGAGTTCGAGATAGTCCGAGGCCGAGAGCTTCTCGTCCCACACCACGGCCTGGGGAATGGTCACCTCGCCCGTGACGTCCACCAGATCGGTTCGCGGCGGAATGACGATGACGTCGAAGCTCTGCGCACACTATCGGAGCGTGGCGATGTCGAAATCGTCTACCCGGTCCACCTCAATCCCAATGTCGCCGGCCCGGTGCGGAAGATACTGGGCGGTCTCGCCAACGTTCATCGTATCGCGCCGCAAGGTTACATCGCCTTCGTCCATCTGATGAAGAGCTGCGATTTGATCCTGACCGACTCGGATGGCGTTCAGGAGGAGGCACCGTCCCTGAACAAGCCGGTGCTGGTGATGCGCGGCATGACCGAGCGTCCCGAAGCCGTCGAGGTCGGCACTGCGCGTCTCGTCGGCGCGATCCGCGAGAAAATCGTGGAGGGGGGGCATGGCCTGCTCGACGACGCCGGTGCGGCGCGCCGGATGACCGGCGTCGCCAATCCCTATGGGGATGGCCACGCGGCGGCGCGCATCGTGCGGTCGCTGCTCGACACGGTGGCAGTGCACCCGGGTCAGCGTGCTCGTTCTTGCTGACATGCGTGGCGAAAGCGGTCTTGCCGCTCTCGACATTGGGCGCGGTCAGGATGGTTTCGGTGATAAAAAACTGCGGTTCGGTCTGGCGGCGGGGCCGGGTTCCAGAAGCATTCGAACTGCTCCGCCGCAAAGCCGATTACAGATCCAGACAAACACTCCCAACCGGAGCGCGGTGAACAGTTGCTCCTATCCCTGCCAACCACCGCCCAAAGCGCGAAAAGACGAAACCGCCGCACGCGCCGCGTCCGATTGGGCAGTAACACGCGCATCGCGCGCTTGAAGCAGCTGACCGGTGGATTGCAGCACGTCGATCAAGCTGACGACTCCGCGCGCCTGTGCCGCACGAAGACTCTGGAGCTCCCGGTCGAGCGAACCTTCGCTCGACTCAAGCAGGCGTGCCCGCTCCTGATTCTTGGCCAGCGATGTGAAGGCATTCTCCACGTCGGACGTGGCTTGGAGTACCGAAAGTCGATAAGCGGCCAAGGCTTCGGCATAGCGCCCATGTGCCGTGGCGACTTCGGAATCGACGCGACCGAAATCGAACAGGCGCCAGCGCACGCCCGCAATCGCCTGTGCCTGTGCCGCGCCGGAACCGAACAGGCTCGCCGCCGATGCGCTCGAAAAGCCGAGAAGCGCGGAAATCGAGAAGTGCGGGTAATATTCGGCAATCGCGGCGCCGATCCGTGCGCTGGCGGCGGCGAGCCTGCGCTCGGCGACGATGATGTCCGGGCGGCGGCGCAGCAGGCTTACAGGACCCTCCGCGTCCACAATGGCGGGCGGGGCAGGGATGGGGGAAGGCGCGGCGAGCGCCGCATGCCAGCTTCCCGGCGCTGCTCCCATCAGCACCTCGAGCGCATTGGTGGCCGTCTCGAGCGACGATTCGAGCACCGGGACTTGGGCGGAGACAGTGCTGCAGACGCTTTCGGCCTGGTGCAGGCTGGCGCCGGCGATGACGCCGCGCGAGAATTGCTGGCGCACAAGGTTCAACAAATGCTCCTGCGTCGCCAGTTCCTCGTGCGCGACGGTCAGGCGCGCTTGCAGCGTGCGCACGAGGATGTAGATGTCGGCTGCCTCGGCGACCACCTCGACGCGCGCTGCGGCCGAACCGGCATCGGCGGCTTGGTAGTCCGCCAGCGCCGCCTGCCGGTCTCGCCGCAGGCCACCGAAAATATCGGCCTCCCAGCTCACGCTGCCATCGACGTCGTAGAGATTGCCGTCACGGTCGACGCCGAGGGCTTGCTCGATTTGTCCAATAGGAGTCTCCACCGATTGATGGGCAGCCGCCGCCGAAGCATCGAACGCGCCGCTCGGCAGCAACGCCGCACGGGCGACGTCCGCGGCGGCGCGCGCCTGGCGGACACGCGCGACGGCTTGCGCGAGATCGAGATTCTCGGCGAGCGCCTGGTCAATCACCTTATCGAGCATCGGATCGCCGAATGCGCGCCACCAGGAAGCGAGGTCGGCTTGCGGCGCCGCTGCGGGCGGCAGGCCGGCGGTGGCGCGGAAGCTGGCAGCCATCAGGGGATGCGGTGGCGTATAATCCGGACCGACCGCGCAACCGCTCAACACGATGCCGGCGGCGAGCAGGACGGTGAACCGCATTGAGCGTGCCAGAAGGTTCGGCATGTGGGGCTCCTCCGTGGGCGCGCGGGACGAGTGACGAAAATACATATCCGTCACTATCCGTCAATCGGGAAACTGGTGTAGGAAAAGAAGCATGGACAGCGTCACCGACAAGCGGCGCCCCAAGCGGACCGGGCAGCGCGGGCCCGTCGAGCATCAGCGGCGCGAGCAGATCATCCGCGCGGCCGAGCAGCACATCCACCAGGTCGGCTATCGCCGCACCTCGGTCGTCGATCTCGCGCGCGCGATCGGCTTCTCGACGGCCTATATCTACAAATTCTTCGATTCGAAGCGGGCGATCGGCGAGGCGATCTGCGCGATGACGCTGGGCGGGATCGACGAGGCGCTCTGGGCGATCGCCGAAGGGCCCGGCTCGGCCGAGACGCGGCTCGGGCAGATATATAAAGCGCTGGCAGAGCAGGGGCGCGCGCTGTTCTTCAACGATCGCCAGCTTCACGAAATCACGCTGGTCGCCGTGGAGGAGAATTGGAGCTCGGTCGGTGAGCATGTCGAGGCGCTGCGGCAGATCATCCGCCGCATCGTGCTCGATGGGCGCGAGGCCGGCGAATTCGAGCGCAAGACGCCGATCGACGAAGTATCCGGCGCCATCCTCCAGACGATGGCGCCTTTCTCCCATCCGATGCTTCTCCAGGCCAGGCTGGATCATCTGGAGGAGAGTGCCGGCGCCGTGGCGCGGCTGGTGCTGCGCAGCCTGGCGCCGTGACGTCGCAGCCTGAGAGTGACGGATTGACTGGATCGTCACTGAGTGACAGTTTGTAAAAATCGTCACTCATTCAGGGTTGTTCCATGCGCGGTCCGTTTCCTTCGTCGCGGTCGGCGGCCGCGACGCTCGTCCTGCTTTTGGCCGGCTGCGGCGGTGCCGCCGATCGCGATCCGCGCGCTGAGCCGCCGCTGGTGCAGGTCGCGACCGTCCGCCCGGCGAGCAACGCCAGCCGCAGCTTCACCGGCGTGGTCGCAGCGCGCGTGCAGAGCGACCTCGGCTTCCGCGTTGGCGGCAAGGTAGTCGAGCGGCTCGTAAACGTCGGCGACCTTGTGCGCCGCGGCCAGCCTTTGATGCGCATCGATCCCACCGACCTCGGGCTCGCGGTTGCCGAACAGCAGCAAGCCGTCGCGGCCGCCCGCGCCCGCGCGGCACAGACCGCAGCCGACGAGAGGCGGCTGCGCGGGCTCGATCAGACAGGCGCGATCTCGGCCCAGGCCTATGACCAGGCCAAGGCGGCCGCGGACAGCGCGCGGGCGCAGCTTGCCGCAGCCGAAGCCATCGCTCGCACGGCCGGCAATGCGCGCGACTATGCGGTGCTGCGGGCCGATGCCGACGGCGTGGTGGTGGATACGCTCGCCGAGCCGGGCCAGGTGGTCGCGGCCGGGCAGGTGGTGGTCCGGCTCGCCCAAGGAGGGCCGCGCGAAGCCGCCGTCAGCCTGCCGGAAAGCGTCCACCCGGCGATCGGCTCGACGGCAGTGGCGACGATCGAGGGCGCCACCGCCGCTTCGCCCGCGCGGCTGCGCCAGCTCTCCGACGCCGCCGATCCGCGCACGCGCACCTTCGACGCGCGCTATGTGCTGACGGGCGATGCCGCGCAGGTGCCCCTGGGGCGCACGGTCGATGTCGCGCTCGTCATGCGTGGCGACGGCAACGTCGCCGTGCCGCTCGGCGCGTTACATGATTTCGGCTCCGGGCCGGGCGTCTGGGTGCTACCGCCCGGCACCGGCCGGGTGCAGTGGCGCGGTGTGCGCGTCGCGCGGCTCGATGCCGAAAGCGCCGTGGTGGCCGCTGAGCTGCGCCCAGGCGAGCGCGTGATCGCGCTCGGCGCCGACCAGCTTCACGCGGGCGAGATCGTCCGCATCCTCGGGGCTGAGGCGGCACGGTGAGCGGCTTCAATCTTTCCGCGCTCGCGGTGCGCGAGCGCGCCGTCACGCTGTTTGTGCTGATCATCGTGGTCGTCGCCGGCGCGCTTGCTTTTCTGAACCTTGGCCGCGCCGAGGATCCGACATTCACGGTAAAGGTGCTGACCGTGACGGCCGCGTGGCCCGGCGCGACGGCGCAGGAAATGCAGGACCTGGTCGCCGAACCCCTCGAGAAGCGCCTCCAGGAGCTGGAATATTACGACCGGGTGGAGACCTTCACCCGGCCCGGTCTCGCCTTTCTCATACTTACGCTGAAGGATTCGACTCCTCCCGGTGCCGGGCCCGATCAATTCTACCAGGCGCGCAAGAAGCTGGGAGACGAAGCCTCGCGCCTGCCGCAAGGCGCGCTCGGGCCTTTCATCAATGACGAATATTCGGACACCGATTTCGCCCTTTATGCGGTCAAGGCCAGGGGAATGCCGCCGCGCGAACTCGCCCGCCATGCCGAAACGCTGCGCCAACGGCTGCTGCACGTGCCCGGCGTCAAGAAGATCGACCTGATCGGCGAGCAGCCCGAACGCATCTTCGTGGATTTCGCCTTCCCGAAGCTGGCGACGTTGGGCGTGCCGGTCGGCGACGTGCTGAGCGCGCTCGCCCGGCAGAACATCGTGGCGCCGGCCGGCTCGATCGAGACGGCGGGGCCGCGCGTGTTCGTCCGGCTGGACGGCGCTTATTCGGATCTCGACCAGATCCGCGCCACGCCGATCGTGGCCGGCGGCCGCACGTTCCGCCTCTCCGATATCGCGACGGTTTCGCGCGGCTATGAGGACCCGCCCACCTTCCTGGTCCGCAACGGCGGCGAGCCGGCGATTCTCCTCGGCATCGTGATGCGCGACGGCTGGAACGGTCTTTCGCTCGGCAAGGCGCTGGAAGCAGAAGAGCAGGCGATCACGCGCGACTTGCCGCTGGGGCTGCAGCTCAGCAAGGTCTCCGACCAGGCCGTGAACATCGACGAGGCGGTCGGCGAGTTCATGCTGAAGTTCTTCGTGGCGCTCGCCGTGGTGATGGTGGTGAGCCTGATCAGCCTCGGCTGGCGCGTGGGCATCGTCGTCGCCGCCGCCGTGCCGATCACGCTCGCCGCGGTGTTCGTGGTGATGGAAGCAACCGGCCGCGTGTTCGACCGGATCACGCTCGGCGCGCTGATCCTCGCCCTCGGGTTGCTCGTGGACGACGCGATCATCGCCATCGAAATGATGCTGGTGAAGATGGAGGAGGGCTGGGAGCGCACCAAGGCCGCAGCCTACGCCTGGACCTCCACCGCCGCGCCGATGCTCGCAGGCACGCTGGTGACGATCATCGGGCTGATGCCGGTGGGATTCGCCAAGTCGAGCTCGGGCGAATATGCCGGCAACATCTTCTGGGTGGTGGGTTTCGCGCTCATCGTATCCTGGATCGTGGCGGTGACCTTCACGCCCTATCTCGGGGTGCGATTGCTGCCGGCGATCAAGCCGGTGCCGGGCGGGCACCAGGCGATCTATGCGACGCCGCGCTATGAGCGCTTCCGCGCGCTCGTCCGCCGCGCGATCGCGGGCAAGTGGATCGCGGCGGGCGCCGTGGTGGCCGCGTTCCTGCTCTCGGCGCTGGGCATGGGGCTGGTGAAGCAGCAATTCTTCCCGATTTCCGAGCGGCCCGAGCTGATCACCGAAATCTACATGCCCGAAGGCAGCAGCATCGAGGCGACCGAGGCCGCCACGCGCAAGGTCGAGCAATGGCTGCGCGCCCAGCCCGAGGCGAACGTGGTGACGAGCTATGTGGGACAGGGTGCGCCGCGCTTCTTCCTTTCGCTCAGCCCCGAACTGCCGGACCCGGCCTTCGCCAAGATCATCACGCTCGCACCCGACGCCAAGGCGCGCGATACGCTCAAGGCGCGGTTGCGCGCGCGCATCGCCGGGGGCCTGGCGCCTGAAGCGCGCGTACGCGTGACACAGCTCCTGTTCGGCCCGCCGGTGCCCTATCCCGTGTCGTTCCGCGTCGGCGGTCCCGATCTCGATCGGCTGCGCGCGATCGCGGATCAGGTCGCGGCCGCCCTGCGCGCCAACCCACACACGCGCCAGGTCAACACCGATTGGGGCGACCGCGTGCCGACCGCGCATTTCGTCCTCGACCAGGCGCGGCTGCGGGCGATCGGACTCGACCCGCAGTCGGCGGCGCAGCAACTTCAGCTCCTGCTGAGCGGCGTGCCGGTGACGCAAGTGCGCGAGGACATCCGCACGGTGGAAATCGACGCCCGCGCCGGGGGCGCGCAGCGCTTCGATCCCGCGCGACTCGCCGACCTGTCGCTGGCTACGGCGGACGGGCGAAGCGTGCCGCTCGACCAGATCGGCCGCGTCGAATACCGGCCCGAAGCGCCGATCCTCAAGCGCCGCGACCGCGTTCCCACCATCACCGTGCGCGGCGACATCGACGAAAGTCTCCAGCCTGCCGAAGTGAGCGCACAGGTGGAAGAGGCATTGGCGCCGATCCGCACCGCGCTGCCGCAGGGCTACAGTATTGACACCGGCGGCGCCGTGGAGGAATCCGTTAAGGCCAATGTGGCGCTGGCAGCGGTGTTCCCGACAATGATCGTGCTGATGCTTGCGGTGATCATGCTGCAGGTCCGCTCTTTCGCGGCAACGGCGATGGTGTTCCTGACGGCGCCGCTCGGGCTGGTGGGTGCCGTTCCGGCGCTCCTGCTCTTCCAGCAGCCGTTCGGGTTCAATGCCATCCTGGGCATGATCGGCCTCGGCGGCATCCTGATGCGCAACACGCTGATCCTGATCGGCCAGATCCACGACAACCAGAAGGCCGGGCTTTCCACCCATGACGCAATCGTCGAGGCGACGGTGCAGCGGGCGCGGCCGGTCCTGCTGACCGCGCTCGCGGCCGTGCTCGCCTTCATCCCGCTGACGACGTCCAGCTTCTGGGGACCTATGGCCTTCGTGCTGATCGGCGGCACCGCGGCTGGCACGCTGCTGACTTTGCTTTTCCTGCCGGCACTCTACGCCATTTGGTTTCGCGTCGCGGCGAACTAGCGATCTCGTTTGGGCGTCGCCACATGACGTCGGTTTGAGACGCGGAAGCGCTCGGCACCGCGATCGCGATCCAGCTCACGCAAAATTCCGATTTCCGGAAGAAATACGAGGCCGCTGCCACCGAACTCACTGACGCGCATCTTCGATAGCGCGACCGCATCGAGGAGGAAGCCTTCAGAGGTGCCTGGCATGTCCGCGCCAAGGATCACGCGCCCCGAATCTCGCAGATCTGTATCCTTGCGCGAACGCGATCAGACGCGAGCGGAGCGCGGCCTTCTCCTGGTCGATGACTGTGGTTTGTTGCGTCGGCTTGATCCGAATTGCCCACGAGTCCGTTGGCTGTCCGCGCTCGCCTGTTCGAAATCCCGTCAGTGTGCTGCGTTTGCCCGACGATGGGCGGCGGCCGACCCTGTCGTCTCCGACCGCCGACATATTCAAATCTGTGTCGTCGATCCGGCCGTGGCTGGCGGCGTGATGCCGCTGTCCGCCGGACGGCGCATCGCCAACGAAGCGACGAGGGCGAGGGCGAATGCAGCGGTCATATACCAGTAAAACCAGGTCTCGTGCCCGGCCTTCTTGAAGCTGAGGGCGATCAGTTCCGACGTTCCGCCGAAGATCGACACGGAGGTGGCGAAGGATATGCCAACTGCCATGGCGCGGATTTCGGTAGGGAACAGTTCCGCCTTGAAGATCGCGCTCACGGCGGTGTAGGGGCAAAGCAGCACCATGTCCAGCAGCAGCACCCCGAACGCCAAGTGAGGATCGGTCGTGGTCGACAGAGTCATCATGATCGGCACGGTGGCGACGAGGCCTGCCGCGGAAAATGCGATCAGCATGGGCTTTCGTCCGATTCTGTCGGAGAGCCAGCCCATGGGGGGATGGATGACGGTGTAGACCAATAGGGCTGCCATGGTGATTTCGGTCGACAGGTCAGGGCTGAAGCCCGTGGTGTTGACCAGATATTTCGGCATATAGGTGCCGTAGGTCTGGAACGCGATCGTGCCCGCCATGGTGATGACGAAGACGATGAGCAATTCGCGCCAGTGCTTGGCGAACAGCGCGCCGTGGCCGGCACGGGCGGTGTTCGTTTGCACGGCGGCGAAGGAGTCGCTTTCCTTGACGTTGAGCGTGATGAGCAAGGCGAGGATCGCCAGCAGCGCGCCGACGAAGAACGGTATGCGCCATGCCCATGCCGCGATCTCCTTGTTGGCGACCGTATGCTGAAGCACGTACAGCAGACCGATGGCGAGCAGGAGGCCAAGCAGCAGCGTCACATAGTGGAAACTCGTCCAGAAGCCGCAATCGCATGGACGTCTATGGCATTAACGCGGACAGCACGCTCACGCGCGAGGCGCTTTTCATGCGAAGCACGCTGCGCGATCCGAACGACACCCACATACTGGGTCAGGGACCGGGACCGATCCACGCCCATCCCAATGGCCGCATCGTCTATGTCGGCAATCGCAGCGAGCGCACGGCGGATTGGCAGGGAAAGAAGGTCTGGATCGGCGGCGAGAACAACATCGCGGTGTTCTCCATCGATCAGAGCACCGGCGAGCCCACGTTGATCCAGACGGCCGACACGAACAGCATCGAGCCGCGCACCTTTGCGATGGACCCGAGCACGAGGATTCTCGTCGCGGCCAGTCAAGAAGCCATGCCGATCCTGACGCAGGATAAGGGCATCGCGCCATCGATGATGAGCGCCGGGCTTTCCGTCTTCCGCATCGGCGACGGCGGCAAGCTTGCCTTCGTGCACAAGTACGACGTGGACACCGCGTGCTGCAAGCTGGGCGAGTCGCCGGCCGCCGCGGGCATCCAGTTCTGGTGCGGCACGCTGGCGGTCGTGTGAAACGGCTTGGGCAAAGCGGTGTGGAACGTCGGCATGGGGCAGTCGACTCGAAAAGGATAACCTCATGAAAGACGAACAGCCGGATTTCGCGCACCGCGCCAAGCGGTCACGGCAGTATTTCGAGACGGACGCCGGACTTTCAAGGCGGGCGCTCGGCCTTATTGCGATGGGCGGGGCGGCCGCGGTGGCGGCGCTGGGCAACCTGCGCGCGGCCAATGCCATGGCAAGCGACTCTCTCAAGAACGGCGGCGGCATCAAATTGTGCGGTCAGGGAAGCACCAATCCGACTGACGACGACCTCAAATTTATGAATGAGGTGGGCTACAACTATGTCTACGCCACCGCGACCCGAGGCGCGATGTTGACGACCGATGAGCAGCTCGCGGCGAAGAAGCGTTATGCGGATGCGGGCATTACCCTGCATTCGATCCGTTATCTGCTGGGCGGCAAGGGCGGAAACGACATCAATACAATGCTGCTGGGTCTTCCGGGCGCCGACGAGTCGCTCGAAAGCGTGAGGTCCTGGATTCGCAGCACCGGAAAGGATGGCGCAGGCTTCGACTATACCGGCTCACGGCTGATGATCACCGGCGTGTGGGAGGACGGCATGGTCGACATACGCGGCGGCGCCATGGAGCGCGAATTCGACCCCACGAATCCGAACGTGCATCGCGGAGATTTTCTCGGCGATCTGGCGCCGGATGCCAAGCATCCGGAACGTGGCCTGAATACGCTCTACTGGGGTCGCGAGTGCGGTTACGACGAGGTCATGGCCAATTTCAAGAAATACATCGCCGAGGGCCTTGGTCCGGTGCTGGACGAGAACAATGTGTTTCTCGCCTTCCATCCTGATGATCCGCCAGTATTCGAGAGTCTTGGCGGCGTGGCGCGCATCATGTGCAATTATGCACGCTACAAAGCCATGTTCGCGGCGGCCAACAGCTCCCATATCGGCATCCAGATGTGTTGCGGCACCTGGAACGAAGGCGGCCCTAAGATGGGCAAGGATCTGCTGTCGGTGTTGAAGGAATTCAACACACTCAAGAAATACCGCGAGATCCATTTCCGCAACATCTCGAGTCCGCCGGTCAAGGGCGTACCGAACTTCCATGAGACATTTCAGGACAACGGCTATTACGACATGTACAAGATCATGAAGACGCTGATGGATATCGCCTTCCAGGGTCTGGTGCATCTCGACCACCATCCCAACAATATGCCCGGTTCGCCCTATTCATATCTGGCCTACGTGGCCGGTTTCATGCATGCCTGCCTGGTCCGTGCCAAAGCTGAACCGAAGGGCACGCTATAGCTACGGGGAAAGATGGCTGAGCGGCGGCCGACGCTCGGCCGGGAAATCGAAATCAGTTTGGCATGCTGCTCCAATTCTTGAGACAATGGCGAGCAGAGTTAGGTTCAGGCGGCGCGCTGTACCAGCCGTCTCTCCGCAAAATGCCCCGCTTCTCCGGACCTCGCGAACGCCGCCCCTGACGCCGCGCATCGTGCCGAAATAATGGTCGAAGGAGCGGTTCTCCTGCGTGAGGATGACGACATGGCCGACATCCTTCAACGTGCCCGTCCGGCGATCGGCGGGGATCTTCAGGGCGCGGGCGATGGCGGGGGTGTAGGCCGCCGCCGCGCCCGCCGTCGCCATCATGGCGCGGATGAAGCTGCGACGATTCTGCATCGTTACCATGCTGGTCTTCCTGATCGATTGCAGTGAACAAGAATCCGCAGGCGCTTTCACGCGGCATCGAATCCTGCGGGGCCTGTGCGGGCAGATGCCGCGATCGATTCGTCGCCAGTCCGTCGCACTACCGTGATGTAGACCACAGCTGTGGCGGTTGGGTGACGGGAAAGCTGCGATGTGGAAGACGGCAGCCGCGCTCGTGGCCAGTTTCGTCCTGTCGGCGAACGGCGCCTATCTGTCGCCGGAGGCCACGCCGGACGGCATCCGCATCCTGCCGCCGCCACCGGCACCGCGCAGTCCGGTCGCGATTGCGGATCGTCAGGTGTTCGCGGCGACGCGCCGGCTTAAGGGCTCGCCGCGATGGAAGGTGGCGACGTCCGACGTCGACACCGGGCCCTTCGAGCACTTCGCCTGCGCCCTGGGCGTCAAGCTGACTCCGCAGACGGCGCCGGCCCTGGCGCGTCTCCTGGGCCGCGCCGAGACCTCCGGGGTGGTCGATCCGGTCAAGCAATTCTATCGCGTGCCGCGTCCCTATATCGGCTCGGCGGCGCCGATCTGCCAGGCCAGGACGGCCGCTCTCGCCGCCAATGGCGACTATCCGTCCGGCCATGCCGCGAACGGGTGGATGGAGGCGCTGATCCTCGCGGAGCTCGCGCCGGACCGGGCGACCGAGATCCTGGCACGCGGACGCGCCTTCGGCGAAAGCCGGCTGATCTGCGGCGCGCACAGCCTGAGCGCGGTCGAGGCGGGATGGCTGGCCGGCGCCGCAGCGACCGCGGCCCTGCACGGCTCCGCCGCGTTTCGCGCTGATCTGGATGCCGCGCGCGCCGAGATGACGACAGTCCGCGCGAGCGCGCCGGCGCCCGACGCCGCAACCTGCCGCGCCGAGGCGGCCGCGCTGGCGAAAGCGGCCTATTAGGTTTGCAGCGGTCAGGTTTGCGCGGGGTCACGAAACCATTGCCGATTTCGTTGTAGTCCAAACCACCTATTGGGAGAGTGATATGCGGACCGATCGGCGCGATTTCCTGCAACGGATGGGAGGCGGCTTGGCCGCCGGCGTCGGGCTCGGCGCTCTGCCGGCGAGCATCGCCAAGGCGATGGCCATCCCCGCCCACAGCGCCAGCGGTTCGATCATGGATGTCGAGCATGTGGTGATCTACATGCAGGAGAACCGTTCGTTCGATCACTATTTCGGGGCGTTTCGCGGCGTGCGCGGGTTCGGCGATCCGCGCCCCTTGCGCCTGCCCGGAGGCGCCGCGGTCTGGCGCCAGCCCAGCGGCGAGCATCCGGACGGCTACGTCATGCCGTTCCACGGCGATGCGCGGACAACGGATGCCTATGTCGTCGACGGCGCGGAGCAGAGCCATCAGGAGAACACCACGATCGTTCATGGCGGCCGCTACGACCGCTGGGGGCATACCGGCGAACTCCACAAGCGGATGGCGTATTACCGGGGTTCGGATCTGCCTTATTATTATGCCCTGGCGAGCGCCTTCACCATTTGCGACGCCTATCATTGCTCGACCCTGACCCAGACCTACCCGAACCGGCTGCATCTGTGGACCGGGTGCAACGGAGGCGGCAAGGTCGGCGGCGATCCGGAGATGAGCAATTACGGGGAGGACGAAACCCCGAGCGCCGACATGGCCGAGGACCGCCCCATGGCGCAGGGGCCGCATGCGTGGACGACCTATGCGGAGCGGCTGCAGGCGGCGGGAATTTCCTGGAAGGTTTATCAGGAATACGACAATTTCGGCGACAACATCCTGTCCGTGTTTAAGCCGTTCCGGCCGTGCGCCAAGGATTCGGCGCTATACGAACGCGGCCGCTCCTGGGTGTCGGAGCATAAGCCGGGCGTGGATCGCACGCGCTCGGACGGCGAGCAGCTGGTGGAGGCGTTCCGCGCCGACATCGCCGCCGGCCGGTTGCCGCAAGTGTCCTGGATCGTCACCGCGGCGGATTTGTCCGAGCATCCGACGGCCGTGCCGTCCAAGGGCGAGCATGTCTGCGCCAAGCTGATCGAGGCCCTGGTCGAACATCCCGAGGTGTTCGCCAAGACGGTCTTCATCATCAACTATGACGAGGCGGGCGGCTTCTACGACCATATGCTCCCGCCGATGCCGCCGCTCGCCGAGGCGGACGGGTTCAGCACCGTTTCGACCGAAGGCGAGGCCAAGGACTATCGGGATGTCGCCGGGGTCGCCAATCGCGGCCGCTATCCGCTCGGGCTTGGCATCCGGGTGCCGGCGATCATCGTGTCGCCGTGGAGTCGCGGCGGGTTCGTCTGCTCGGAAGTCTTCGACCATACCTCGACCCTGCGGTTCATCGAGAAACGCTTCGGAGTGGGGGAGCCGAACATCAGCGACTGGCGGCGTGCGGTGTGCGGCGACCTGACGTCGGCCTTCGATTTCAGGTCGCCCAACCGCGACTGGACGAGCCTGGCCCTGCCGGACACCGCCGATTACCTGCAAAGGGTCGCGCGGTCCTTGGCCTCGCCGAGCCTGAGGATACCGGCGCAGCAGGCCGCGTCTTACCAGGATGAGGGCCAGCGGCCGTCACGCCCCTTGCCCTATCAACTTTCCGCCGACGCCCGTGTCGAGCACGGGCGGTTGTGGATCGACCTGGTCAACACCGGAAAGACGGGGGCGGTGTTTCAGGTGTTCGACGCCACCGATTCCGTGGGCGACTCCGCGGGTCCTTGGCGCTTCACCCTGGGCGCCGGCGAGCGCTATGCGGCCGGTCACTGGAACGGGGTAAAGCCTCTCGAGGCCTATGACCTGATCGTGCATGGCCCGAACGGTTTCTATCGGCGCTTCGCGGGTCGGAGCGATCAGGAGCTCTCGGTTACCCTGACGGAAACGGCCGCGGGCGACGTCGTTCTGAACGTCGCCAACCCCGGCGCGGCGCTCCGTGAGGTCGAGGTCGCGATGGACGAATCATATCCGATCGCGGGTGGAGAACTCCGCCGGCGCACGGTCGCCGTCGGACCTGGCCAATCCACGCGAACGGTCTGGAACTTGGCGGCGAGCGATCACTGGTACAGCCTGACGGTCTCTGCCGAAGGTCTTCCCGATTTCCTCCGACATTTCGCCGGCCACGCCGAGACGGGGAGCGCCAGCCGGACCGATCCGGACATCGGCCTGATGCGACTCTAGGTCCCCCGCTGCCGTCACCAGGTGTTCTGTCGCTTGGTATAGTCCGATTGCTGTGTTGATCGATGGATCGTTCATGACCGCCACCTCCTTCGCCGAGCGCTTTGTCGACCGGCTGTTTGATTTGTTCGCCGAGCGGGGCCAGCGCCACTATGGCGAGGGGGTCAGTCAATTGGACCACGCGCTGCAGACGGCGCATCGCGCCAAGCTCGACGGCGCCTCGCCGGCGCTGATTACGGCGGCGCTGCTGCACGACATCGGGCATCTGCTGCAGCGTCTGGGCGAGGATGCCGCCGATCGCGGCCTGGAAAGCCAACACGAAAAGATCGGCGCCGGCTATCTGGCCAAGGCTTTTGGGCCGGCGGTCACCGAGCCGGTCCTCTGGCACGTGGACGCGAAACGCTATCTGGCGGCGTTCGAGCCCGGCTATATCGAGCTTCTCAGCCCGGCCTCGCTGCAGAGCCTGGCCTTGCAGGGCGGGCCCATGACCGCGGCCGAGGCGGAGACGTTCCTGAACCGTCCAATGGCCGCCGACACCCTTCGCCTGCGTCGTTACGACGAGATGGGCAAGGTGACCGGCGCCGAGATCGAAGGCCTCAGCGCCTATCGGCCGCTGGTGCTGTCCCAGGTCATCGATCGCGCTTCGGAACAGTGACCTGACGACATTTTGGATGATTCAATTCATTCCAAAACAGCTCTAGCAGGCTGTTGAAAAAGTCTATGATCAGTATGCTGAACAACAATGATCGAATCGAATGGCACGTTACTTTGAATCATTCGTGCCGATTTGTAGCGGAGAATGAATCAAAGTTGCCTGGCAGGCCAGGGCAAAATCGTTTTTCAACGGCCTGCTAGCCCAAATCGGCGCTGCCCTTGTGATGATCGCCGGGCGCGTCCTCGCTGAAATGAAGCCTCGTGCCCGACAGCGAGGCGGCCCGCACGGTGTCAGCCGGCGGTTCCCGATCCGTCACCAGATCCTGAACATCGGCGAAGGACGCGACCAGGATGAAGCCGGACTTGGCGAATTTCGTATGGTCGGCAAGCACGACGACCCGCCTTGCCCGTTCGAGCAGGGGCTGTTTGAACGCAGCCTCGTCGGCGTCGAAATCGAGAAAGCCCCGCTCCGCGTCGACCGCGCTCATCGAGAGGACTGTGAGGTCGGGCGCGAAGCGGCGGCAAAAGGCGCTCGCTTCCGGGCCGAACGCGGCATGATGAATCTGGTTGACCGGCCCGCCCGCAAGCAGCAGCCGCTGCCCCGGATTGCCGAGGATTTCGTGGCCGATCTCGACGCTGTTGGTCACGATCGTGAGGTTTTGCATATGCGCGAGGCTGCGTGCCAGCCAATGGCAGCTCGTGCCCGAATCGAGCAGTAGCGTCATCCCCTCGCTCACCAGCGCCGCGGCCGTTTGTGCCATGCGCTGCTTCGCCGCGACATTTTCACGAAAACGGATTCGATAGGGCGCCTCGATCTTGTTGCTGGTTGCCGAGATGCCGCCATGCATTTTCTGGATAACACCGCTCTGCTCAAGATGGCGCGCGTCGCGGCGGATGGTCTCCTCGGAAACCTCAAAACGGTCCGCAAGCTCCGAGACAGCCCAAAAGGCCTTCTCTTCCAGCAATTGGAGGATCGCCGCGAGCCGAGCGCCCTGGCTCAATTGCTTCGTGCTTGAGTTCGAACTGATCATCGTGCGGCTGCTCTATTACTTAGCTCTTTGTCTGGCCGAGGTTAGGGACGGAAAACCTTGGTGCCCTCTATATATCCTAGAACCGCTCCAGCAAGGCAAAATCCACACGAAACTCACATATTGCCAATTTAATTCCCACAATATGTCACACGGATGCAATGGGCCCGAACCATGATCGCGGTGGGCCAGAACCAAACACTGCGCAACCACGTGGAACGTCGGTGTGAATTTCTGGCGGCCGCTCGATCAAGCGGCTGGGTTCATATCAGCTGGATGGGGTAATCATGTCGAAGCAATATCTCGCTCGGGCGACGCGCCCGAGCCTCAGGAGCTTTTTGCTGGCCAGCGTCGCGGCGGTGGCCACCGGCGCCAGTCCTTCGGTGGCTGTCGCGCAGCAGGCCCCCGGTGAGCAAATCGAGACGGTGGTCGTCACCGGCTACGCGCAGTCGCTGAGCAATGCACGCGACATCAAGAAGGATGCGAACATCCAGGAAGACGTGATCGTCGCCGAAGACATGGCGAAGTTCCCGGAACTGAACCTGGCCGAATCGTTGCAGCGCCTGCCGGGCGTGGAGATCACCCGCGAGGGGGGCGAGGGCCGGGAAATCTCTCTGCAAGGCCTTGGCCCGGATTTCACCCGCGTGCAGCTCAACGGCATGGAAGTGCTGGGCAACGACGACTCCGCGTTGGATGCCCGCGGCCAGCGTTCGCGCGACCGCGCCTTCGACTTCAACATCTTCGCCTCGGAAATGTTCTCGAAGGTGGTGGTCGAAAAGACCTTCCAGGCGGCCCAGAACGAGGGCGGCATGGCCGGCACGGTCGGCCTGTTCACCGGCAAGCCCTTCGACTACGCGGAGGGATTCCAGGGTGCGGTGTCGTTCAAGCTGGGCACCAACCAGTATACCGGGGATCCGCAGCCGCGCGTGGCTGCGTTGCTCAGCTACAATTGGAACGACAAGTTCGGCGTGGCGGTTTCGGTCGCCTATAGCCACCGCAAGACCACGGAAGAGGGCGTCGACAATTACAACTACGACCAGCTGAGCGCGGACGACGCGCAGAACCTGGTCAATAACGGCCTGGACCTCTCCCATCTGACCGCCGCTCAACAAGACAAGTTCCTGGCCGGCGGCCTCTATATCCCGGACGGCAACCGCATCGACTCCTTTAACGCGAAGCAGGACCGCCTCGGCGTGACGGCCGCGCTGCAGTGGAAGCCGGTGGACAACGTGCTGCTGACGCTCGACGCATTGCACAGCGATTTCACCACCCACCGCGACGAGTATCACCTCGCGTCGCGGCCGCTCGCGTCCGGGACGGCCTCCTGGGCGTTCGATACCCCGGCCGGCGCGCCCTGGCCGGCCATCTTCCAGAAGCCCTCGATCATCAACAACCTTGAATGGGATTCGAACGATTACGTCACCGACATCGACGTCACCAACTCGACCTTCGGCAGCGAGCACCGCCGGGAGCTGAACGAATCCGAATTCAACCAGTTGGCTCTGACCGGCAAGTGGGATGTGTCCGACGACCTCTCGATCGACGGGCATATCGGCTACGAGAAATCGAGCTACGACACCCCCTATGACGATAAGCTATATATGCGCGCCGAGGGCAACCTGATCGCCAATTATGGCACCGACGGCAAGTCGGCTTCGTTCCAGTATCCGGGCTTCAATACGACCGATCCCGCCAATTATGCGATGGATGACTTCTACTACCGCGCCTTCAACAACGGATCGGAACTGAAAGAGGGCACGCTGAACCTGCACTACAAGCTGGACGACACCTGGACGCTGCGCGCGGGGGTGGCCTATCACCGCTTCTCGAACAATGGCGCCAACTATTTCTATGACGGCAACGTCAATGGAACCAATGGCGAGACGCGGGGCACGTCCGTCGCCGACATCACCTCCGTGTTCACGAACAGCTTGGGGTCGTGGCTGGTGGGCGATTTTACCAAGGCCTTCGCGAAGTATGACGAGTACCACCGGCTCGGGCCCAAGCCCGACGGGACGGGTGGTCAGATCCAGGACATCGAGCAGGTGTTCAACGTCTCGGAAGGGACGACTTCCCAGTACGTGCAGGTGGACTGGGACAGCGAACTCTTCGGCAAGCGTTTCCGCGGCAATATCGGCCTGCGCGGCTACGAAACCGAAACCCGCAGCACCGGCTGGATCCAGGGCGACAGCTATGCCTATCTCGGCACGGCGGACGTGAAAGGCCACTATTCGGGCGTGCTGCCGGCCTTGAACACGGTGCTGGAGTTGACGCCGGATATGCTGGTGCGCTTCTCCGCCACGCAGAACCTGAACCGTCCGACGCTGAGTTCGCTGGCGGCCCAAGGCAGTGCGTCGCTGGACGATTCCGGCCAGATCGAAGCGTCCCGCGGCAATCCCAACCTCAAGCCGTTCCTGGACTCCACGGTGGACCTGGCGGCGGAATATTATTTCGGCAAGGTGGGCCTGATTTCGGTGGGCGTGTTCCAGAAATATCTGAAGAACTTCATCGGCTCGGAGACCCTCGAGAATATCCCCTTCAGCCAGACGGGCGTGCCGTTCAGCACGGTCGCGGGTGCGACGGCGAACTCGATCGTCAAGGAATTCTCGATGCCGATCAACATCCCGGGCACGAAGAAGCTGACCGGTGTGGAACTGGCCGCGCAGAGCCAGTTCTGGTTCCTGCCGGCGCCGTTCGACGATCTGGGCGGGGTGGTGAACTACACCTATGTGGACGCGGACCAGGCGATCACCGGCATTTCGCCGGTCAGTTATAACGCCACGCTCTACTACGAAACCCCCATCTGGAGCGTCCGCGGTTCATTGAACCACCGCAACAGCTGGTACACGGGGCGGGATACCTCCTCCGCCATAAGCGCCAGCACGCGCGGCTTCGAGGGAACCACCTATGTGGACGCCGCGGCCTCCTACAACTTCACCGACAAGCTCCAGTTCACGTTTGATGCGATCAATCTGACGAACGCGAAGGAGACGGAGTTCTTCGGCCAGAACCATTACCTTTACACCCAGACCCAGAGCGGCACGACTTACATGGTCGGTGTCGGCTACAAGCTCTGAGACGACGGCCTTATGATAGACTGGGCGCCCACCTCCCGCGGGGGGAGGGGGCGCCTTTTCCATGTGTCCTGAAACGTGATTGTTTCCCATCGCCACCGTTTCATCTTCGCCGCCGTGCCCAAGACTGGCACCCATTCCGTGCGGCAGGCCCTGCGCGAGCAACTGGGCGACGGGGACGTCGAGCAGGTGGGGCTGTTCGTCAACAAGCGTTTTCCGTGGGAAGATCTGGCGGCGATCCAGCATGGCCACCTGTCTCTGCGGCAGGTGCGTCCCTATCTCGGCGAGGATGCCTTCGGCAGCTATTTCAAGTTCGCCTTCGTGCGCAACCCGTTCGACCGCTTCGTGTCGTACTGCGCCTTCATGCTGCGCGGCGGCGACATGTTCCGGCAGCGGCCGCGGGAGGTGATGCGCCACTTTCTTTTCGGGGAGCCGCCGGAACATCATATCCTGTTCCAGCCGCAAGCTTCGCTGCTGGTGGGCGAGGACGGCAAGACCTTGTTGACCGACATGATCGGCCGCGTCGAGGAGATGCAGGGCTCATATGATGCGATCTGCGCGCGTATCGGCATTCCCTCCCGCCCGCTCGACCGCGTCAACGGCAGCCGGCGCGGGGACTATCGTCATTATTATGACCGGGCACTGATCGACGGCGTCGCCACGCGCTATGCTCAGGATCTGGAATTGTTCGGCTACACCTTCGAAGGCCTGCGATGAGCCCCCTCGCCGCCAACCCGCGCAAGACCACGACTATCCGCAAGCTCGGTCCGGTCGACATCGCGGCCTTGCGCGCGGCCGTGCTGGCGATCCCCGAGGACGTCTGGAACGCGGAGAACGCGAGCAAGCCGAACAAGTTCGGGGTTCTGGATGAGACCCGCCACATCGTTTTCCGCTTCCTCCACAGCCCGCGCGACTGGCGCAGGTCCTATGATCGCGAAGCTTGGCCCCAATGGCGCGGTTTGCTGGAGCCCGTGCTGGCTGAGGCCGTCCGCGACTACAATTATGCTCGTGGGATCTTTCCGCGGGTGATGTTCGCAAAGCTACCGCCAGGTGCGGTGATCCGCCCGCACATCGATGACCAGCCCGCGGCGAAGTGGCCGCACAAGATTCACGTGCCGGTGTCGAGCAATGCCGGCGTGGCGTGCTTCTTCGGCGGCAGCGAGCATTATTTTCCGCCGGGCGAGGCGGTGGAGGTCAACAATCTGGGCCCGCACTGGGTGCGCAATAGCGGCGACACCGACCGCGTCCATCTGATCTTCGAATACTACGACGCCGACCAGCCGGAACCGCGCTGGCTGGCGCCGCTGTTGCTTGCCGGCGCGGCGCGGTGAGCGCTTCCGCCGATTTCAGCGCTCGCGACGCGCTGCTGCGGGAGGCCCAGGATCTGCACTCCCGCCGGCGCATTCCGGAAGCGCTGGTCGTCCTCGCGCGGCTGCAGATGCTGCATCCCCGGTTCAGCCGTCTGTATCAGGAGCGCGGCCACTGCCATGTCCTGCGTGGCGATGCGCCGGCGGCCATCGACGCGCTGCGCGAAGCGGTTCGTCTCAATCCGACGCTGCCGGCGAGCTGGGATATGCTGGAACAGCTTTACCGCATGCTAGGGGACACCGCCCAGGCGGCCATGGCGGCGCAGCATCTGGCCATACTGAAACAACTGCCTCCGAAGGTGGTGGTGGCGAACAGCCTGTTCGCCGACGGCGACCTGGCGCCGGCGGCGGAGGTCATCCGGGATTACCTACGAAAGGATGGCGATAATGTAGGCGCCCTGCGCTTGCTGGCGCGTATCCGCCAGGAGCAGGACGCGCTCGATGACGCCGAGGCGTTGCTGAGATCGGTGCTCGATCGCGCGCCGGACTACCACGCGGCGCGCCTCGACTATGCCATGGCGCTCTTGCAGCGGCAAAAGCACCTGCAGGCGCGGCAGGAGGCCGAGCGCTTGCTCAGGCATGATCCGGACAACCGCGAATACCTCAAGCTGTATGGCGCGGCCTGCGTCGGCCTGGGCGACCACGAGCCGGTGATCGATCTCTATGAGAGGCTACTGGCCGGCCAAGTTCAGTCGGAAACGGAAGCCGCCGACCTGCGTCTGTGGCGGGCGAACGCCCTGAAGATCACGGGCCGGAGCCAGGAAGCCATTACGGACTATCGCGCCTCCCTGGCGGCGCGGCCGGACTATGGCGTGGCCTGGTTCGGCCTCGCCAACCTCAAGACTTATCGCTTCACCGACGATGAAGTCGCGCGGCTGCGCGCCGCCGAATCGCAAGCCGCCATCCAGGATATGGACCGCATCTATCTGTGCTTCGCCTTGGGCAAAGCGCTGGAGGACCGCGGCGACTATGCATCCTCTTGGGCGTATTACAGCAAAGGCAATGCGCTGCGGCGCGCCGCCAGCCGCTATCGCCCGGACGTCGCGGAATCCTGCGCCCTGCGACTGAAGCGGGTCTTCACCGCCGAATTCTTCGCCGCGCGCGCGGGCTGGGGCGCGGACGATCCGGCGCCGATATTCATCCTGGGGCTGCCGCGTTCGGGCTCGACCCTGATCGAGCAGATCTTGGCCTCCCATTCCCGCGTGGAAGGCACGCAGGAACTGACCGAAATCGACCGCTATGCGGGCGAACTCTGCGGCCGCGACCCGGATTGCAGCCTGCCGCTGCAACCCGAGGCGTTGTCGCGCCTGACGCCTAAAGAGGCCCGCCTGCTCGGCGAGCGCTTCCTGGCCGAAACCCGCGCCTATCGCAGGCTGGGCAGGCCGTTCTTCATCGACAAGATGCCGAACAATTTCTGGCATATCGGCCTGATCCACCTGATACTGCCAGGGTCGACCATCATCGATATGCGGCGCGAACCCATGGCCTGCTGCTTCAGCAACCTCAAACAGCTATTCGGCACCACCAACCAGGAATTCACCTACGGCGTCGATCCTATCGCCCGCCACTACCGCGCCTATCTCGACCTCATGCGGCACTGGGACGACGTGCTGCCGGGACGCGTGCTGAGAGTGCAATATGAGGATGTGGTCGAGGATCTCGAAGGCAGCGTGCGCCGTCTGCTGGAGTATTGCGGATTGCCCTTCGAGCCGGCCTGCCTGGCTTTCCACGAGACAAGGCGCAGCGTGCGCACGCCCAGTTCCGAGCAGGTGCGCCAGCCCATCGGCCGCGAGGGTCTGGAGCAATGGCGGCGCTACGCATCCTTTCTTGCGCCGCTGCGGGACGCGCTGGGCGACGCCTTGACCAGCTACAGGGCTTGATCCATGCGGCTGTCCCGCCCTTTTTTCCAGCTCCCCGTGCTCTTCGAGGTGGAGCGTCTGCAGGCCGAGGTCGCGGCGTTGCCGGACCAGGCATGGGCACCGCACCCGGACCGCGTGCCCGGCAACAGCGCGGCGCGGTTGATCAGCGCCGGCGGCGGCGAGACGGATTCCCACAACGGGCGGATGCTGCCGACGCGCTGGCTTGGCGCCATGCCTTACCTGCGCCAGGTCCTCGCGGGCTTCGGCGTGGTGTGGAGCCGCTCGCGGCTGATGCGCCTGGAGCCGGGCACGGGCGTGCCCGAGCATGCCGATATCAATTATCACTGGTATACGCGGGTAAGGCTGCACATCCCGATTTTCACTTGGCCGGAAGTGCGCTTTCACTGCGACGGGCAATCCGTGCACATGGCTGCGGGCGAAGCCTGGATCTTCGACAACTGGCGCCGGCATCATGTGGAGAACAAGTCCAGCGCGGAGCGCATCCATCTCGTTGCGGACACCACGGGCACGGCGGCGTTCTGGCAGTTCGCTTGCGGGCAGGCGCCGCCACGCGAGCAATGGCGGACGATAGCCTGGGACCCCGCGATCCGTCGGGAGCTGCTCACCGAGATCGACCAGCGCTTGCCGATAATGCCTGCCGCCGAGGTGCAGCTGCTGGTCGACGACTTGCGCGCCGAACTGGCGGTCGCCACGGATGCCGCTGACGTCAGGGCGCGCGCCGCGCAGTTCGGCGTGCTGCTGGAGAGCTTCGTGTTCGACTGGCGTCAATTGTGCGCGCTACATGGCACAGACGGACGGGGGCGAGCGGACTTCCTGCGCCTGGCCGGCGCCGTGCACGAGGCCGCCAAGCCGCTCGCCGATGGGCTCGTCATGCGCACCAACAACGCCAACGCGCTGCTGGTGCTTGAAAAACGCGTGCTGCAGTACCTCGTAGCGGACGAAGTCGCGCCGCCGGTGTTGGCGGAGCGAAGCAGCTCCCGTTAGAGCATCCGCACAAGCAGGTTTCTGAGCTCGTGCTGTTGCGCGGTGCTTAAGCGGTTCAGGCATGGTTCAAATGCCCGCGCCAGAAGTTTCATCCCCCGACGGACACTTGTCCGCCCCAAAGGGGTCAGCTTCAGGCGATGCCGTCTCAGATCGCCGGCGTCGATCTCGCGCCCCAAATATCCGGAAGCTTCCAGGCGCTTCACGTATAGTGTGACGGTGGCCTTGGGCATGTTCAGGGCTTCCGCGAGCTCGGCCGGATAGGGATGCGCATCGATCTGCGCCAAGACGAAAAGTTCCTTGGTTTCGATGCCAAGGTTTTCTATGCCAGGCGATGCCGCGGCAATCGCCGACATCAGAAGGCGGTAATTCAGGCCCCAAATCTCGGCGGCGTCGATTTTCGCCATTGCCCCCTTGTTGCTCCCCTGGCGCCATCCTAAGTTAGTTCAGAACTGAACTATCTCGAAGTGCAGCAAAACGAGGGTTAGCACATGGCGCTCGAACATTACATCACCCTTGGCCGTTCCGGACTTCGCGTCAGCCCGTTCTGCCTGGGCGCCATGACCTTCGGCGAAGATCTCGGATGGGGATCATCGGTCGAGGAATCCAAACAGATCATCGACCGCTATATCGAACTCGGCGGCAATTTCATCGATACCGCGAACTTCTACACCAAGAGTCATTCGGAAAAGATTCTCGGCGATCACATCGGGAAGGACAAGGCGCGCCGCGATCGGCTGGTGATCGCGACCAAGTTCAGCGGCAATCTCTATCCCGGCGATCCCAACGGCGGCGGTTCGAGCCGCAAGGCCATCGTCAACGCGGCCGAGAATTCCCTGCGGCGCCTGCAGACGGATTATATCGACCTCTATTGGCTGCACATCTGGGACCAGAACACGCCGATCGACGAGACCATGGCCGCGCTCGACGATCTCGTGCGCGCCGGCAAGGTCCGCTATATCGGCGTCTCCGACACGCCGGCCTGGAAGATCGCCCAGGCCAACACCATGGCGCAGTTTCGCGGCTGGTCGGCTTTCGTGGCGCTGCAGATCGAGTACTCGCTCCTGGAACGCAGCGTCGAACAGGAGCTCGTGCCACTCGCTCTGGAGTTTGGTCTCGGCATCACACCCTGGTCGCCTCTCAAGAGCGGCGCGTTGAGCGGCAAATATACCCGCGCCAACGCGGGAACGGTGAAGGGCGATCGTGGTGCGTTCCTTGAGGGATCCCTCAACGAGAAGACTTACGCGGTGATCGACCAGATCGAGATCATTGCCAAGGCCCACGACACGTCGGTGGCCGCTGTCTCGCTTGCCTGGCTTTCGGCCAAGCCCGGCGTCACATCGCCGATCATCGGTGCGCGGCGCCTCGGTCAGTTGGAGGACAATATCAAAGCGCTCGACGTCAAACTGACGACGGACGAAATCGCAAAGCTCGATACGCTGACCCAGCCCAAATTCGGCTTCCCGCAAAGCATGCTGCCGATGGCGCCCGCGATTCTCAATGGTGGTACGAGCGTAAACGGCGTTTCGGCGCCTGCATCGGGCTTCGTTATTCTGAAGGGCGATAAGCCTTACTGACAACCAAGCGCAAGACCGATTCCGGGGAAGCGCCAAGTCTATCGCGCGCGATTTCACCATTCGGTCCTGAGGCCAAGCTCGACGGATTGGCTGGTCTGGCGTGACCGGACTTCGACGTGATACTCGCCGAAAAGGTTCACGCTGTCGTTGATCTGTGCCGAGGTGTTAAGCGTGGCGATGCCGGCGTCAAGGCCCACGCGGCTGGACAGGGCGGTAAAGCCGGTGAGCGGCGAACCGGCCAGCGCGGCGTCGGAAAGCCCATCGATCCGCTTGATATCGTGGGCGTAAGCGAGCCGGAGGTTCACGACGAGCGTTGAGGGCGTGTCGCTCGCCAGTCCATCCAGATCGAAGTCGGCGCCGGCCGTGAAGCGCGGCGTGTCGAGGCTCTGCTTCTGTACGATGAGCGAGAGATCGCCGGCGCCCGTTTCCGTGAATCCCGACCGGCTGACATAGTCGTAGCGCGCTTCCACGAAGGGCGCCGCGAAGCCGAGGTCGTAGTGGAGGCTGCCGTCCGCGGCGAAGGCCCAGCCATTGGAGTTGCCGAGCGCGGTACGGGTGAGCGCACCGATCTCAATCAGCCGTTTGGAACGGTACTGATCGACGGCAACCGCGACTTCGCCGTTGAGCCGCCAGGCGCCATGCACCATGTCGCCGTAGCCGGTCAGACGTTCGGTCTGGACCGTGGCGGTCGCCGCATCCTTGGTGCGCACATCCGACTTCGCGTAGCCGACGGCGAGGCCGAAGGCTTTGTCGTCTTGCGCCACCAGATCGACGCCGGCCAGCACACCCCCGGCATCGGCGGAGTAGCCCGCCGCGTTGCCGTCGCCGGACGCATGCGACCAGGAGCCGAGACCGATCGCCCAGAACGGCGAAGCGCTGTCGAGGCTTGCCTCGCGCGGCGATGCGACGGTGTTGATCGCCGCGAAGGTCCCGGTGGGAAGACGATCGATAAACGCCACCATCTGGCCACCGGCGCCGCGGTGATCGCCGATCGCCGAGTCGAACAAGCGGTTCATGCCGAGCGCGACGTTCAGGACGTCGCCATGCACGCTGCCGGCAATTCGGTCCAGCGACGCACCGATGCTGCCGGCGGGCAGTCCGTACAGCGCCGTGAGGACCGTGTTGCGGTCGCCCGTCATGCGCTGGCCGGGCGCCAGGCGATAGGAGTCGAGTGCGCCGCCCACGCCCAGGCGGTTCGCGGTCTCCGCGACGCCGAGCGGCGCCAGATTTGCGTAGGAGACCGGCGTCACGACCAGGTCGATATCCGTGGTGGAATAGAGCGCGTCGAATTGCGTGCCTGCCGGCAGCCCAGCCATCGGCTCCGTAAGGCTGGAGAAGCTTCCGACGACGCCGGCATCGGTGTGCACGACGTTGAATTGCTCGCCGGCGACGGGCGTGAAGTTGTTGCTGGCCGGCGGCGTGATGCCGCGCAGGTTGACCACGAGTTGCCCGCCGGCGGTGAAGCTGTGTCCCGCGCCCGTCAGGACGAAGCGGTCATAGTTGCCCATCGTGGGCCCGTCGATGTCGACGCTCGTCACCGATCCGAAGCCAAGCGCCGCGGTATCGAGCACCAGTTGGCCGACGCCGGAGCCGCCGGGCGACAGGACGCTTCCGGGCGCCGCGACAAGCGCCGCGACGAAACCCGAGCCGGTCAGCGAACCGCCGCTGCCCAGGACGACCGTCGAATCGGGCAATGAACCGCTCAGCACCAGGGATCCATCCGTCACCGTCGTCGGCCCGGAATAGGTATTGGTGCCCGTCAGCGTTTCGGTGCCGCCGGTGATCGCGACGCCGCCGGTGCCGCTGATCGAACCGGCGAAGGTGTCCGTCGCGTCCGTCAGTGTCAGCGTCTGCGTGCCCAGCGCGACCTGCCCCGATCCGGACAATGTCGGGATCGACGCGCCGCCGTTCGACTGGGATATGTCCAGCACGCCGTTGTCGACGACGCCGCTCGACGCCGCGATCGAGCCGTCGCCGACGATTGCCAGCGTGCCGCCGCCGATGGTGGTGGTGCCGGTATAGGTGTTGGCGCCGGACAGCAAGACGGTGCCCCCGCCCGCCGTCGTCAGGCCGGAGCCGGGCACGGATTCGGAGATCACGCCGGAGAGCAGCCCCGTCCCGCCGGCCTGGTCGACCTGCAAGTTGTCTTGCAGGTCGATATCATTGGCAATCTCGACGCCGTCCGCCAGGCCGATTTCCGGATCGTATATGTGAATCTTTCCGTTTCCGAAGGCGCCGGTCGCCATCGCATAGATGCCGCCGCCATAGACATTGATGTCGGAATACAGCGTCGCGCGGTTGTCCCGCCCGAAAACGAGTTCCCCCGTGCCGCCGGCGCCGTTGACGCTGATCGCGTTGTTGAAAGAGGGGTTGGCGGAACCGCCGGTTAAGACGCCGTTCAGCGTATAGGTCGCGCCTGCGGCGACGTCGAAACCGCCGGTAAATCCGCTGCCTGACAAGATGGCTATGCTGCGATTGCTGGTCGTCGTGGCGGTGGCCTGCAGATAGCCGGAGCTGTAGTCGAAATATAACGGGCCGGTACCGAGCGCGCGGTCGTCGGCGACGGTAAGCACGCCGCCTTGAATGTCCCATCGGGCGTTCAGTGCGCTTGGGCCGCCGGCGACCGTTATGCGTCCGTCTCCTCCAACCTGAACGTCGTGAAACCCCGACAATTGCGATCCCGTCACGGTTACCCCGGCGTAAAGCACGAGCTCGGCGTTCGAGACGCTCATCGTGGGCGTGAACTGCACCTTTCCCGTGACCGTCGATCCCGGCATCAGATAAACGTTCGCCGTGTAGCCGTGGAGCGTAAGGTCGCCGGTGATCAAGCCGCTGTTCTGCACCTGGAGCGAGCCGGGGATCGCGCCATCGTCGATCGAGACCGAACCGTCGATCGTGCCCGTGTTCACCAGCACAAAATTGCCGCCGGTCGCCGAGACGGCCGTCCCGGACGTACCGACGATCATTCCGCCGTTCGTCAGCGACGTTTGCGGGGGAGAGCTGGTGCTTCCATTTGTTTGCGTCTTTATGCCGATGGTCCCCGAGATGCGGCCCGAATTTGCGATATTCGAATTTATGCTGGAGACGCTCAGGAGGCCGATGCCGCTTGACGACGAAGAATCTCCCGAAAGAACAATGGTATTGACGAAGCTCCCGGCCGCGCCCGTCCTTGCCTGCAAATCGTACGCCTCGATCGCGTCGGCGCCGGTCCCCGTGGCTGTGACGGATTGGAGGGTCAGATTGTTCGCGACGGCATTCGGCGACGTGCCCGTGTTGCCGACATAGACGGCCGCCGTGCCGCTTGCCGAGTTGGAGATATTTTGAGCGACCAGCTTAACGCCGGCGTCCGATTGCGCGGATATGGCGCCGCCGCCGGTCGCCGTGGTCGTGCCTGCGTTGATCGTGACCGCACCGCCGGTCGCAATGGCATAGATCGCGGCGGATGTTCCGGAACTGGTGGCCGTCCCGCTGTTTACGGTGATGCTTCCCCCCGTCGACTGTGCGTTGATGGCCGAATTCCCGGTGCCAGTGGCCGTCGCGCTGGTCACCGAGATATTGCCTTCGGCCCTGGCCACGACACCGGAAGCGCCCGTCCCCGTGCCTTCTGCCGTGCTAGAGTCGATCGTCACGCTGCCGCCGGAATTGTTGGCGTAGATCGCCGAGGCCGTCGCGCCCGTGGTCTCGGAGTCGCTGCTCGTGATGCTGATCGATCCGCCGCTGGTGGTCGCGTTGATGCCGTCCGCATAGACGCCGCCGACCGGTCCCACGCCACCATTGTCGACATTGACGATGCCGCTGACGATGGTCACGCCGCCGGCGCCGGCGGCAGCGTGGATGCCCTGGAGCGTCGCGTCGATGCGGGTCGTGTTGGTGACGGAAACGGCGGAGCCGGACGCGACGATTCCGCTGTTCTGGCTCGCGAGCGTCCCGCTGGCGATGGACACCGCACCGCTGGAATTTGCGTACAAGCCGATGCCGCCGGATGTGAGGGTGGTGCTGGAAAGCGTGACGGCGCCCGTGCCGTCCGACACGAAAATCCCGTAGCCGTTGGAAGCAGTGATCGTGCCGCTGGTGATCTTGATCGCGCCCGACCCGCCGAGCACCTCGATGCCGCTGCCGCCGGCGGTTGTGATCGTGCCCGACGTCACGGTCGCGCCGCCCGCGCCGACCGAAAGATCGATGCCGTCCGCCGCGATCGTGGCGGCCGGCGCGACGTCGGTCATGAGCGGCAAGCCGGCCGGACCCGCGCCGCCCGGGAAGGCGAAGGACGCGCCTGATGTCGCGATTGTCGTCGAATTGATTGTCGCACCCACCGCCGTGGCGAATATGCCGACGGAACCGGCTCCCACCGTCGTTATGCTCCCGCTTGTCAGCGTCACGGTCCCGGAATCCGCCTGGGCATAGACGCCAGCGGCATAGAGGCCCGCGGTCGAAAGCGTCGCACCGTCGATTGTGACGTTTCCGCTCTGGCTCAGCGCCGCAATCGCATTGGCGACGACGTTCTGACCGGCCTGCGCGCCCCTACCGAACTGCGAATCGCCGCTCGTGGTCGCAAAGCCGCTGGTGATCGAGACGTCGCCGCCGCCGAACCCGATGATGCCCGGCGCGCTGGCGCCGCTCGCGATGACGCTTTGGCTCGATACCGTCACCTTGCCAAAGCTTTCCACCACGATGCCGACATCGCCGGTGCTGGTCGCCGATGCGCTGGTGACGGAGGCGTCGCCGACGGCGAGCACCGCGATGTCGATCGCGCCGGATGTCGTTCCGGAGGTCAGCGTCACGGGGCCGCCGGTGTTGTTAATGCCGATGGCGTGCTCGAGATTGCCGGAAGCGACCTCCGCATCGGTGCTGGTGACCGTGACCGGACCGCCGCTGCTGCTGATGTTGATGCCGTAGGATCCCGCGCCCGTTGTCTTCACCGTGTCGCTGGTCAACGTGACCGCGGACTGATCGGAGGCGATGTAGATGCCATCGGCGCCCTGGCCGCTGGTCGAGATGCTGGCGCTCGTGATCGTGATCGGCTTGCTGTCGGGGTGGTCGTTGGCATCGGGGATCGAGGTGATCTGCGTGCCGGTCTCGACCCGGATGCCATAGGCCTCGTCGCCGGTCGTGATGATCGAGCCCTGGTTCTTGATGGAGACGCTGTTCGTCGGGTCCATCACCCAGATTCCGGTGGCGAAGCGCGGATCCGTCTGGGTGCCGCCGGCCACCCTGGGATCGTTCACGAAGCGCGGACCGCCATTGGTCCGGATCGTTCCGGTCGAAGTGATGTCAACCGCCGACGGACCGATGGCCGAGATGCCGTACTGGCCAGGACCGATGGCGGTGATGGAACCGCTGACGATCGTCGTCTTCCCGTTAACGGTCGCTGACTGCGTACTGATTCCACCGACGCCGTTGCTTCCCGACGCGCTGATGCTGCCGCTGGTGACGCTGATATCGCCCTGGCCGGAGAGCGCGTCCGCCTGGATGCCGACGCCGGTGAACATGCCATTGTCGATCACGTTGATCGTGTCGCTGTTGACGGTCACGCCGCCGGCATCGCCGAAGGCGACGATGCCGCGCAACGTGGCGTCGATCTGCCCGGCGGTGACCGAGACGCTGGCGCCCTCGGCATTGATGCCGACGGCGGAGAGGCCCGTCTGCTGGACGTGAGTCGTCTGGATCGTCACCGCACCCGAATTGGAATAGCCGCCGATGCCGACCGCGCCGCCGGACATGGTGGTCGTCGCCTGGCCGATCGTGAGCGCGACCGGCCCGGTGCTCGAATAGCCCAGGACTCCATAATAGATGCCGGGCCGGAAATTCGGACCGGAGAACGAAAAGTTCGCGTTCACGCCGCTGCCTGTCGTGCTGGCGTTGAGCGCATTCAGCGCCAGTGGGCCTGTTCCCTCCAGGTCGATCGCCCCGGAGCCGCCCGCATTCGTGACAGTCGTTCCCGAAGCGACATTCACCGTGAGGCCCGACGTCCCCTTATAGGTGATCCCGCTGGGGTAGGTCGGCGCGGAGCAGGCGACGGTCCCGGCTGGCGCCGCCGGGCCGCATTCATTTGCGGCGAAAGCGAAATCCGGTTCGAGCGTCAGAAAGAAGCCGCACGCTCCGGCGGCCGCCGCAAAGCGCCAGCATCTTCCGCGTCTCACATGAATGCGACGCGTCGAGAATTCCATGGTCATCGTGTGCTGTCCCCCGCGGCACCGGCCGAACACCAAACGGCACCGTGTCCGAATATTGGCGGAATGTTTGCCGGAACGCGCTACCCGATCGAGTAGTCTTGAGATATCGTACAACGTTGCCTTGGGGGGCTTCGATGCAAGATCAAGATCTGCTTGACACGGTCGGCGCGTTCTACGCCGCCGCCGCCGATCCCGGTGGATGGGCACACGCCGTCGAAAAGCTGCGCGTCTTGTGCAACGCCGATTCGGCAAATTTCGGTATATTCGATCCCTCGATCCCGACGCCGGTGATCTCGGCCAATTGCGGCGCGTGGACGAATGACGTCATGGATCGCTATGTGCGCGATTTCATCGGGCTCGATCCCGCGCCGGTCGAGTTTTCGCGGCACGCCGCCTGTAACGTGATCAGCACAAACCAGCTGTTCTCGAGCGACTATCTGAGAACCAGCGCCGTCTATAACGAGTTCCTGCGGCCCTTGGGGCTGACCGATTGCATGGGCGGAAGGCTGGTCGATATCTCCAACGGCATCAGCCTTGTGAGCATCCACCGCGATCGCGAGCGCCACCCCTTCTCGGATCGCGAAACGGCCATTCTGGAAAATGCGCTGCCGCATATGGCGCGCGCCTTTCAGCTGCGCCGGTTGCTGCAACGGCAAAGCATGCAGGCCACGGCTTTGGCCGGCGCGATCGACCGGTTGGCGGTCGGATTGATCGTTCTGGATTCGGAAGGCGTCGTCCTTCACGTCAACACGGTGGCGCGCGACATTGCTGCGCGGGCCGACGGCTTGCGGCTGTCGCGCGAAGGTCATCTTCGCGCGCTGAACAGCGCCGCCGATGCGAGGCTTGATGCCCTGCAGAAAGACGTGCTGGCCGGCGGCGCGGGAGGGATCGCGCGCGCTCCCGGTCGAAACGCCGCGCGCCGCTATGCGGTTCTCGTCTCTCCACTGCCGATCGGCTTTGGATTGACTGGCGGCGGCGAAAGACGGGGCGTAATACTGACGATCGCCGATCCCGCAAGGCAAACACAATCGTCTGAAAAGGTCCTGTCGGACGTATTTGGATTGACGGCTCGCGGTGCTCAGTTGGTGGTGGCACTGGTGAATGGAGCCGAACTGCGTGACTATGCCGAACAAGCCGGCATAACGCTGCATACCGCCCGATTCCATCTCAAGTCGGTATTCGCGAAGATGGACGTCCGCAGCCAGACGCAGTGCGTTCGCCTCGCGGTCCGCACGCTGGCAGAACTTCAGTTGCGGTAGAGCGATCGTGAAGAGATTTTGGACTGCAACGGCAGCCGCGCTGATTGTCAGCGCTCTGGGAGTACAGCCCGGGATCGCGGCGAGTGCCTGGGACGGTCTGTGGGTGCTCGATGATGGCGCCAGTCATTATGCCGACCACAGCTTCACGCTGGCTCAGGGGGCCGACGGGACCTGGCGCTACGACGATGGCAGTTCTAACTATAATTTCCGCACCGATGGCCGGCCTTGGCCGGAGCCGCGTGCTCCGGGCTTCAGTGTGGTCGCGAGCGTGGCGGGCAACCTGCTCGACATCGTCGAGCGTGGATATGGCCGGGACATGGAACGCTGGCATCGCATTCTGTCGCCCGACGGCAATCGCCTCACCGGCAGCGACACGTATGTGTATCCGGACGGTCGAGAAACGACATCGTCCATATTCGCGTTGCGCGTGGGATCCGGCAACGGTTTCGATGGCAAATGGAATCAGCCTGCGGACGTGCCTTCCGACACGCAACCATTGAGACCGTCCTCGCCCGTCAAAGCCGTGGCCACGACGTCACGGCCGCATTTTGTGATCTCGACCGCTGACGACGGAACGATGACGTGGTTTCTACCGGCCACCGGCGAGCTTATTCGAGGGCGCGTGGATGGACGCTCCCGACCCCTTCTCGGTCCGCAGCAGCCGTTGCGGCGAACTTTTGCGTGGCGGCGGCTCGGTCCACGCAAGCTCCTGTTCACCTGCCGCGATAGCGACCAGGTCATCGAGACGGCAATCGAGGAACTTTCGCCGGACGGTCGCTCCTTCACAGACACCTTGTGGAATGCGGGGCACGACAACGAGAAAGATGTGCGCGTGCTCGTGAAACAGTAACTGTTTCTTTGGCCTGTATTTGCGCCGTGGTTGACCGAACCTCCACTGTTTGAGCCGCCGCTCCGGTTTAGCGACATGCCGGGCCAAGTGCCGGCGGCCGTCCGCTAGATTTCCGAATGATCGCTTGCCATGTCGCCGGCTCCCGCTCTGGTGACACGGATGCCCGATCCGCAAACCCGGAATGGGTGCGTCGGCCAAGTGACGCGCGCAGGATCATGCGATCAAAGCCGGCGTAAGCTGGACCTTCTGATCGAGATACGCTCTTCGGGAACGAGGGCATATCGGGTGCACGTACCGCTCTAATCAAAAAGCGGCTGGCCCGTGCAAGACGCGGGCAAGGTCGGGCTCCAAGGCGACGGCGGATACGAAACGAGCTCCGGCAAGCGTCAGATGCGTGGAATCGCCCTGAAAGGGAATATTGCCGTCGGCCAGAAACGGACACGGCTTCGCCTTGCAAATTCGATCGATCAAGGAAATGTAGGCCACGCCGGGAACCGCGCCAAACGCGGCCTTCATTGCGCGGTCCAGGACATCGGAACCCGGATCCAGGAAGTTGGAAGGCCGCAACTTGGGCTCGTCGCCGGACTCGGCGTAACGCGCGAGAATGATGGGGAGCGCCGCCGAGTATCGAAATGTCGGCCCGATCAGAAATACGGGAATATGCTCTTTGCGCAGGAAATCGATGGTCGCACGCAGCTCCGAAAGCAGCGTCGCGGTATCGCGGTTGTTCGCCGAGTAGCGATACCAATCGGCGGAAAGCATTACGCCGTCGATTTTGTGCGTCGATATCCATGCGTAAATCTTGGCGTTGAATTCGTGGCATCCGTCAAAAACGGGGAAGCTGTTGCGGACAAAGGGCGGGCAAACACCGCGCGTAGCCTGAAGAAGGTGGCCGTTCTGCTTTGCGATCATCTCGTCGACGGCGAGGCCGAACTGGGCGGCGAGGCTATCGCCGAACAGAAGGATGTTCTTTTTGCCTCCAACGGTTTTCAGGCAAAGGTCGGCTCGAAACTCGTGCGCCCGCGCCACACTGAAACATGTCCCGATCCTGAAGGCCTTCCGATTTTCCGGACTCCAGAAATAGTCTTCGTATTGGGCGTAGGCGTTGGCGGCGGGTGAAAATCGTTGCGGCAGTCCGTCCGCAAAATACGCCAGCGACCCCAGCGCCACAAAAACCGCGCTCGTCGCCCCAGCCAGCGCGAACAGTGGCCTGCGTCCGATCACACCGCCTCTCTTGCGAAAGGGTTGCTCGATCAGAAATGTCGATGCCGTCGCAAGCATCACGGCGGCAACGAGCAATCCTTCATGCAGTTCGGGCGACACTTTGCCCAACCGCCAGACGGATGTCAGGACTCCAAGCGGCCAATGCCAAAGATAGAGGGCATAGGATATACGGCCGACGAACACGACAGGTGGTAACGACAAGACGCGGCTTGCCATGCTTGGGCCGGATGCGCCCGCATAGATCACCGCGCAGGTCGCAAGACACGGCAACATCGCTGCATAGCCGGGGTACACCATTGTGCCTGAATAGAGGAACACGCTCGCGCCGATGCCGAACAACCCGACCATACCCAGCGTTTCTCGAGAAATCCCATTGAGGCGATTGCCGGATCGCACCTGCGCGAGAAGGCCACCGAGTAGCAGTTCCCAGGCGCGGGCGGGGCCGAGATAGAAAGCGGCAACCTGGTCTTGATGCGTCAGAAAGATTTCAATCAGGAACGAGAAAACGAGAAGGCTGAGAATCCCGGCCAGAACGGCGCGTGGGCCGCGGCGTGCGAGAAACAGCAAGATGGGCGGATAGAGAAGATAGTACTGCTCTTCAATGGCGAGCGACCATGTGTGGAGCAACGGAACATAGTCCGCGTTGTTGAAATAGTCCGTGTGGCTCCAAAAAAAGAAGTTCGACACAAAGAGCGTAGCGGTTATCAGGCTCTGCGAAGTCTCCAGGAGATTGTGCGGAAGCATGACAAAGTAGCTGGCCACCGCGACGAACAGGAATACGGGTACGAGCGGTGGAACGATCCTGCGGACGCGCCGCTCGTAGAATTCGATGATCGAAAAACGCCCGTTCGCGAGATCGCGGCTCAGCGTCTGCGTGATGAGATATCCCGAAATGACAAAGAACACGTCCACGCCGACATAACCGCCGGGGACCAGCCTCATGGTGTAGTGATAGAGCACCACGGCCACGACCGCGACGGCGCGAAGACCGTCTATGTCGGGCCGGTATTTGATGGAACTGTGCGCTGACGATGCCTCGGACACTTTTCATGCCGCCTTATGCCAAAGACGTGCGACCCGGCGCACAGCTTCCGGCAGGACATGAGTTGGCGAGCACAGGCCCCACCGCATTTGAAAGTGGCCAAGAAAGCTCGCGGGCGAACCCGGCAAACGCGAATTGCGGCGGTACTGTAGATAGGCATGGCCCGCGCGCGTGAGTGCCGGCGAGATCTGCCCACGCATTAAAATCGCTTCGATCCGGTCAGCGGCCGAAAGCGGCGATGCCGCCAACTCGGCGATGACGGAATCCGGAATGGCGGCCGCAAACGTCTCCTTGAGGTAGGCCAGCGCGTAGCGAAACCGTTGAACCAATCCGCTGACCCGAACCTGGTTTGTGAGATGGTGCCAATCGATCTGCGCGCCGTGAAGGATCGCGAGCGCATCCGCCACCCAGTGCGGCGCCCAAATTGCGTCCGGGCCGGTTCCTTGCGCGCATACGCAAAAGAATTGGCTGGTATCGCCCAATGTCGGCACGGATGCGTCCTGAACGGAGATCGTCCGCGACCGTCCCCAAAAACCATCGTTCGGATATTCCGGATAGAAATCGCGCAGCACGTGCCGCTGCAATCGGGGCTCGATGTCGTGCAGCTTCTTATGAAAGACGATGACGCTCGGCCGCAACGCCGTGCTTTCCGCGTCTCGCTCCGGTTTCCATCCTGCGGACGCAAACCGGGACATCACCTCGGTCACCGACGTCCACGGCACCAGGAGCGAGAAATCGTCCACCGGCCGCAGGCCAAGATCGCGATAATACAAAAGCGCCAGCGCGCAACCACCCAGCAGGAGCACGTTCGCTTCGATGCCGTTCAACAGACCCAGCAGATGCGCTGTCTGGCGAAGATGAAGCTGGTTTTCCGTCCAACGGTATCGCGCAACGCTTTTGTACCGCTCGACATCGGGATGAGCGACGCCCAACGCGTTCAATCGGTTGTAAAGCAGAGGAAGGAGCCTCTGCGAAGGAAAATCCAGCCCGTCGACGGTGGTGCGCTTTCGCCATTCGGTCCAGCTCTCGATGGCGGCGGTCCCATCCAGGAAGATGCTCTTGAGCAGCAGCTCCTCTTCCGGCGTTGGCAGGAATGGCAGTCTGCGGCTGGTCATGCCGCCCCGGCGTGCCGCTGCGCCATCACGCACGCTGCCGTCTGCGGTCGATAATGCGCTTCATCACCCGGGCAAAGTCCACACGATTCCCAAGGTCGCGCCGACCCATGTTGTCGCGATGCAAACGCCGGCGGCACACAATTTCGGGCAGTACCACCGTGCTGATTCCGATGTCTTGCGCTCGCCCGTACCATTCGATGAATTCCGCGACCCGCAAGGAGGTATCGAAAGGCCCGGCCAATTCGAAATCCGCGTTTCGCAAAAGCAGGGCGGAAGCAAAGATCGCGGCCGAGGGCGTGGGATCGAATTTCAGCCGAGCTTGTTCTTCGGTGTTAAGATCGGGACTCACGAATTGAACAACCTGGCCAAAAATCATGGCAGGGCCGGCTTCCCGCGCCAACGCGGAAAGCTGCCATTCGATCTTGCGTGGATGCCAAAGATCGTCGCAGTCCAGGAACGCGATGATGCTGGTCTTCGCAAGTGCGCGCCCGGCATTTCGCGATGCGCTCAGGCCGGCATTGTCCTGCCTGACATACCGGATTCTTGTTCCGAAGCTGTTCGCGACATCCGGGGTGGCGTCGGTGGATCCATCATCGACGATGATGATGTCGGCCGGTCGATGCGACTGGGCGAGAACGCTTTCGACGGCCTCGCCGAGGTAGCGCGCGCCGTTGAATACCGGAATGATTACGCTGACGTCGTCGGCCATGACTTGCCTGGAAAGTCCCCTAATGCGGCGTCTGGCCCGCGATCTGAAGCGTGCGCCAGTACGCCGTTTCATACGCTTCCACCAGCGCATCGAAATCGAAAACCGACATTGCCCGCTCGCGCGCCCGCCGCCCCATTTCGCGCGCGGCTGCCGCATCACTTAACAATAGCGCGATGGCATCGGCAAGCGCAGAGGGATCGTCGGGCGGCACCAGAATTCCGGTCTGCCGATCTTCGATCACTTCCGGAAGTCCGCCGACGCGCGAAGCGATGACAGGACGCGCCATCTGTGCCGCCTGCAAGGCGACCAGCCCAAACGGCTCGGGCCAGCGCGATGGCATCAGAACGGCCGTCGCCTCTGCGATGGCTTCGGCGACCGCCTCGGGCTCCACCCACTTTGTGAAGTGAACATATTGGCCAATGTCCAGCTCTCGGACCATCTCTTCGAGTCGCAGCCTTTCAATGCCGTTTCCGGAAATGACGAGTTGCGCGCTCGTATGACGTTGCCGCGCCAAGGCAAAGGCCCGGACGGCGACATCAAACCCCTTATCCGCGACGACCCTGCCCAAGCAAAGCAGGACCGGCGGCTCGAAGGGCAACGCGGTCGGTTCCAATGCCGGCATCGGAAGCGCGTTCGGAATGACGATGAGCTTCTCCCGGATCGCAGGCGTGTGAGCGATGGCATCCGCTCCCACTGCGTTCGACACGGCGACGACACAGTCGGCCTCCCGAACGAGACGGGTTTGCAAGCCGTCGCTCCCCGCCTGCCGTATCGGCGAATGCAAGGTAAGGGTGCGCGGCAGATTCTTTATCGCGCGTTGCCGCAGGAAGAAAAAACTCGGCGTGTTCGTGTCGTTGATGTGCAGGACGTCCGGCGCGAATTCGGCAATCGCGCGGTCCACCTCGTGGCCCAGGCGCAGCGTGGTGGCGATCTGCCGATCCATGAGGGCTTCGACAAAATTCAACTTGAGAATATCGATGCCGTTGTAGCTTGTGCGCCCCTGCGGTTGCCCCCCGACGCTCGAGGTGATGACCAGCACCTGATGTCCGCGCGCCATCAGCCGGGGCAAAAAATGCGCGGCGAGAACCTCGATACCGCCAATGACATCGGGCAGGAAAGCGTTGCTCTGAAAGACGATGCGCAGTGGTCTTTTGCTGTTCAAGAAGGTCGATTCCATCCGGTCGTTTGAATTCTATTTGCTGGCACTTGGATTCGCCATCGTTGACTATGCCTGGCCAAACCGATCCAGAAGCCGCTCCAGTTGCGCAAGCGCATCCTTCGGGCGGCGGCCGATGCGCAACTCATAACACGGCAGGGCTCGGACAAGCGCGGCGACCCGCGAAAAGGTGAATGCCGCCGTCCAGGGCGAGAGTTCTATCGTACTTGTCGCGATCGCTTTTTGCGCGGCCGCCGTGGACGCCGGAACGAGTTGGCTGTCTTCATCGTGGACAATGCGCGGAGTAACGATGGCGCGCAGCGGCATGGTGCGAAGCAATTTTTCAGGGAAGCGTTCCTGGAGGAAGAACAGCGCCTTTTCGCGATCAAGGCTGTCCGCGTTGCTTTCAAGTCCCTGCAGGTAGGGATGCCTATGCAGATCGCCGGCAGCCAGCTTTCCGGTGGAATAAAGGCTGTGAACGGTCCATGCCGGCGACTGCGAAAGGACGCAGAAGTCGTCGCTGGCGTACAGCAACGAGGAGGCGATGGCGGAGAGCGACAGGTTGGATTTTCCTGTACCGCCCGCGCCGGCAAGCAGGACGCCGCCATCGCGATTTCCGATCGCTCCGCCGTGGACCGGCAACAAGTCGCACGAACGCAGCCATTCGTGAAGCAGAGGCCGCAGCGGTGCGCCTTTCTCCCAAACCGGTAAGCCGGCGGCAGACGGAGTCCAGTAGATAGCGCGGCATCTCCTTGCATCCACCATGCGAAAGATGCTCGGCCCGGCCTGTATCGCGGTATGGAAACCATCGTCGTTGAAACCGGAAATCAGGCCATGCTGACCAAAGGCGTCCAGTGTCCATGCCGGGCGCAAAGGCCCAAATCCGCTATCCTCGCTATCCCAGGCGTAGATCGTGAAATCCGGCTCGGCGGCATCCGTCGCCAAGTGTGCGAGCGCGCGCGAGACGTGCCGCCGCATCGCGCCCGGGCTGCTCCTGATTTGAACGATTTTACCGGCAATGGAGAAAAAGTCGGACACCGATCCGTTGAGCCTTGCGCCGTTCTCGAAAATGTCCTGCGCGGCATCGAAGTACTTTGCCGCACCCGGCGCGGTCAAATTCTGCATGCGTACAATGTGTCGAAGCGCATTTTGTGACGCGATCAGGTTGTTGCTTTCTTTGCTTCGGGCCAGCCATAGAGGTCGACCTCGTGAACGGGGTCGAGCTGAAGCAGCTCTTCCATGTCGGTATACTTCTCGATGGACGGAGCGACGAAGACTTTTTTCTCGCCCGCCATTTCATGGTTTTCGTTCACAGCGTCCCCAAGCTCGGCAGCGATGGGATCGACCAGCGCTTCTTCCACTAGCCGATCGAGAAAGGCTTGAGTTTGCTGTGCCAGTCGCACAGGATCGCCTGAATATTCCGACAACACACGTTGGACTATGCCATCGCGCGAGCCGTTTGCAACAACCCAGGCCCAAATCGTGTCTCCAACGCCCTGAACGCTGTAGTAGCAACCGGTGTCGAGATTTACGATAACCGTCTCGTCGCCGAACTGCTCATGCACCACCGATTTCTTTGCGCGTAGCTTTGTCGTCATTCGAATAGCTCAAGCCCCTAAACCTTTGTGCATCTAACATGATTTCCTTGCTGGGCCAATTGCTCTGCGTCACTTCCCGACAGCGCGCCGGTTGATTGTTTTTCAGGTTCCAAAGTCATATTTTGCGCAGGTCGTTTTTTTTGCGATACTGGCTCAGACACAACCCAACTGGCTATTTTTGATGTTTGCCGCCACCTCCTGCATTCCAATATCCCGGTTTTGAATCCATGTATCGCGTGGTCGGACATGGAAGCGGATGCTGGCCGACCGCACGCCAGCGTCTGCTGATCGAAGGCTGCGTCGGCCGGCGCGACAGTGACGCCGCGTGGCTGGAATACGCCGCGGAGGTTGGCGAAGGCGGTGTGAACGAAGGCGATGTTCGGCTGTTTCCGCTTCTGGCAAGCCGCATATCGGCCAAGGCCGGTCAAGACCCTCGTTTCGGTCCGCTTCGCCGGGAGAGGCTGCGCGCTGTTGCCGCCAGCGCCAAGCTGGAACGAGCAGCGCGAAACGTAAGCGACTTCTTCGCGCAGGCTGGCATCGATTTCGTCGTGTTGAAGGGATTTGCGCTCACGGCCACCGTCTATCGCGAGTCTGGCCTGCGGCCGTTCGCCGATATCGATCTGATGGTGCGACCGGAGGCGGTGCCCAAGATCGTTGACCTGCTTCAAAAAGCCGGTTGGCTTCCCAAACGCAAATATCCCGATCTGACCGCGGAGAGGCTGCTTTATTTGCGCGCCTTCGCGTTCACCTCACCCGACGGCCTGGATGTCGATATCCATTGGCGACAGCGTGGCGCGTTTCAATGGGACATGCGTGTCGATCGGGATTTCTGGGCCAACCTGCGAAGCGCGGAATGGAAAGACAGAAGCTGGCGTGTTCCTGGGTTCGACTGGATGCTGCTCGATACGATCGAACACGGCACGGAATGGAACGAAGTTCATTCCATCCGATGGGTCGTTGACAGCGTATTGCTGCTCGACCGTGCGGAGATAGACTGGGAGAAAGTGCTTTCTTATGTGATTGCCAATCGCCGCGCTTCGTCCTTTCACAAGGCGCTGGCTTTGATCCATGACTGCGGCGGGAAAGTTCCCGCCACCGTTTTGGAAAAACTGGCCGACGCAAAGCCCAGCGCGCTTGAGCGCCTCGAAATGCGTCTGCGCATGCGGCCGGAAGGTTTTTTCGGGCCTTACCTGAAGTCGATGCTGGTCAACTATTTTTTGCACGCACCTGGCGGGTTTCGCGCACGCTTGTTCGGTGTCTGGGGATATGCCCTGCGTCATATTCTGGGTTATGGCTCCGGTGAAAGCCTTGGTTCGATCGTGACGCGGAAATATCGCACCCGTAGGAAAGAGTTCTTGGCCAGGACGAATGCGAACGCCGCCAATCGCGAACGATCGATATGACGCGCGTGTTTCAAGCCGCACTTCAGGCGCTGGGCTATCGAAGGGCCGCCGCGGCGGTTGCCTCGGTGCTGTTGTCAGCGGCGCTCGAGCTTCTGTCCGTCCTGCTGCTCCGTTCTTATTTTCTTTTGTTGCTGGGCCATCAGATCGGCAATTCGCCGGAAGGCTCCACATGGCAACTCTTTTTCGGAAAGCCCCCCAATCTTCTATTCGTCGGCGTCTGCCTATTGGCGTTTTTCCTTGTGAAAAGCCTGATGCTGGCCGCCATTTGGCGCGCGCTGCTTGGCCTGCTTGCCGTGCAACAGGCGAATGTCACGACGCAGCTCTTCGAGGTCTATTTGAGAACGGCCTACCGATCGCGTCAGCAATGGTCGCGTCCGCTTCTTCAGCAGAAGCTGCACGTCGCGGCGACGGGGTTGTTCCACGAATTGCTGTTTCCAGCACTGTTGCTGGCCGCGGACGGCACCGCGGCAGCGGCGATTTTCCTATATCTGCTGGTGCTGGAACCGCTGCCGACTTTGGCGGTGGGACTATGGCTGGCATTCGCGGTGTTCGTTTACCAGGGGATTACACACAAGGCGTCCGTCGCGAGCGGCCGGCAACGGTGGCGTGGCCTGGAGCGGATGATGCATCTTGCCAGCGACAGCCTTGGCGACATCGTCAGCGTCATGCTCATGGCACATGAAAGATTCCTTTCAGCGGCTTTCGGTGTGGTTGCTGGGGAATATGCGACGGCGCTCGCGGCCGATCGTTTCTTCGCGCTCATGCCGCGCTTCGTCTTTGAATTTCTCGTTGTCGGCACCATCGTCGTGCTGATCGTCTTCATGCCGTCGGGGCAGTCCGGTGCGGTCCCGGTATTGACGCTCTTTGCGGCCGCAACCTTGCGCCTGGCGCCCGCCATCCAGCGCGTGATGACGGTCGGCCATGCGCTGCGCGTCAACCGGCCGGACATGCGTTCGATCTTCGCGGATTTGTCGCAGCGTCCGCCCGAACTGCCGGAACGGCCTCAGGGACATCTTCCCGCGCCGTTCGAAAGAACGATGGAACTGAAGAACGTCGTCTGCGGCTATGACGGCAAAACCATCCTGTCCGGTTTCGATTTCACCTTGCACCGGAGCGAAACGGTCGTGATCACGGGGCCGTCGGGGGCCGGGAAGACGACGTTTCTGAACACCATCCTGGGTCTGGTGGTTCCGGCCGAGGGGACTGTCCTGATTGATGGCGCGACACAGGAACTGCTGCCCCGGATGCGCGTCTCTTCGGTTGCTTATGTTCCGCAGAAGGTTTTCGTTCTGGACGGCACATTGGCCCAAAATATCGCGTTCGACGATGCAGCAGGAAAAGTCGATGAGGGATATATTCGCGAACTGCTCGACCTCGTCGGACTCGATGCGCGGTTCCGCGACGAGCCGCTGTGTCTCGAAACGCATGTGGGCGAAGACGGCGTGAAATTGTCCGGCGGCGAACGCCAACGCCTGGCGTTGGCGCGTGCGCTTTACTCCCGCCCGTCCTTCCTGGTGCTGGACGAAGCGACGTCTCAGCTCGACGGCGAAACGGAGGCAAGGATATACGAGGTCATAAACCGCGTATTGCCGGGGGCTACCATCCTTGCCGTGACCCACCGCCCGGTGCCGGCAGGTTTCTTCCATCGCAAATTTCTGCTGCGAGACGGCCGCCTGACGGAAGTCGCGGCGCCCACTGAAAAAGCGCAGATCGATGCAATGGCTCCCGTCAGGCGTTCCTCGAACTGAATCCATTGCGGCACAGCATGCTGCGATCCATGCTCATCCGGCGGAGCGGGGTTCGTCGAGTTCTCCCGCTGTACTATTCTCTTAGGGCTTCAACGCGGCTTGTATCGGGTGCGAAAATTCAAAGGCGTTCAGAGGGACGTTGCGCCCATGGCAGCAGGGGAATCGGCGGTCAATCTTCGGTTCTCGGCGGCGCTCGGGTTGGCGGCCGTGAAGAAGACTTCCAGAATTGATCTGATCTCCGGCAGGATATAGACGATGCCGCGTGTTCCCGCGAACGTCGGATGCACGACGCTCTCGTAGAATTTCGCTGGGACTTCGATGCAGCCAAAGGTGATGCGTTTGTCGAGCGGCGAGGCCGTCGCGATCCGCTGCATGCGCCGCCGCTCTTTGACGTTGGCCGCCAACAGGCGATGCAGCGCCAAGGCTGCGTCGTAGTCCACCCAGAGAACGTCCTGCTTGCTCAGATCGCGACCCAGCGTAGCCTCGAAGCGTCCCGCCGGCGTGGTGCGCTCCTCCTGGGGGATGTCCGACAATTTCCGGTCCCCTATCCCGGGGGCCGAGTCGTCCCCCAAGGCTGATCCGAGCAGCGCGGGCGTGGCGCCGAGGAGCCGTCCTTCGTCATCGAACACGAAAACCTTGGCGCTCTTCTTGTCGACGATCACGAAGGGCGAGCCGCGATTGTCACTGGTACCGAGCACCCAATCCGCCACTTGCCGCGCCTCGCTGGACGCGGGTTCTCCCAGGAAGTTGGCCGGCTTTGGACGCGACGTCGTCGAAGGCTGCGTCTGCGCGGAGGAGGCGCCCGCGATAAAGGGATATGAACGTTGCTCCGCTCCTGCTTGAGAGGATATGGAACCGACCGCGAGCAAGCCGAGGAAAAGGTTCGCCGCCATGATCGTCTTCGATGCCACGCGGTTGGACATGGTCGGCCTCCGGGTCGTCGCTTGAGCGGCATGAGGCTTGGATCCTCATGACGGTCGATTTGCTCGCCCGATCGGATGGGCACGGTACGGCCGCTCGTTTGAGGCCGCTGCCGGCGGGACATTCCGATCGCCGTGCCGCTGCCGTCAGCCGAGCAATGTCCATGCCAGGCGAATTGCGGATTTTTGGGCGCTTCCCGTCTCGTTGTGAGACGTGGTCCGCGGGCAGCCGCAGGCCGAACAGTCCCGGGAATTGAGGAGTGCGGGCAGGTAACGCCGCGGTCTGGTATGGAACGAGATGCCTGCCGCTGTCACGCGGCGCGAAAGCTCCGCTCGCCGCATCGCGCGGACGCTTGCCGCCTCGTCGGTAGCATTATGGAGCAGGACGGAATTGGCGCGGGCGCCGGCGCGACCGGGATCAGCCGTTGGGCCGGCTTATCTCCGCACCAGAAGGACGATCTCTTTTGTGAGAGCTAGGCGAACTCCAGTGTTGATCTTCAAGGCGTCTTCGCTTTGCGTCCGACCGGACCTGGGCGCTAGTAGCGATCCTGCTTGGGCGGATATTCCGGCGCCACATAGGGCGTCGGCGCTACGGGCGCCGTCGCCACGGGCGTTGGCGCTAGCGGCTGGACCGGCATTCTGACGCCACCGCCGAGTACGGCGAACTCCACGCCTCCGATCATCTCGATCGCCGGGGAAGGGACCTCAGATATCACGGTCGAAGGCGTTGTCGGCGTTGGTGTCGGTGTCGGCGTTGGCGTTGGCGTTGGCGTGGGAGTCGGAGTTGGGGCCGGCGTTGGCGTGGGTGTCGGTGTAGGCGTCGGAGTCGGGGTCGGCGTTGGGGTTGGTGTTGGCGTCGGAGTTGGCGTTGGTGTGGGGGTCGGCGTCGGCGTCGGAGTCGGGGTCGGCGTTGGGGTTGGTGTTGGCGTCGGAGTTGGGGTCGGCGTTGGCGTGGGAGTCGGTATTGGAGTCGGCGTCGGAGTAGGCGTCGGAGTCGGAGTGGGGGTCGGCGTCGGAGTAGGCGTTGGCGTTGGGGTTGGTGTCGGCGTTGGTGTGGGAGTCGGCGTTGGTGTCGGAGTTGGGGTCGGCGTGGGAGTCAGTGTCGGTGTCGGCGTTGGCGTCGGTGTGGGAGTTGATGTCGGTGTAGGCGTCGGAGTCGGAGTCGGAGTCGGAGTTGGTGTCGGCGTCGGAGTAGGCGTTGGCGTGGGGGTTGGCGCCGGTGTCGGAGTTGGAGTGGGGGTCGGCGTAGGCGTCGGCGTCGGTGTCGGTGTGGGAGTCGGCGTCGGAGTTGGCGTGGGTGTCGGAGTCGGCGTCGGAGTGGGGGTCGGCGTAGGCGTCGGTGTCGGCGTAGGTGTGGGCGTAGGCGTCGGTGTCGGCGTGGGCGTCGGAGTTGGCGCGGGTGTTGGTGTTGGCGTTGGTGTGGGGGTCGGCGTAGGCGTCGGTGTCGGTGTGGGAGTCGGCGTCGGAGTTGGAGTTGGAGTTGGAGTTGGAGTTGGAGTTGGAGTGGGTGTCGGTGTCGGAGTCGGAGTCGGAGTCGGCGTCGGAGTAGGCGTTGGCGTGGGGGTTGGCGCCGGCGTGGGTGTCGGCGTCGGTGTCGGTGTCGGCGTCGGTGTCGGTGTCGGTGTCGGTGTTGGTGTAGGCGTTGGTGTGGGGGTCGGCGTCGGCGTCGGCGTTGGCGTGGGTGTCGGCGTGGGAGTCGGTGTCGGAGTCGGAGTCGGAGTCGGCGTCGGAGTAGGCGTGGGGGTTGGCGCCGGCGTGGGTGTCGGTGTCGGAGTCGGCGTCGGTGTCGGTGTCGGTGTTGGTGTAGGCGTCGGCGTGGGAGTCGGCGTCGGCGTTGGCGTGGGTGTCGGCGTGGGAGTCGGTGTCGGTGTCGGTGTAGGCGTCGGAGTCGGGGTCGGGGTCGGAGTAGGCGTTGGCGTGGGGGTTGGTGTCGGCGTGGGTGTAGGCGTCGGGGTGGGAGTCGGCGTTGGCGTAGGCGTTGGCGTCGGGGTTGGAGTCGGCGTAGGCGTAGGCGTAGGCGTAGGCGTAGGCGTCGGCGTAGGTGTTGGTGTCGGCGGAGGTGTTATAGCCGGGGTTATGGTTCCGGCGGTTCTTGACCCTGGCACGCAGCAGGAAACCGGCAGGGCGTACAGGGCCGCATTGGGGCCGGTAAGGCTGTAGCCGGAATAGGTGATGCCGATGCCGGTCCCGACGCTCGGGTCGTCGAAAGCGGCGGTGGCGTCGGGACCGGCAACCAGGGTGACGCCGGTTGGGGTGCCGCTGTCGGGGGTGCTCTTGAGGGATGTGAGCGTTGTCGCGGTCGTGCCGTCGAACACCTTGTCGCCGTCGGGGAACACGAGCATGTGCTGGGTCAGCGTCGCGCCGCCGGTCAGGGTGAAATTGACGGAATAATCGGTCGGCGCGGCGTAGGAGACCGGATCGTAGTTGATGGTGACCGGCGCATTCGGGCCCGTGACGGTCGTGCGGGGGGCGAGGGGAACGAAGATCAGCGTGCCGCCGGCGACGCCCGGTCCGGTGCCGCCATTGCCGGCGATCATCAGCAGGCCGAGGGTCAGGCCGAGGCTCTGAGCGGGGATCGCGGCCCCCCCGGTGAGGGTGATCGCCGCGTCCACCGTGATGTCCACCGCGGCGCAAATCGTGACGTTTCCATCGGTCGTCGTCATGGAGCCGACCGGGTTCAGGAACACGTTGCGTCCGGCGCTCAGCAGGACGCTGCCATTGGTCGTGGTGATGGCCGCGTTCAGATTGATGTCGCGGCCGCAACAGACGACGAAGTTGCCGTTCGTGGCGGTGATCGCCGCGTTCAGGTTCACGTCGCGCGCCGCGTTCAGCGTCAGCGTGGTGGTGGTGGGAGCCGCCGTCCAGCTGACGGCCTCGTTGATGTTGATGTCGCCGTTGCCGGGTGTGGTTGAGTGAAGGCCGGATGTGGGCGGGGTGCCGGGCGTCGTCGTGTCGGGCGCATCCACCGTGTCGATCGTCACGCTGTTGGTGACCAGAAGGGCCGACAGCGTGGCGCCGGAGATGTTGCCCGTGGTGCCGCCGACGGTGAAGTCCTGCGGATCGATGTGCCAGGTGCCTGTCAGCCCCAGGGGCGCGGCGGTGGTGATCCTGGCGACGTCCGCGATATTGACGGTCTGGGCCGAGGTCTCGATCGCCCCGCCATTGCCGCCCTGGGGCGCGCTGGCATCCAGCGTTCCGCTTATGTTCGTCGTGCCGTTCTGCATGTCGCCCAGCAGCCGGATCGTGCCGCTGCGGTTCTCGAGGGTGCGCGCCTCGACGACGCCGGTGTTGTTGACCGCCGCCCGCAGGAACTGGCTTGCCGACTGCGCCGTCATCAGCACCTGGCCGCCATCGGCCTGGATCAGGCCGCCATTCTGCGCCAGGGCGCTCATCGCGCCCTGATCGACGGTGACGTTCAGCAGGCCGTTGCCCGCGACGTCGAGCGTCATGGCGTTGCCGGCGGCGAGGGCCACGGTCCCCAGCTTGGCGGAGATCACGCCGTTGTTGCCGACATTGGCGCCCAGCAGGGCGACATAGCCGCCATCCGCGGTGATCGCGCCGTCATTCCGCACCGCGCCGCCGGTTCCGGCGAACTGATAGCGTGCGGCCATGAGGTTGGCGTCGGTGATGTCGAGCGTCGAAGCGACCAGGCCGCCGACATTCACCTGGGCGCCGCGGCCGAACAGAATGCCGTTGGGGTTGACCAGGAATATGTTGCCGTTGGCCGATATGCTGCCGAGGATCGTCGAGGGGTCGCCACCGACCACCCGATTGAGGGCGACCGAGCTTCTGTTGGGCTGCACGAAGGTGACGGATTCGGCGCGGCCGACGCTGAAGCTCTGCCAGTTGATCGCCGCGTTCTGGCTCGACTGGTGGATCGTGAGGGCGTCCGGAGCGCTGGTGATGCTCGCGCTGCCCGCCGAAACCACGCCGCCCGCCGGCATGGCCTGGGCGGTCGAGGCAAGCGTCAGGTAGAGGATCCCGGCGACGGCCGTGGTGTTGTTCAGAACGTTCTTCCACCGCGAGACGGCGGGCGCGGGACGCGCGCCGTCAAGGCCGGTGGCGGGGGCTCGAATGGGCTGGCGTTCGGTATGCATAGGCGTGTCCTTTGACAAAGCATCGCGTATGCGTGCCGACGCGCCGACATTAGAAAAACTTCACCACTTCGAACCAGAACTGACCGGTACCCGGCGCCGAGATCGGCTTCGAACCGAGGATGTGGGCGTATTACCGATCGGGGGCCTTGACGCCGGACATCGCGAAAACATCCGCGATCTTCTTGATCTCCGGCAGGATGTAGATGACGCCGTTCGTGCCGGTGAATGTCTTGAGCACGACGTCTTCGTAGAATTTCACCGGAACGTTGATGCAGCCATAGGTGATGCGCTTGTCGAGCGGCGAAGGCGTCGCCAATCGCTGCAATCGATGATCGCCGGGATTGCCGGTGATCACGCGGTGCATGGAGATCGAAGCGCCGTAGTCGATCCAGAGAATGTCCTGCTTGAAGTCGTGGCCGAGGGCGGCCACGAACCGGCCCGCCGGAGTCGTTCGGTCTTGCGGACCTATCGCCGATAGTTTCCGGCTGCCTATGCCGGGAACGGAGTCGTCGCCGCGGGCCGTGCCCAAAAGCGCGAAGGTGGCGCCGCGCAACTGCCCAACATTGTCGAAGACGAATACTTTCGCCCTGATCTTGTCGACGATCGCGAAGGGCAGGCCGTGATTGTCACCCGAGGCCACCACCCAATCGGCAACGAGCCGCGCGTCGTTCGAGGCGACTTCTCCCAGGAAATTCGCTCCTTGGGGCTTGCCCGCTGGTGACGATGGCGCAAGCCGCGTGGACGTATCGGAGTTGGCGGGAATTGCCTCGTCGGCCATGGCGAAGCGCGGAGCGTCACCCGCCGAAGCGAGGGTCGGCCACGCCAGCACGGCCGCCGCTAGGGCCAGGCGAATTCCAGTGTTGATCCTCATGACTTCTCCGCTTTGCGTCCGATCGGACCCGGGCCCTAGTAGCGATCCTGCTTGGGCGGATACACCGGCGCCACATAGGGCGCGGGCGCCACGGGCGTTGGCGCTACCGGCTGGACCGGCATTCTGACGCCACCGCCGAGCACGGCGAACTCCACGCCTCCGATCATCTCGATCGCCGGGGAAGGGACCTCAGATATCACAATCGGCGGCGTCGTCGGTGTCGGTGTCGGCGTCGGTGTTGGTGTGGGGGTCGGTGTTGGAGTCGGAGTCGGCGTAGGCGTCGGTGTCGGTGTCGGTGTGGGAGTCGGCGTCGGAGTGGGGGTCGGCGTAGGCGTCGGTGTCGGCGTGGGCGTTGGCGTCGGCGTTGGTGTGGGGGTCGGCGTAGGCGTCGGCGTCGGTGTCGGTGTGGGAGTCGGCGTCGGAGTTGGCGTCGGTGTGGGAGTTGGTGTCGGTGTAGGCGTGGGAGTCGGCGTTGGCGTGGGTGTCGGTGTCGGTGTCGGTGTCGGTGTCGGTGTCGGAGTCGGAGTCGGAGTCGGAGTCGGAGTAGGCGTTGGAGTCGGCGCCGGCGTGGGAGTCGGCGTGGGTGTGGGTGTTGGCGTAGGTGTCGGGGTTGGTGTCGGGGTGGGAGTCGGCGTAGGCGTAGGCGTAGGTGTCGGAGTTGGTGTCGGAGTCGGAGTCGGCGTAGGCGTAGGCGTAGGCGTAGGCGTAGGCGTAGGTGTTGGTGTCGGCGGAGGTGTTATAGCCGGGGTTATGGTTCCGGCGGTTCTTGACCCTGGCACGCAGCAGGAAACCGGCAGGGCGTACAGGGCCGCATTGGGGCCGGTAAGGCTGTAGCCGGAATAGGTGATGCCGATGCCGGTCCCGACGCTCGGGTCGTCGAAAGCGGCGGTGGCGTCGGGACCGGCAACCAGGGTGACGCCGGTTGGGGTGCCGCTGTCGGGGGTGCTCTTGAGGGATGTGAGCGTTGTCGCGGTCGTGCCGTCGAACACCTTGTCGCCGTCGGGGAACACGAGCATGTGCTGGGTCAGCGTCGCGCCGCCGGTCAGGGTGAAATTGACGGAATAATCGGTCGGCGCGGCGTAGGAGACCGGATCGTAGTTGATGGTGACCGGCGCATTCGGGCCCGTGACGGTCGTGCGGGGGGCGAGGGGAACGAAGATCAGCGTGCCGCCGGCGACGCCCGGTCCGGTGCCGCCATTGCCGGCGATCATCAGCAGGCCGAGGGTCAGGCCGAGGCTCTGAGCGGGGATCGCGGCCCCCCCGGTGAGGGTGATCGCCGCGTCCACCGTGATGTCCACCGCGGCGCAAATCGTGACGTTTCCATCGGTCGTCGTCATGGAGCCGACCGGGTTCAGGAACACGTTGCGTCCGGCGCTCAGCAGGACGCTGCCATTGGTCGTGGTGATGGCCGCGTTCAGATTGATGTCGCGGCCGCAACAGACGACGAAGTTGCCGTTCGTGGCGGTGATCGCCGCGTTCAGGTTCACGTCGCGCGCCGCGTTCAGCGTCAGCGTGGTGGTGGTGGGAGCCGCCGTCCAGCTGACGGCCTCGTTGATGTTGATGTCGCCGTTGCCGGGTGTGGTTGAGTGAAGGCCGGATGTGGGCGGGGTGCCGGGCGTCGTCGTGTCGGGCGCATCCACCGTGTCGATCGTCACGCTGTTGGTGACCAGAAGGGCCGACAGCGTGGCGCCGGAGATGTTGCCCGTGGTGCCGCCGACGGTGAAGTCCTGCGGATCGATGTGCCAGGTGCCTGTCAGCCCCAGGGGCGCGGCGGTGGTGATCCTGGCGACGTCCGCGATATTGACGGTCTGGGCCGAGGTCTCGATCGCCCCGCCATTGCCGCCCTGGGGCGCGCTGGCATCCAGCGTTCCGCTTATGTTCGTCGTGCCGTTCTGCATGTCGCCCAGCAGCCGGATCGTGCCGCTGCGGTTCTCGAGGGTGCGCGCCTCGACGACGCCGGTGTTGTTGACCGCCGCCCGCAGGAACTGGCTTGCCGACTGCGCCGTCATCAGCACCTGGCCGCCATCGGCCTGGATCAGGCCGCCATTCTGCGCCAGGGCGCTCATCGCGCCCTGATCGACGGTGACGTTCAGCAGGCCGTTGCCCGCGACGTCGAGCGTCATGGCGTTGCCGGCGGCGAGGGCCACGGTTCCCAGCTTGGCGGAGATCACGCCGTTGTTGCCGACATTGGCGCCCAGCAGGGCGACATAGCCGCCATCCGCGGTGATCGCGCCGTCATTCCGCACCGCGCCGCCGGTTCCGGCGAACTGATAGCGTGCGGCCATGAGGTTGGCGTCGGTGATGTCGAGCGTCGAAGCGACGAGGCCGCCGACATTCACCTGGGCGCCGCGGCCGAACAGAATGCCGTTGGGGTTGACCAGGAATATGTTGCCGTTGGCCGATATGCTGCCGAGGATCGTCGAGGGGTCGCCGCCGACCACCCGATTGAGGGCGACCGAGCTTGTGTTGGGCTGCACGAAGGTGACGGATTCGGCGCGGCCGACGCTGAAGCTCTGCCAGTTGATCGCCGCGTTCTGGCTCGACTGGTGGATCGTGAGGGCGTCCGGAGCGCTGGTGATGCTCGCGCTGCCCGCCGAAACCACGCCGCCCGCCGGCATGGCCTGGGCGGTCGAGGCGAGCGTCAGGTAGAGGATCCCGGCGACGGCCGTGGTGTTGTTCAGAACGTTCTTCCACCGCGAGACGGCGGGCGCGGGACGGGCGCCGTGACGGCTGACGACGGGGGCTCGAATGGGCTGGCGTTCGGTATGCATAGGCGTGTCCTTTGACAAAAGTATCGCGCGTATGCATGCCGACGCGCCGACATTAGAAAAACTTCACCACTTCGAACCAGAACTGACCGGTACCCGGCGCCGAGATCGGCTTCGAACCGAGGATGTGGGCGTAGGCTAGCCGGACCGCGAAATCGTCGTTGTCCGCCCAGTTGAGCCCGACGCCGGCACCGCTGCGCGTCGCGCTGTTCGGGCCGGGGAAGAAGGGCGACTTGTCAAACCGGACCCAGCCCGTATCGACGAAGCCCACAAACTGCATCCGGCCCGGAAGCTCGTCCCACACCTTGGGGAGCCACACCCGCCCTTCCAACGTGGCTACGTAGCCCTCGTCGCCATAGTCTTCGCCTTCCGGATAGGCGCGTACGCCATAGGCGCCGCCCAGTTCCATCTTCTCGGTGATGTCGAGGTTTTTGCCCGCAAACTGTCCCCTGACGCCCGCGAAGATCTCGAAGGGGCCATAGACGGTCTGCAGCCGATCCACGCTGAAATTCAGCTTGCTGTATCCGCCCTGGGTTCGCAGCGATGCCGCGTCCAGCGCGCGCGCCAGCGGCGTCTTGATGTCGAGATTGCCGATGGAGACATAGAGCGAATAGTTGTCCCAGCCGCCGCCGCCGAGGGAATCGCGGTGGTCGCCGGTCACGCCGAGGGTCACCACGTTCGCCGTCTTGTCGGTGACGGTCGAGAAGGCATCGATCCGGTCCTGGAAGATGCGGTGATCGGCGTCGACCAGTACACGCAGATTGTCGTCATACGATCGAATCACCGGGTAGCTGGCATAGAGACTGGCGGCCTGTTCCCAGCCATTCGCGTCCAGGATCTCGAACTGCTTGCCGAGGCGGTAGTGAAAATAGGCGTAGGCTGCGCCGACGGTCACGTCGCCCAGTTGTCCCTGGTACGAGCCGCGGACGTATTGCATGCCGTCGCCGGAGGTCAGCACGCGCACGCTGGCGACGTCGCCCCATCCCAAGGGCTCGTTGAAGTTCACGGTCCCGCCGCCCTGATAGGCGCCGGTGTAGGGACTGCCGTAATTGTCCGCATCGATTTCGCCCGTGACCGTAGGGCCGGGGTTCAGGTCGACCAGCAAATCGGAGGTGCCGACGTCGGAGCCGGGGCTCAGCGTAGATCTGACATCGACGCCGGGAAGGTCTGAGAGCAGCAAAAGCCTGCGATCGAGAGGCCCCGCCTCGACGAGATCCCCTTTATCCAGGCCGTCCAGGATGTCCTGCGCCACGCCGTCATGGACTTTGGACTGATTGCGCAATTTCACCGCGCCATAGCGGCCCTCGATCACTGCGATCGTCACCACGCCGTCCTTGATTTCTTGCGCCGGCAGATAGGCCTGGGCGACGACGTAGCCATGCGCGTTGTAAAAGTCGGTGATCGCCACGGCCATGTGCCGCAAGTCGGAAAGATTCGCCTCGTGCCCCGGCGTGAACCCCGTCACCGCGATGAGCTGCGCCTCCGAGAACCGCGTTGCGCCGGTGATGTGCAACGCATTGACCACGACGGAAGGCCCGACCGGTCCGGTCTCCGGCGGGGCGCCGCGATGCTCGATGCGGACATCGGGGATCGCCTGTGGCGCGACAGGAGCCGGCGGCAACTGCGAGCTTTGGCCGGGCACGATGGCCTGACCGGCAGCATTGTTGCTTAGTGCCATTGGCATGATCACCGGAAGTATTAACCCATAAACCAATCTGATTTTCATTTGCCCTTCTCCATATTTAACATTCGACAAGTTAAGGAATAATTCGTATTTGCAGACTGCGATCTTGTATTTATTTTCCAAATATTGGAACTATCGTTTGGGGAACGTTTGCGGTCGACGTCCGCGGCGACCGATTCATTCCGAGGTTTGGCGAGGGCGCACAGCCGTTCCACCGCGCGCCCGTCATGGCGCGTGCTTCGAGCGGAGCCTGTGACCGAGAAAGCCGGTATCGCCTGGCGAAGACGCTGGGCGACAGGTCATCCGGCCGGAAAGACGGCCAGAACCGCAGCCACAGCGTACGCGAGAGCATTACCGGCCTATCAACCGAACATAGGCTCAACGGCTGGCTACGAATTATGGTTGCACAGGGCCGACCATTTATTTGGCGCCCGTTTTCCGCGCAGTCCGCCGCTTTTTGAGCGTTTTGCTAGCCCCGCGGATAGTCGGCGTGGAAGTCGTTGCGCCAGCGGAAATTCGTGAAGGTGATGGTCACGCTGAAATCGAGCGACTTTACCTGATGCCACCAGCCCAGCGGCATGAAGAGAATCTCTCCCGGCGCAAGCAGCACATCGTAGAAGCGCAGCCCGGCCAGACGCGGGTGGCGCGCCAGATCGATGTCGGGATCTTCGAGATCCGGAATCTCGCTGAATACATGCCGGACGTTATAGATCTTGCCGACCTCGGCGGCGGGCGCGAGCCTGACGCGTTTGCGGCCGACGATCTGGGCGATGAAATTGTTGGTGAGGTCGTGGTGGAGGGAGGTCACGGTGCCGGCGGGACCGATCCACATCATTCCGTGGGGAACCGCGGCTTGGCGATCGAGAAACTTGTCCAAAAACCCAAGGTCGCCATGCAATCCCGATAAGACGTCCGCGTTGCGCTCCGAATTGTAGGCGGTGAGATAGGCGTCGTTTCCCGCGCCGGGACGCTGGATCTGGTCGATGAAAACATCGAAGGGCGCCTCTTGGCGGTGGGCGTCCTTGTTCAGCTCGAATTGCCGATCGCCGACGCGTCCGCCCTGGAACTCGATCGGCCGAGCGCCGATAGCGGTCTTGAGGTAATCCGGCGTCCAGCGCGCCAGGGCTGGCCAGTCCGCCATTTCGCCCGTCAGGATCACCGGCCGGTTCGCCGCGTAGTACCGCTCAAGAAACTCTTCGGTGCTGAGTCCGGAACGCCGCTCGATGGTAGTCAGGCCGGGCGCCAGGTCGCGCTGGCGCTCCAAGGCTTCCAACAGCCATTCGCGTTTCGCGAGGGCCAGACGCAGCGCGGCGTTCCCCTCGGATGCGTCCGGGATGTTCGCGGGGAGGGGCGGTTGCACCGCCTTTCGCGGCGGAGCGTCATCGTCCGGCGCGGCGGGGACAGCGGGCGCGGCGCTCCGGTCGAACCGCGGCAACCGCAGCTTGGCGCGATGATCCTTGGCGAGGCTCTCGCCGCTGGCGTCGACGCCGCGATAGTAGTGCTTTTGCCAGCGGTCCGCCGGTGCGCTGGGCGGGTTGGTCGCCATGCGCTGATGAAATTCGTCGCGCGCCCGGCTCCAGGCCCGAAATCGCTCCATCGTCGCCGGATCGGCTTCCAGGGGCTCGAATTTCGGCGTGAAAGCTTCGATCGCCGTCCGCTGGAGGGGAAAGAGGAAGCAGATCGGTTCCAGCGCGTCGAAATGGACCCATTGGCCGGGCTGCGTGAAGCGCCAATTCATGGTGAACGTGAACGGCGACCAGTCGGTCTCGACGATCCCGGTCAGGGGTGAGATGCCGTTCTTCGCCCGGTTGGGTGATCCGCCCACCCAAAGGTTCCATCCTTCCGGCGTGCGAAAGATTCCCTCGATGTGGAAGGTGATCACGCCCTGGCCGAACAGCGATACCGGAACGCTTTCCGGCTTGGCGCCTTGCTCCGGCCGGATGGTAATCGCGTCCACACCCGCTTCGCCGTTCCAGATGGCGTCGAACGCGCAGGGGCTGAGTACCTCCCAGCCGTGAGCGTTGGCGATATTGAGCGGCAGGCATCGATAGGCGAAGGCCTCCGGCGTTTCGTCCATCCAGCGGCGCGTCGCGGGCGCCGGCCGAATAAGCGGCGCCCATCCGGGGTGAAGGTAGCAAATCAGGTCCATATGCATCCTCGCCGCCGAACTTGCCGAATGCGACTTTGCCGCCGGCAACGCCCGCCAGTGCCGGGACGCGCGCGCTTCCGTCAGATCGCCCGTTGGCGGCTGTCCGACTTGAACGAACGATGTCAGCTAATCGTGGCCGGCGCATCACAAATATTCGGCGACATCGACGATGAGTCGCCAAGACATGGCGCCCCACATGAGCGAAGCTGGACTCGGACACGGCCCTGTACCAGCGCATCAACCGGTTGGAGCGGGAATGGCGCAAAACGCCATCCGAAGCGCCGCTTGCGCCGACCGACCTGAATGGCAAAAATCCGGGCCTCGCTGGCGTCGACGGCGTGCTTTCCTGGATAAAGCGCTGGGTGTTCTACCCGGTCCGTCCTTCACCAACGCCGCTCTTTGCGTGTATCATTGTCGGGGCTTGGCTGGGGAGCGCGTAACGCAATGGTCAATAGGTCGAACTGGACAAGAGCGATTGCTTGCATTTCGCTGATTGGCGTTTTGTCGGGCGTCACGGTCGCCGCCACGGGCTTCAACCGCTTGTCACGGGAGGTGACGATCAAGAACGGCACCCGGACGGCAATAGTGTCCCTCCAGGCGAAAGCGCCTGGGGCGGAGGCTTGGCCGCTCGATCTGCTCAATCGCAGGAATCTCGGCGTGCAAAAAAGCGTAACGCTTTCGCTCCACGCGACCCCTGAGTGCCTCTACGATCTCAAGGTGGTGTTCGAGGACGGCCATCGCATCCTCAAGCAGCGCGTCGATCTTTGCAGGCAGCCCGCTTTTCTCCTGACGGATTTCTAGACCGCGATCCGGCGGCGCCGTCAGATTGCGTGGCACGTCTTCGAACCAGGCGAATGCGGCTCTAGTGGCCGGAAGCCGGTGCGCAACCCGTCGCGTTTTTCCGCGCGGCGAGCGTGCACAGGACGCGTCGATAGGAACCGAGCACGCGATCGACGTCCTGATCGTCGTCTTGCGTCGAAATGCTCGTCGTCGGCGGTTTCGTCCGGACGCTCGCGGATTCCATGCCGTCCACGGCATTGTCCATCGACTGTCGGCCGTTGCTCGAGAGCACCCAGGATAGGGGGATCTCCGTTCTGGTGTGGTTGCGAAACCGCAAGGTCACGGCACAGACGCGGTAGTCGCATCCGATGTCGTCATTGGCGCTCGCGGCGGCCTGCGCGGGCGCGGCGCCCTGTGCCGTGAGCTGCTCCACGAGCGCGGACACGGCTCCCAAACTGTCGAGCGAGTATTCGGCGCGTTCGTCGCGCGTCGACAACAGGGCGCGGAGCGGTGAGAGCATCTCGTTCCAGCTGTTGTCGGAAGCCGTTGCGTCTTCGTCGCAGCCGGTCTCGATGGAGTTGCGGGTGCACGGCTCGGACTGGATCACGATAACGATGAAAACGGCGTTGCGCGCTGCGTCGAGCTGCGCGCTCTTGCCGGTGGGATAGGAAAGTTGCTGGCCGATCAGATATTGGACCATGCCGGAGAGCAGCCAGGTCCCCGAATTCTCGAAATAGCCTCCGTCGACATAGTGGCCTCCGCTATAGGAAAGCCGGCCGGCGGGCGTCAGATACGGAAATCGCGCGCTGACCACGGCCGCGGTGCTCAGGGGAATCCGGTCGTCGACCATTCTGTCCTGCAGGGTCAGCCGCTCGATCTGGCTGGGCGCCGGCTTCACATTGTCGAACGCGCCCTCGTCGATTTGCGCCTTGTCGCGGAAAGGCGTCGCGAGCCCGGGCAGGTGCACCGTCGCATAGGGAATGACGCGGCCGGTCCCGGCCTCCGTGGTGTTCAGGAAGAGATAGGGCACCGCGCTTTGAGAGGCGGGGCTCCCGTAGAGATTGAGCGCGTTTTCCGCCATCCGCGACTGGTCGCAGAGGCCGCAATTGCCGGTCGTCGCTTTTGCCCATGCGCCCTCGATGGCGTATTCGATCGCGCGCGATCGGTCGAATTGCTCGATGGGCACCGGAACGAGCCGTTGGAGCGCATCCGGAAACAGCGTTGCGCCAAGCAGGGGCGAGAGCAGATCGGCCGACAATGTCGTGCGCGCCCGCGCGACGATGGCGCCGGTCTTTGCGAGGCCGTCGATATTGCAGCCGGGCGCCGCCAGATTGCGGGCATGGTCGGCCGCGAGGCCGGCGAAAACGGCGGAGCCGACGCTGCCGCCCGACACGCCGCTGATCAGCAGCGTGTGCTGTGCAAACGCCGGGCAGCGTTCCTGCAGGGCGGCGAGAACCGATGCGGTGAAATAGGCGGCGCGGATTCCGCCGCCCTCGGTCGCGATCAGGAAGACCGGATAGTGATCATAGGCGTTCCAGTCGCGCCGGCTTGCGATCCAGCCGGCGAAGTCCAGATCCGGCCGGCGGTCGGGCTGAACCGTGCCACTCACCGCCGCCGTATCGACGATGCGCAATTCGTGATTGTCGTTCAGGTCGAAGCCGGCGAAAGTGATCGCGGCGACCAGCAGGATGATCAGCAGCGGGAGCCGCGTCATGTGCGACAGATAGGCGAGATGAAAGAACAGGATCGACGCCGCGGCGCCCCAGAGCAGAATGACGGCGGCCGGCCCCAGATATTGCGCGATCCAGAAATTGCGCAGATCGACGAACAGCAGGAATATCAGGACGCCAATCAGAAACAGGCTCCCGATAAACCAGCGCCAACGGATATCCAGCGCGACAATGCGGGCCGCGGCGCCCGTAAACCGGCGTCCGACGCTTCGGGATTCGCGCGGCGCCCCGCTCGCGGCGAACACGCTGCCGGCGCCAAGGCTCGCCAGCACGCTGATGGCGGCATAGAGCGCGCCGATGGCCCATACGGAGAAGATTTCCGTCTGGGACAAACCGAGTTTGGCCGAGGGTCTCAGATAGACGTAGAACAACTGCCCGGCGAGCGCGAAGCCGAGACCGATCGACGCCAGCCGCGGCAGCCATCGGCGAAAATCGCGCGCGATGCGTCCGCCGGTTCCAAGACGCGGCACGGTCAAATCGAGAAAGATCGCGGTCGCGAGCCGCGCCGCGATGCAGCCGGCGTAGAGGGAGATCAGTTCGAGAATGACCTGCAGCGGCGATACGTTGGAAACCGCGAAAGGCGCGGCGCGAATGTAAGGCTGATAGCGCAGGATCGGCGCGCCGCTCGGATCGTGCACCAGCCTTCCCAGCAGGCCGTTGGGCGACGAGCCGTCGTCGAGGAGCCCGACGAACGCCGCGATATAACGCTCCACCGCGTCATAGGCGGTTCCGGTGCCGCTCCGCCAAATCCCGAGAATCGCGCCGGCGAACATGATCGCAAGCATCAGCGGGAAAAGCGCGAAGCTCCACGTTATGAGCAGCGTGGGCTTGCCGGTCGTCAGCGGCCGCGATGCCGGTCCCTTCGGCAGCGCCGCGACGGCGAAGCCGATGGCGGCAAAGCCCAGGCCGGCGATTCCGGCGATGGTCCGTTGTGCTCCCGTTGCGAGCGCATTCTGCTCCAGGGCGAGTTGCAGGATCGGGATGCCCGTCGCGACCGCGACCGCGACAGGCAGAAACCGCGGCAGAAGATTCGCGAGGAGGCGCGAATTGCCGATCCCGGTATAGAGCTCGGGCGCCACGAGTTCGATCATCGCTTCGCCCGTGTAGCGAATCGCCAGGCAGGCGAGCAGCAAGGCTCCGGCGATGACCACCAATTGATACGGCTGGTCGACGATCGAGTAGCGCAATGCTTCGCGCATCGAGTCCGGAATTGCGACGTCCGACAGGATGAAGACCAGCACGAGCGAAACGAGCAGCGGAACGCGCGCAAGAAGGATCGTATAGACCCCCGCGCCATAGGCCCGGACCGGTATTGACTCGTCCGACCCGGTTGGCCCGTCCGCCGCACTCAACTCTGCCATGGCCCCCGCCCCGCCGCGCCTATGAAAGCTGGCTCTGGATATCGTGCGCGATGTTCTCGACCGTCTTTTCGTCGGCCTGTGCCTGGGCCAGCGCGCTTTGGACCTTCTTCAAATCGATGCGAGAGGCGACCAGGCGGTACAGCGCGTAGCAGATCAGCGCCAGCGCAAGAATCCGAATGCGGAACAGCCATTCGTTGGGGATGGCTTCGGCGATCGCCTGCGCATAGGCGCCCGCGTGCGACAGAAATGACGACAAGTCCGTGGTCGATTGGGGAAGGTTCGGCACGGCCACGGTACTGAAGGCGGCGCCTGGCTTGGTCGCAGACGTCCACGGCCCGGCCTGAACCCAGGCAATGGCATCGCGCGCCTGGGCAAGACCCAGGATGGCGACACTGGCGGTCGCGGCAAGCACCGGACGGCTCTTGGCCATCACGTTTTCCAGTACGGTGCTGATCGCCTTGCCGTCGGGGAGCGAGGCGGCAACGGCGGCCGGTCGCTCGGTCGAGACTTGACGTATCAGCTCCTTATGCCCGTCCGCGATGCTCTTTTGGATTTTCTGGACGCCGGATTGCACCTCGGCGCTGACATGCTGCTTGATATCGGAGGACGGATCGCCGCTTGACGGAGCCGGCGCGGCGGCGGGCGGCGCTACCGGTCGAGGCTGCGCCATGGCGGGCATCGGCTCGTCCGCGACGGCGGTGGCCGGCGAAGCCGGCGCCGACAGCGGCATGTCTTCGAGCAGGGTCCGTGTCACCGGACCCACGATGCCGTCAGCCTTCAGATCGTTCGCCGATTGGAAAGCCCGAACGGCCGCGTCGGTCGCGGCGCCGAAAGTCCCATCATCCGCCACGCGGATTCCGGCGCGGGTAAGGCGTTGTTGGAGCCAGCTGACATCGGGGCCGGTCATCGGCGGATTCTTGAGGCGCAGTTGGCGGCGCGGCGTACCCTCGGCCGGCACCTTGACCGGATCGCCGACGTTGAAGGCCTCCGCCGAGATGGTAAGGCCGCGAACCTGAAGCGGCAGGTTGAGCGTCCAGTTGCCGGCTTTGGCGATCTGCTTGAGTGCGTCCATCCGATAGACGGTCTTGTGCAGAAGCGCGTTCGGCGAGGACGCCAGCCAGGCGCGACGCGTATCGAGGTAATGGCCCATCCAGGCGTCCTCGCCGATATCGCGAAGCTCGCCGTATTTCTGTCTCGTGCGGTCGCGCACGCGGGCCCAGGAGCCGTGCACGGTGCTGTCGTAAACGATCGCGGCGCCCAGCGCCGATTGAACGCCCAGCGCATCGGCGGAACGCGCCGCGGGATCCCAATAAACGCGATCGAAGAAGCTATCCTGGACCTCGCGCATGACCGGATCGTCGCCCGCGTCCTTCAGCAGGCTGCGGAGCGCGAGATCATGGTCCAGCGCCGGATCGCATGCTTCCAGTTTGGCAAGATAGGGCTTGAAGTCAGTGCTCAACTGGCCGTCGGGGCGCTGGCAATAGTCTTGAATCAGGAGCGCGAGGTTGCCGCTTGCGAGCGTCGTCTGGGATCGCCCATAGGTGAGCAATCCGGTGTCGCCAGACATGAGGGTGACGTTGCTGTAGTCGCCCTTAATCGACCCAGTCTCGAAAATATTTACAATTGCTTGTGCCGCTGCCTTCTGCAGCGCTGCCAATTGCATAGGTGCCCCCCACCCGAGCTACCAACGAACTATAATACGTCAAATTGACTCTAAAGCCAAACGTGACAGCAATACGACAAGTGGCGAGCTTGGATTGCCTTGAGCCGCTGTTGGGTGATCGCGCTGCTAACGGGTCCGGCGTTGGAAGCGCGGTGCCATCAAGCTACGCCGAGCGTCGCCACGATCGCCGGAACGACGATTCAGAGCATGATGGCGATGGAAGCACCGCCCGTTTGCCGCGCTGCAAGCCAGCCATTGCAATGAGAGCGTCCGGCTTGCGAGAAACCCCGCACGTGTCCTCGAGGCGGGGGCAACGAGCTTTAGGGAGCGGCTTTTTGGAAGCTATAACGATCATCCTGGTTCTTCTGGCCGCCGTCGTCGCAAGCAGCGCCATCGTGCGCATGGCGCCGCTGCCGCTGCCTCTTCCTTTCGTCCAGATCGCGCTCGGCGCCCTGATCGCCTTCACCTTCAACTTCCGGATCGCGCTCGATCCGCAGATATTCCTGCTGCTGTTCATCGCGCCTCTGCTCTTCCTCGACGGCTGGCGCATTCCGAAGGAAGGATTGTTTCAGGACAAATGGACGATCGTCGCGCTCGCGCTTGGCCTGGTCGTGTTCACCGTCATCGGAGCCGGCTTCTTCATCCACTGGATGATTCCGGCGATGCCGCTGGCGGTCGCATTCGCGCTCGCCGCGGTTCTTTCGCCGACCGATGCGGTCTCCGTGTCCGCCATCGCCGCGCGGACACCCATCCCCAAGCGGCTGATGCACATCCTCGAAGGCGAGTCGCTGCTGAACGACGCGTCGGGCCTGGTATGCCTGCGCTTCGCGGTTGCCGCCGCGGTGACCGGCACCTTCTCCCTCGTCGAGGCCTCCGCCATCTTCCTCTGGCTGGCGGCGGGCGGCATCGCGGTCGGCGTCCTCGTGAGCGTGCTGACGAATGTGGTGAAGGATTGGATCTCCAGGCACTTCGGCGAGGAGACGGGGACGCAGATCCTGGTCAGCCTGCTCATCCCGTTCGTGGCCTATATCGTGGCCGAGGATTTGAAGGCATCGGGTATTCTGGCGGCCGTCGCCGCCGGAATCGTGATGAGCTACGAAGAGCGGACCGGACGGGCTTTGGCGATCACGCGCATCCGCCGCACCGCGGTGTGGGACGCCGTTCAATTCGCCGGCAACGGCGCGATCTTCGTGCTGCTCGGACAGCAGCTTCCCGGCATTGTCGCCGGCGCGGGGCAGGTGATCCACGAAACGGCGCAGCAAGGCGAGTTGCGGCTGCTGATCTATGTCGTGGCCATCAGTTGCGTGCTCATCGCCCTGCGGGCCTTGTGGGCGTGGGCGACGCTCGGCTTGATCCTGTTTCGCGCGGCCCGTAGCCGGCAGACGGTCCAGACACCCGGCTGGCGCGTGATCGCGGCGATGTCGCTGGCCGGTGTGCGCGGCGCCCTGACGCTCTCCGGCGTGATGACCCTGCCTTTGACGCTGCTGGATGGCGAGGCGTTCCCGGCGCGCGATCTTGCGATCATCCTGGCGGCCGGCGCGATCCTGATGTCGCTGATCGCGGCGAATATCGGACTGCCCTATGTGATGAAGGGTATGACGCTGCCGCCGGACACGCGGCCCCAGAAAGAAGAGGACGAGGCACGCCTTGCGGCGGCGCAGGCGGCGATCAAGGCGCTCGAACACGATCTGCGCCAGACGGGCAAGGAAAGGGAGGATGCCGACCTCTACATGCAAATCGGCGCGCAGCTCATGGAAAACTACCGGCAGCGGATCGAGACCCGGCTGAAAACCAGCAAGGACAACGATCTCGCCCGGAAGGTCGATGCGATCGAGCGCAAGCTTCGCCTCGTTGCCCTTGGCGCCGAGCGCAAGGAGCTCTATCGCATCGGTCATTCGGGCAAGCTGGCGGAGGAACTGATCCGCAAATTGGTGCGCGAGGTCGATCTGCAGGAATCTCGGTTCAGCGTCCGCTAGCCCCGAGGCACCACGGTGGTCTTTGCGAAGGCAGCCGCCCACCCACATTGTCAGCTTACAGATCAAGCGCATGCTCTTGCGGTGCGCCGGGAACTCCGAATTGCAGAAAGCGATCGTCCTTGTCCGCGTCTAAGTAATTATCCTCGCTACTTTTGCGACATATTTAGTAGTAAGAGCATCAATACAGAATTATGCCGGTAGAACGCGCCGAAATATTTGCTGTCGCGGCAGTTATTATTTCTCTATCCAGGAGATATCGCCATGTCCTTCGCGCAGGCCCGGGTGTCCGTCCCGCAAGCTCGTCAAGTGGCCAGCGGGGCACTTGTCTCGGTTTGGCACGGCTGGCGACCGCGATCCCGGAGGCTGAAAGGCGCCGGCGCGAAATTTCTGAGCGCGGCGCTTCTTGTCGTTCTGCCCGCGGCTTCCGCGTTGGCCGCGACGACGACCGCTTCGGTGGCTGTCTCGGCAACCGTCGTCGCAACTTGCGTGGTTTCGGCCAGCCCATTGGCGTTCGGCAATTATACCGGCGTCCAGTCGGACTCGACCGCCACCTTGACGCTCACCTGCACCAACACCACGCCCTACAATGTCGGTCTGGGCGTCGGTCTTGCGACCGGCGCGACGGTGACGACGCGGGCGATGACGGGTCCGTCGGCGGCGACTCTGCCCTACGCGATGTTCTCGGATGCCGTCCGGACCGCTAACTGGGGTCAGACTATCGCGACCGACACCGTTCCAGGTACTGGCACGGGCTCTGTACAAACCCTGACCGTTTATGGACGCATCGCGGGCGGTCTGTATACCGCGCCGGGCGCCTACAACGATACGGTCACGGCAACGGTGACCTACTAAAATGGAAAAGCAACGAATTGCGGCAACGATCGTCGCCACGTTCTTCCTGATTTGCGCCGCCGGATCGGCGCAAGCGCAATCGATCACGGTGCTGCCGGTCAGCATTCAGATGCTGCCGGGACAGCAGGCCACGACGCTCACCATCATCAATCAGGGCAGCGTCGAAAACGCGGTGCAGATTCGCGCCTTCACTTGGACGCAGGTCAACGGCGAGGAGCAACTGACGGCTTCCGACGACGTCCTGGCCAGTCCGCCGCTCGCGACCATCGCTCCCGGCGCCACGCAGGTCGTCCGCGTGGTCCTGCGTAACCCGGCGGCGGGCAAGGAGGCGACCTATCGCATCCTGCTCGACCAGATTCCGCCGGCCGCGGCGCCGGGAACCGTGCGCATAGCCCTGCGCCTGTCCATTCCGGTGTTCGCTCCTCCGCCCGTCAGGGTGGCGCCGCATTTGGCGTTTCGCGTGGAAAAATCCGCGTCCGGGCAATCCTATCTCGTCGCGGACAACACCGGCACGGCCCACGAAATGCTGCGCGACATGCAGCTGACGACGACGGGCGACGGCGCCAAATTGAACGTGCGATCCGGACCGTCGCCGTATCTGCTCGCGGGGACCACGCGTCGTTGGGCCATCGCTTCGGACTCTCTGCCCGCGACCGGCAACAGCCTGCACCTCACGGCGCATGGCGTGGACCACGACATTGTCGAGGACGTCCCAATCGTCGTTGAGCGTCCCTAGTGGCCGATGCAAGGCTTGCCGCGACCGTTCCTCACGGGGATCATGACACTCGCGTTCGCGGCAATACTGCAACCGGCCGAGGCGGCCGACCAGAAGCTTCTGCTCGACGTCTATGTCAACGGCTATGCCATCGGGGTCATCGGGCAGTTCACGCTGCGCGACGACGCGCTGTTCACGCGGCGGAGCGAGCTCAGCTATCTCGCGTTCCAGGTTCCGCCCTCCCTGATCGCCCAGCCGGATGATCTTATTCCTCTGGCGCTCTTGCCGGGGGTGACCTGGCGGCTCGATATGGCGAACCAGAGAATTTATGTCACCGCGGCGAATGACCGGCGATTGCCGAAGCAGTTGGAGACCGAGGGCGGCCCGACCGGCGATGTGAGCATCCAGAGCGGTACTGGCCTGACATTGAACTACGATGTCCAGGGCAGCATTTCCGGAGGCGAGAAGCAGGCGACCGGCCTGTTCGACCTGCGCGGGTTTTCGCTGTGGGGGGTGGTCAATTCCGGGCTTCTCGTTCGCGCCGTGGCGGGCAACGGCTACGGTGCCGGCACGACGGTCATCCGTCTCGATTCGACGGCGGAATATTCCGATGTCGATACGCTGCGCCGCTACATGATCGGCGATTTCGTCACCGATGATTTGAGCTGGATGCGTTCGGTTCGCTTTGCCGGCGCCCAGATGCGATCGGACTTCAGCATGAAGCCGGATCTGGTGACGTTCCCGCTGCCGACATTGGCCGGCGCGGCGGCGGTGCCGTCGACCCTGGACGTGTTCGCCAACGGCGCCCATGTGCTGTCGAGCCAGGTCCAACCTGGCCCTTTCGAAGTTCCCAATCTGCCGATGGTCACCGGGGCCGGCGATATTTCCATGACGCTGACGAACGCCCTGGGCAATCAAATAACGTCGACGGCGTCCATTTATGTCGCGCCCACTTTGCTCGCGCCCGGCCTTGAGACATTCGCGCTACAAGGCGGTTTTGTGCGGCGCTATTTCGGCGTGCTCAGCAACGATTATGGCGCGCTGGCGGGCAGCGCCGTGTATCGCCGCGGCCTGACCGACGATTTGACCGTGGAGGCCGGTGCGGAAGCGACGTCCGGCATGTACATGGCGGGCGGTGGCATCAATTGGAACGCCTTCAACTGGGCGGTTCTCGACGCCGCCACCTCCGTCAGCCATGGTCTCGGCCACACCGGAATGCAGATAGCCCTCGGCATCCAGCATCTCGGAACGGACTTCAGCTATTCCGGCACGGCCATCTACGCCGACAAGAACTATCTCGACATCGCGGCGATGAACGGCGACCCCGTGCCGCGATTGCAGCTCACCGCGACCTTGGGCATCACTTTGGGGTCGTATGGCGCGCTCGGAATCGCCTATGCCCGCATCGACCAGGCCGCCACGCCGGTGCCTGGATCCAACCCGCTGTCGTCTCAGTCGATCAACGATCCATCGAACGGAACGCTCGGTATTGTCGATCGCGATCGGCCCGCGCGGCTGTTGTCCGCGAGCTATTCGATCCAGATCCAAGACATCTCGCTCAGCGCCACGGCGTTTCACAATTTCGCCAGCGATAGCGGCAGCGGGGCATTGCTGAGCCTGACGCTGCCGCTGGGGCCCCGCAGCTCCGCCAGCGCCAGCGTCGGCGGCAGCCCGTCGGGCGGGGGCTTCGCGCAGATACAGGCGCAGCAATCGGCGTCCGACGTCGGCGATTGGGGCTATCAGGCCTACGCCTCCGAAGGCGAGGGCACCCATGCGTTCGGGGAGGTGCAATACAAATCGCCCTACCGCCTGTACTCCGTCGGCGTCGACCAAAATGCCGGTCAGACGCAGGTCCAGGTGGAGACCCAGGGGGCATTCTCGTTGGTCGAAGGCAACTATTTCGGCTCCAACCCCATTCCGGACAGCTTCGCTCTCGTCAAGACCGGCAACGTGCCGGACGTTCACGTCCTGCAGGAAAATCGCGACGCCGGGACCACGAACCATAGAGGGCTGCTGGTCGTGCCGGACCTGCGTTCGTTCGAAATCAACCATCTCGCCATCGATCCCAGCGATATCCCGCCCGACGCGACGATCGACACGACCGCGCTGGAAATCCGCCCGCAGGACCGGTCAGGGGTCGTGGTCGATTTCCAGGTCAAGTTCAACCATGGCGCCCTGCTGAAATTGGTGGACGAGGGCGGCAAACCGATGCCGGTCGGGAGCAAGGTTACGCTGTTGGCGACGGGAACCGGCTATCCCGTCGGGTATGACGGCGATGCCTATGTCGAAAATTTGCAAGCTCATAACGTGATAGAGGTCGAACGGCTGGACGGAATGAGTTGTAGGATCGCCTTCGACTACAAGCCGATACGCGGCGACATCCCCAAGATCGGGCCGCTGTCATGCCGGATGGGCGCGCCATGAAACAGAAAACCTGGTCCGTCGCTGCGGCGGCGTGGCGGATGGTGGGCGCGGCATTGCTCTTGCTGCTGATGATGCCATCCACGGCATCGGCGGTGAGCTGCAGCGGCTCGTTCGGGACGGACAATTTGGGCTTATATCGCGGAGTGTTGCTGAGCGCGGGCACGACCCCGGGTTCGATCACCTGTCCGCGGAATTTCTCCTACAGCATCGGATTTTCCGCCGGCACCGGCAGCGGCGCGACCACGACGCTGCGCAAGATGACCGGGCCAAACGGCGCCACGCTGAACTATAGGGTATTCCAGGATTCCGCCTATACGGTGAACTGGGGCAACACCAACAGGGGCGACGCGAAATCCGGCATCGGCACCGGCGGGGCACAGTCGGTTCCCGTCTATGCGCAGATCCCGGCAAATCAGTTTGTCGCACCGGGAACCTATCAGGACACGATCACCGTCACCGTGTTCAATACGTCCCCGTTGACCACCTTCACCTTTGGCGTCGTCGCGGTGGTCCAGGCCGCCTGCACGATCTCGGCCACTCCATTGGCGTTCGGCAACTATATGGCCGTGCAGAAGGACACGACGGGAACGCTCACGGTGACCTGCACCAACACGACGCCTTACAATGTGGGCCTATCCGTCGGGCTGGCGCCGGGCGCGACCGTGCGCACACGCGCCATGACGGGTCCGGGCGCGGAAACGCTGAACTATGCGATATTCAGGGACAGCACGCGAAGCATCAATTGGGGCAATACGGTCGGGACCGACACCCTTGTCGGCCAAGGCACGGGTTCTACCCAAAGTCTCTCCGTTTACGGACGAATTCCCGCCGGACAGAATCGACGCCCAGGTTCCTATGCGGACACGGTCATCGCAACGATCGCTTACTAATTGCAACCCGCTGGCAGCCGCCGCGAGGTCGGTTCTTGCCGAATGGTCGGCTTTCTAACGACATCGGCTGTCCGCCGTCGGCAATAGGATAACCGCCGTGAAGACCTGTTCTCCGGCCCACAGGTGCTTGCCCCGGAATGTGAGGCCGGCCCGGAATTCGTCCGACAGGTCGGTCAGCAGGCGAAGGGAGAAGGAACCGGCGGCGGAATCGAAACCGACCACTTCGGCGTCCGTGAAGTCGAACATGCGTCTTGCGATCGGGTAGAGACATTTGAACAGCGCTTCTTTGGCGGAAAAGCAGGCCGTCAGCGTCGGGCGCGGCAACGCATCCGCGCGCTGCATGAGGCTCGCTTCCGCTGCGTTGAAGCATAGCGACGCGATTTCGCCGGCGGCCTGGGGCGACATGACGGACTCGACGTCAATCCCGACTCCGCGCACGTCCGCGCGGCGAGCCGCCGCGGCATAGACGAACCCGTCCGAATGGCTGATGGATCCGATGAAGCCCCGCGGCCAGGCAGGCGAGCGGTCGGCGTTCTGGGCGACGTCGCACCGGCCGGCCCCAAGCTGTGCCAATACTTCGGCGGTCAGGCGGCGCCCGGCACGGAACCGGACCTCCGTGGCCGCACGCCGGGATTGCCTGTCCGTGGAGTGGAGAGGCGGGACAAACGGCAAAACCCCACAAACGACGCCGGTATTCGCGAAGAATTCCGTTTGCACGATCGCGGTCAATCGGGAGCCGGAAGATGCTCCGACGGGATCTGGTGCGAAGCGATATGTCATCGGCGCTACACCGGATCTCCGCATGACATCGACCCCGATACAATAATCAATTGTCTTCGCAAGCAGTAAAGACGGTCGTTCCGCAGTTATAATATTCGTACAAAATATTTCGTGCTGTACAATACCATGGACAGTTGTATTGGGGGAAAAAATCTCTACTATTCCAGTCACGGGCGCGTGCTAGCCACGATGTAGTCGTTCGGACCCAATAGTTTCTGTCATCTGACAAGTCCGCATACATGTTCGTGTGTGGATGACGACGGGTTTGGACGATTCTTTGAAAGAGTCGCGCGTGCTGACCATTCCGATAGCCGTTGTAAACGCAAGTACACTCGTGGACGCCGAAGAAGTACTTGCATCAACGGCCGCGCTGCAAGTCCAGGTGCGCCGCGACTTCGCGCCCGCCTGGGGCGTGGGTGCGGATCTGGCGATCGTCGCCTCCGGCCAAGCCCCGCCCACCGGCGCCTGGTGGGTGGTGATCCTGGACAACTCCGATCTCGGCGGCGCGCTGGGTTATCACGATCTGACCTCGCAGGGTCTGCCGATCGCCAAGGTGTTCGTGGAAACCGCCAGGAAATCGGGGCAGGACTGGACGGTCCTGCTCAGCCACGAAATTCTCGAAATGCTGGCCGACCCGTTCGACTGCCTGACCGCGCTCGCGCCGGGGGCCTATGGCACTTATCTCTATGCCTACGAAAACTGCGACGCCTGTCAGGCCGACCAGTTCGGCTACAAGATCGGCGATCAGCTCGTATCCGATTTTTGCCTGCCGGCCTGGTTCGATGCCGGCGCCGCCGCATCGGGCGGCCCGTTCGATTTCAAGCTGCACATGAAGCAGCCCTTCGAGCTGCTCCCCGGCGGATACGCGATGTGCTGCAATCTCTCCTATTATGCCGGGTGGCAGCTGGTCACCGCGCCTGGCCAGCCGCCGGCCTTTTCCACGCGCCCGAGGGTCGGCAGCAGGCGCGAGCGGCGCAGGACCGATCAGACCAGTTGGCAAAAGAGTGTCGTCAAGACGGGCGGCGACTTTCGGACGGCCAAATTGATCCGCCCGCAACCCGAGTTGTTGTCGAAGCTGTCTGCGTCGGGATAGCCGCGATATTTCCCGCGCGGCAATCGCGTCGACAAGATTGGTAATTGAGCATCGTTCAGTACGGTCGCAACAACGATAGAGGTCGCAGCTCGCTCGAAGGCGCGGGCGAATGTATCGGCGGCCTCTTCTGAAAGGACGCAACAATGCAGATACCCAAACAGCCTCGCACGAAAGCCGTGTCCGCGGCGATCGCGAAACCGGACACCAAGCCGATCGAACATCAGAAAGGCCCCGCAACCATGTCGCTGCAAGATCTCAACGAGCAAATACAGCAGGCTTACAAGGGCTACGCGGAGGAACTGAATTCCGCCTACGCGGACGCGCAAACGGCGCATGCCAAGGCCTATCTGGCGTATTTGGACGCGCTGCACCAGATCGTGCAGCCGGGCCGGGATCCGACGCTCGAATATTGGAAAGCCGTCCTACAGGCGCCGCAGGACGCGCAAGCGACCCTCGATGCGCATCACAAATTCCTGGTGGCGGCCGCCGATCAGCAAACGACAAGCCAGAAGGCGGTCGCCAGCGCCGCCACAAGTTACACCCAGGCGATCCACGAAATCGGCGAACAGCTTCAAAACGACGTCAAACAGCACAACACGACGATCGCGAACACGTTGAAGGATGCGGTGCTGAACGCGAATTTCAACGTCGCGGACATCCCGGTGCTCTCGGCATTCTATCAGGGCATCAGAGCGACGAGCGCCGCGCCGGAGAGCGACACATCCACGCCTTCGTGACGGTACGGACGGGGCCTTATGCCGGGTGGGCGGCGCTGGAAATCATCGGTATGGCGAATAGCGATGTCGACGTAACGGGCCGCGTTCGGGCGGCCGATTGCCGTGCAAGCGGCCACGGCCGCGCGCGCGGGAAAGTTTCGCCATGACGAACGACGCGGCCGCCTTTCCGCTGTCGTTCGCGCAGCGGCGCCTGTGGTTTCTCGAGCAGCTCGAACCCGGCAATACGTTCTACAACTTGCCGCTGGCGGTGCCGCTGAACTTCGCGGTCAATGTCGCCGTGCTGGAACGCAGCATCAACGAGATCGTCGGCCGCCACGAAGCATTGCGCACCGTGTTCGACACCATCGACGGCGAGCCGATGCAGCTCGTCTGCGAACCTTTTCCGCTTCCGTTGACGGTCGTGGATTTCCGCGCGCTGCCCAAGGACGAGCAGGACGCCGAAACGGCGCGGCTGACGGCGGAGCTGGCGCAGCGTCCGTTCGATCTTGGACGCGGGCCGCTGTTGCGTGCGGCCCTGATCCGGCGGGGCGCGCAGGACAACGTCTTCGTCCTGGTGATGCACCACATCGTCTCGGATGGCTGGTCGCTCGGCATATTCTGGCGCGAACTCATCGCGCTCTACAATGCGTTCTACATGGGCGGGCCGTCGCCGCTGCCCGAATTGCCGATCCAATACGCCGATTTCGCGGTGTGGCAGCGCGAGGAACTTCAGGGCGAGCGACTGGCGCGTCTGGTGGACTATTGGAAGAGGCGACTTGCGGACCTGCCGGTGCTGGCGCTGCCGACCGACCGCCCGCGGCCGCCGGTTCTCAGTTACCGCGGCGCGGTCCAGGAGTTGACGCTGCCGCGAGGCCTGACGGGTGCGCTCCGCGCGCTCAGCCAGCGCGAGGGCGCGACGTTGTTCATGACGTTGTTTTCCGCGTTCGCGGTCGTGCTGCAGCGCTATAGCGGCCAGGACGATATCGCCGTCGGACTGCCGTCCGCGAGCCGCAATCACAAGGAGCTCGAAGGACTGATCGGCTTTTTCATCAACTCCCTGGTCCTGCGTGCCGACCTTTCCGGCGATCCTACCTTTCGCGAATTGCTGACGCGGATACGCGAGATCGCGCTCGACGCCTATGCGCATCAGGAATTGCCGTTCGAAAAGCTCGTGGAGGAGCTCCAGCCGGAGCGGGATTTGAGCCGCAATCCGCTTTTCCAGGTCAGTTTTCAACTTTTTTCGGTCCCCGGCGAGCGTGCTCAAGCGGGGCAGGCGGAAGCCGCGCCCGCGGTCAGCGTCAATCGCGGTTCGGCGATATTCGATCTCGCGGTCAATCTCTGGGAAGCCCCCGAGGAGATCGGCGGGCAGCTCGAATTCAGCACCGATCTGTTCGATGCGCCGACCGTCGCGCGGCTCGCCGGCCATTTCAAGACGATGCTGAAGAGCATCGCGGCCAATCCGGACGCCAGGCTCTCCGAGCTGCAACTCCTCGGCGATGCCGAGCTGCACAAGATGCTTTTCGAGTGGAACGACACGCAAATGCCGATTCCGCCCTTTTGCCTTCACGAACTGTTCGAGCAGCAGGCGGAACAAAGGCCGCAAGCCGTTGCGGTCGCGGATGGAGCGGAGATGCTGACTTACCGCGAGACGAACGGCAGGGCGAACCGGCTCGCCCATCGCATGCTGGCGATGGGCGTCGAACGCGGCGATCTCGTCTGCGTGTGCCTGGAGCGCGGCACCTCCTTGGTGGTGAGCCTGCTCGCGGTTCTCAAGGCCGGAGCGGCGTATGTCCCGCTGGATCCGGGTTATCCCGGTGAGCGTCTTGCATTCATGATGGCGGACAGCGGCGCCAAGCTCCTCTTGAGCACATCGGCAATCGCGTCACGACTGGGCGCGGTTCTCGCGCCCGCTCTGTTGCTCGACGACGAGGCTGCCTTCGAAGGCATGAGCGACGTCAATCCGGGCCTCGGCGTGACGCCGGAGGATCTCTGCTACACCATCTACACGTCGGGATCGACCGGCGAACCGAAGGGCGTCGCGGTTCCCCATTGCGGCTTGATGAACCTCGTGGCCTGGCATCGCCAGGCATTCGCCGTATCGTCGTCCGACCGCGCGAGCCAGTTGGCATCCGTCGCCTTCGACGCCTGCACCTGGGAGATCTGGCCCTATCTCGCGTCGGGAGCTTCGCTGCACGTCATTGCCGACGACGTCCGCGGTTCGCCTCCCACCCTTATCCGGACTTTGATCGACAAGAAGATCACGATCGGATTTTTGCCCACGCCGCTAGCGCAGATCGTGTTCGAGGATCCGGCCTGTATCGGTCTCGAAATGCGCTATCTCCTGACGGGCGGCGACAAGCTCACGCGTCCCGCACCCTCGGGCAGCGACTTCGTCGTCGTGAACAATTACGGGCCGACCGAATATTCCGTGGTGACGACATCCTGCGTGCTCGGCAAGCACCAGAGCCTGTTGCCGCCGATCGGGCGGCCCATCGCCAATACGCAGGTCTACGTCCTGGACAGCCATCGCAAGCCCGTGCCGATCGGCGTCGCGGGCGAACTCTATATCGGCGGCCTGGGCCTGGCGCGCGGTTACCACAACCGTCCGGCGCTCACCTCCCAATCGTTTGTCGCGAATTCGATTCCCGGCACGCCCGGCGAGCGGCTCTACAAGACCGGCGATCTTGTGCGCTATCGCGCGGACGGCATGCTGGAATTCCTGGGCCGCAAGGATCATCAGGTCAAAATTCGCGGCTTCCGCGTCGAACTGGGCGAGATCGAATCGGCCTTGACCGCGCATGACGGCGTACGCGAAGCCCTCGTCATGGTCTTGCCGCAGGCCGGCGACAGCGGACGCCTCGTGGCCTATGTCGCGCCGCAGGAATTTCGCCGCGACGGCAATGGTACCTCGCCGGACATCGCGGACGGGTACGAACTCGTCGCGATCCTGCGCGGGTATCTGCGCGCGCGCCTGCCCGAATTCATGGTCCCCGGGGATTTTGTCGTCCTTTCCCATCTGCCGCAGACACCCAATGGAAAGATCGACCGGCGTGCGCTGCCTTCTCCCCAGGCCGCCCGGGACGCCACGGGCGGTTCCTACACCGCCCCGCGCACGCCCCTGGAGGAAGTCGTTGCCTCGATATGGGGCGAGATTCTCGATGTCGAGCGTGTCGGGATCGACGACAATTTCTTCGAGGTCGGCGGGCATTCGCTTCTCGCGGCCCGGCTCATTTCCCGGGTGCGCGACTGGCTGAAGGTCGAAGTGCCGCTCAAGACGCTGTTTCGCTTTCCCACGCCCGCGCAATTCGCCGCCAATCTTATCGCAACTGCCCCAAACCCCGCCGCGATCGAGAAGACCGCCAAGCTGATCCTATCGCTATCGGACATATCCGACGCCGAAGCGCGGCAGATGCTTGCGCGGCCTTCGCCGCCCATCGACGAAAGCATTCGCCCATGAAGGCGCAGACCTTTTCCGCCGAGAAACGCAACCTGCTGGACGCCCTGCTCAAGGACGAGGACGGTGTCGAAACGGCGACGACCGGCATTCCGCTTCGCAATCTTCAAATCGACGGCATGGATGCGTTTCCGCTGTCGTTTTCGCAGCTTCGCCTCTGGTTCCTCGACCAGCTCGAGCCCGGCAGCGCCTTCTACAATTTTCCGCTGGCCGTTCCGTTCAATGTCGCGGTGAATACCGCCATCCTCGAACGCAGCATCAACGAGATCGTCAAGCGGCATGAAGCGCTTCGCACGGTGTTCGGCTCGGTGGGCGGCGAACCGGTGCAGATCGTGCTGCCGGAACTCGCTCTACCCCTTGCGGTCTTCGATCTGAGGTCGCTGGACAAGGAGGCGCAGGACGCCGAAATGACGCGGCTGGCCGCGGAATGGGCGCAGCGGCCGTTCGATCTCGCCCGCGGACCGCTGCTCCGCACGGCCTTGCTGCGGCGCGGGCCGGACGACAACGTATTCCTGCTCGTCATGCACCACATCATTTCCGACGGCTGGTCGCTGGGCGTGTTCTGGCGCGAGCTAATCGCGCTCTACAACGCCTTCTACGTCAACCGTCCCTCGCCGCTTCCCGAGCTGGCGATCCAATATGCCGATTTCTCCGTCTGGCAGCGCGAGCGCCTGCGGGGCGAGAGACTCGAGGAACTCGTTTCTTACTGGAAGAAGCAGCTCGCCGGGATGCCGGTGCTGCAGCTTCCGACGGACCGGCCGCGGCCGCCGGTGCTCTCTTATCGCGGCGCGTTTCAGGAGCTCGTTCTGCCCCGCGCCCTCACCGACGCGCTGAGGACGCTCAGCCAGCGCGAGGGCACGACGCTGTTCATGACGCTTTTCGCGGCGTTCACGGTTCTGCTGCAGCGTTATACCGGCCAGAGCGACATCGTCGTCGGCTCCTATGTCGCCAGCCGAGATCGCGCCGAACTCGAAAACCTGATCGGCTTCTTCATAAATTCGCTCGTCTTGCGCGCCGACCTGGCCGGCGATCCGACGTTCCGCACCTTGCTCGGGCGGGTGCGCGAAATGGCGCTCGATGCCTATGCGCATCAGGAGCTCCCTTTCGAAAAGCTCGTCGAGGAGCTCCAGCCCGAACGCGATTTGAGCCGCAATCCGCTCTTTCAGGTGAGCTTTCAACTGTTTTCGGCGCAGGCCGAGCGCGGCGCGGCGGCCGGACCCGACGGGACCCCGACCATCGATCTCAACCGCGGCATGGCGATCTTCGACATCGCCGTCAATATCTGGGATGGACCGGATGGGCTGAGCGGCCATCTCGAATACAGCACAGATCTGTTCGACCCGGCCACGATGGCGCGGCTTACGGGCCATTTCCGCAACCTGCTGAAAAGCGCGGTGACCAGCCCCGATGCGAAGCTGTCCGAGCTCGACATGCTGAGCGAATCCGAAAAGCGGCAATTGCTGGTCGAATGGAACGACACGAGCGCGGAGATTCCCGAGGCCGGCGTTCACGCGCTTTTCGAGCAGCAGGTCGCGCGAAATAGCGACGCCGTGGCGCTCGTCGCGGAAGGCGCCAGCATCACATACGGCGAGCTCAACAGGCGCGCCAACCGGCTCGCCCACCGCCTGCGTCTCATGGAGGTCGGCCCAGGATCGGTGGTCGGCATCTGCTTCGAACGCGGCGGCGACATGGTGGCGGCGATCCTTGCGGTCCTCAAGGCGGGCGGCGCCTATCTGCCGCTCGATCCGAGCTATCCGTCGGAGCGTCTCGCGTTCATGCTGCAGGACAGCGGCGCGAAGATCGTCATTTCCGAAGAGCGTGCGTTCGGGCGCCTGCCGCCGCATGACGCCGAAATCCTGCGCATGGACGACGACGCCGTATTCGCCGGCCAGAGCGAGGCGAACCCGCCGGCCTCAGCCGGGCCGGACGATCTCTGCTATGTGATCTACACATCCGGCTCGACGGGAAAACCCAAAGGCGTCATGGGCCCGCATCGCGGGACCGTCAATCGCCTGCAATGGATGTGGTCGGCCTATCCGTTCGAAGCCGGCGAGACCGTATGCCAGAAAACGGCCCTCAGCTTTGTCGATTCGATCTGGGAATTGTTCGGCGGATTGCTCCAGGGCGTCAAAACATTGGTTCTCCCGGACGAGACGGTCAGGGATCCGCGCAAGCTCGTGGACGCTCTTGCTAGGGCGAAGGTCAGCCGGATCGTCCTGGTGCCGTCCCTGCTGCGCGCGATGCTGACGAGCGGCATCGATCTGGCCGCGGAACTTCCGCATCTGAAGTTCTGGACGCTGAGCGGCGAGGCGCTGTCCTACGACCTGTTCACCGATTTCCGCCAGGACGTTCCCCACGCACGGATCCTCAACCTTTACGGATCTTCGGAGGTCGCCGCCGACGTATTGTGTTGCGATCTGGGAACGACGGAGCCGGTCGCGAAATCGGTGCCGATCGGGCGGCCGATCGCGAACACCGAAGCCTATGTGCTGGACCGCGATCAGAACCTGGTTCCCATCGGTGTTCCCGGCGAACTGTATGTGGGGGGCCATGGGCTTGCGCGGGCCTACCACAACCGGCCGGAACTGACCGCCGAGAGCTTCATCGCCAGCCCGTTCGATGGGGCGAAGAGCGCCCGTTTGTACCGGACGCGCGATCAGGTCCGCTACCGGGCCGACGGACAGATCGAGTATCTGGGGCGGCTCGATCACCAGGTGAAGTTGCGCGGCTACCGCGTCGAATTGGGCGAGATCGAGACCGCTCTGGCGGAGCACCGGCTGGTCCGCGAAGCGGCGGCGTCGGTCGTCCAGGTCGGCGGCGAGGAAAATCGCCTGATCGCCTACGTGGTCCCCGCAGACGGCGACGGCGCGAACGTCGCGGACGATCCGGGCGCGGAACTCGCATCGCGCTGGCAGACCGTCTGGAACGAGACCTATGTCGGCACCGAGGCGGGCAGCGGATCGTTCAACACCATCGGCTGGAACAGCTCCTACAGCGGGGAGGCGATTTCCGAGCCCGAAATGCGCGAATGGGTCGAGCAGACGGTCGACCGCGTTCTCTCTTTCGCGCCGAAGCGGGTGCTCGAGATCGGGTGCGGCACCGGCCTCGTTCTGCTGCGCGTGGCCGATCGCTGTGTGGACTATGTCGCAACGGACTTCTCGCGCATCGCGCTGGACCAGGTGCGTCGCGAAATCGAAAAAGCGCCCGAGAAATATCGGTGCGTTTCGCTCCTCGAACGCGAGGCGACCGATTTCGACGGCCTGGAAGGACCGTTCGACCTCATCATTCTCAATTCGGTGATCCAGTATTTCCCCGGCGCTCCCTATCTCGCGGAGGTGTTGAAGGGCGCGCTCGGCCTGCTCGCCCCTTCGGGTTCGGTCTTTATCGGCGACGTGCGCAGCCTCTCCTTGCTGCGCGGATTCCACACGGCCGTCGAATTGCATCACGCGCCCGACGACCTCTCGGCCGATGTCTTGAGTGCGCGCATCCACCGGCAGGTCGTGCAGGAGAAAGAGTTGGCCGTCGATCCCGCCGTTTTCCACGCGTTCGGACCGGACGTTGCGCAAGTCACCGTGGATTTGAAGCGCGGAACGCTCGTCAACGAGATGATGCAGTTCCGCTATGACGTGACTCTGCGCCGTGAGGCGGCGCCATTGGCGTCCTCTCCGGATAGCTGGATGGACTGGCGGGCGGACGAAATGACGCTCGAGCGGCTGCGCGATCTCCTGTCGGCCGAGCGGCCTGCGGTGCTCGGCGTGACGGGCGTTCCGAATGGGCGGCTGGGCAAGCCGATGAAGGCGCTCGAGCTTCTCGCCACGGCGTCCCTTGCGGCCGCGGGTGAATTGCGCCGGGCCGTCGAACGGGCGGAACATGACGGCATCGATCCCGAGGCGGTGTGGGCTCTGGGCGGCGAGTTCGACTACGACGTTGCGGTGGGCTGGCTCGGATTGGGCGGCGACGGCTGCTACGACATCGTATTTCGGCGCCGCGAACCGTCTTCGCCGCACCGCGGCTTCGGATTCCCTTCGGCCGGCATGGCGCATGGCGCGGCGGGCGAGCAGCACGTCACCAATCCGGCCGCCGGCGTAAGGATGCAGATTCTGATCGCCGACCTGCGTGCGCATCTTCAGAAGCGTCTGCCGCACTACATGGTGCCCGCTTCGATCGTTGTGCTCGAAAATCTGCCGCAGACCCCGAACGGCAAGGTCGACCGCCGCGCCTTGCCGGCGCCCAACGCGGTCCGCGACCGTTTCGTCAACACCTATGTCGCGCCGCGCAACCGCACCGAAAGGCAGCTTGCCGCCATCTGGTCCGACGTTCTCAACGTGGAGCGGATCGGCGTGCGCGACAATTTCTTCGAGCTTGGCGGCCATTCGCTGCTTGCGACGCAGCTGGTGTCGCGCATACGGATCGAGTTCAACAGCGAAATGCCGGTGCGCGCGATCTTCGAGATGCCAACCATCGCGGCGCTCGCGATGAAACTCGACCGTCGCCCCGGCGGCGCGCAGCGGCCGGCGGAATCGGGGATCGGAAGAATTTCGCCCGCCGGGGCCTTGCGGGCGTCGGCCAACAAACGCAACGGACGATCGGGACGCGCGTCGTGAACTCTCCAGACGATCCTTCGCCGAACGTGGATTTGTGTCGTCTCGGCACCGGGCATGGGCCTATCGCGCTGGTCTGTCTGCCCTATGCGGGCGGCGGAACGTCGATCTATCGGTCATGGCCGAAGGCGCTGCCCGGCGTTGCCGTCTATGCGCTCGGCCTGCCGGGGCGGGAAGGGCGGCTCGCGGAAGAGCCGTTCGCGGAGATCGGCGCGCTTGTCGCCGCGACGGCGGCCGCGATCCTGACCGTTGGCCCAGAACCCTACGCGCTGTTCGGCCACAGCATGGGCGCGCTGGTCGCGTTCGAAACCGCAAGGCGGCTGCGGCACCAGGACGCCGTCGCGCCGGCCCACCTCTTCGTGTCGGGATTCCGGGCGCCGCATCTGCCCGATCCCAAACCGCCGCTCCACGATCTGCCGCATGCGCGATTCATCGACGAACTGCGCCGCATCAACGGCGACGCCTTCGATCCGGACGGCCATTCGGAGTTGCTCGAACTGATGCTGCCCACGCTGCGCGCGGATTTTCGGCTGGTTCAGACCTATGCCTATCGCGCCGAGCCGCCGCTCGTTTCGCCGATCACGGCATTCGGCGGCCTGGGCGACACGGATGTCGACGAGCAGCAATTGCTGGGGTGGCGGCGGCACACTTCGGCATCCTTCGCGCTGAAGCTGTTTCCGGGCGGGCATTTCTTCCTTCAGACCGCGGCGGACAACCTGCTCAAGGAAATCGGCCTGCGCCTCAATCCGCAACCGACGAATCCATCCTGGCGATCGAGGGAGACTTGAAATGCGCCGCATGTTCAAAAGCAAAATCCACCGGGCGACCGTCACGGATGCCGATCTTCACTACGAAGGAAGCCTCTCGATCGATCGCGATCTGATGGCCGCGGCGGACATCGTCGAATTCGAGGAAGTTCACGTCTGGAACGTGACGCGCGGCACGAGGCTGACCACCTACGCCATCGCGGCGCCCAAAGGCAGCGGCATCATCTGCACGAACGGCGCCGCCGCCCATCTCACCAAGGCCGGCGATCTCGTCATCATTGCGACATTTCACGACGTCGATGAGGTGTCGGCGTCCTATGCGCCGATCGTCGTGCGGGTCGACGAGAAAAACCGTATCGTCGGACTGCAGCCGGAGACGGCGGGGCCGGCGCGGGCGGCGTAACAGCCTGTCAGTGCGCCGTCTGGGCACCGTCGATGACGAAAGTCTGACCGGTGGCGAAGCTTGCCAGGTCGGAGCACAAATAGAGCACCAGGCCGGTGATCTCCTCCGGCTTGGCGGCCCGGCCCACCGGACTGTGCGCCAGAAGCGCGGCCCGAAACTGCGGATCGTCCAGCCAGCGCTGGGTCATCGGCGTCTCGACGAAGCCCGGCGCCAGCGCGTTGATGCGGATGTTCTGCTTGGCGTAGTCCAGCGCGCCGGCCTTGGTGAGGCCGATCACGCCGTGCTTGGCCGCGACATAGGGCGCCATGCCGGGATCGGCGACCAGTCCGGCGATCGAAGCGGTGTTGACGATCGCGCCGCCGCCTGTCTTCAGCATATGGCGGATCTCGTACTTCATGCACAGGAACACGCCGAGAAGGTCGACCGCCAGGATATCGTCGAAGGTGTCGTCGGCCATGTCGGCCAGCGGCAAAGTGGGCGGCAGGATGCCGGCATTGTTGAAGGCGCAGTCCATGCGGCCGAAAGCGGAGACCGTGGCGTCGACGAGCGCGGCGACCTGATCGGCCTTGCGTACGTCGCAGCGCTTGAAGAAGGCCCGGCCGCCGGCGTCGGTGATGACCTTGGCGGTCTCTTCGGCGCGGTCATCGACATCGCCGATGGCCACGCTCGCGCCCTGCCGCCCGAAAGCCAGCGCGGTTGCCCGGCCGATGCCGGTCGCGCCACCTGTGATCAGGACGGTCTTGCCCGTGAAGTCCAGCAGGCGATCGACCATGTTCCCATCCTCCTGGCGCGAATCTCAGCGCGCCACCCAATCCCCGTATACCGGGCGACCAGTCCCCGCAACTTCGCGGGACAGGGCTATTCCGCCCAGTAGATCGATACGGGCACGTCGCTCTGGTGCAGCACGGCGCGCACGGGCTGCGACAGCACATCGTGACCGGCCAGGGCGCTCTTATAGGCCGCCAGCTTCGCCTCGCCCCGGATCAGAACCGCGATCCAGCGCGCGTCCAGGATCGCGCGCAGCGTCAGCGTCATGCGTTCGCCCATCGCGGTGACGTTCGGCGGGTTCACCGCGCGCACCAGTGCGGGATCTTGCCGGTCCAGCGCCTGCGCCAGTCCCTCGGAGCCGGGAATGAGCGACGCCGTATGTCCGTCCGTCCCCATTCCCAGCAGCATGACATCGAACGGCCGCGGCATCGCGGCCACCGCGGCATCGACATCGGCCTGCGCCGCGCGGGCCGTTTCGTGCGGCGTCTTGAACGGCACCAGATGGGCGGCGGCGGCCTTGCCCCGCAACAGGCGCGTGCGCGCCAGATGCTCGTTGCTGCGATCCGTCGTCGGCTCGGTCCAGCGCTCGTCCGAAAGCGTGATCTCGACATTCTTCCAGGGCACGTCGCGCGTCGCCAGCACGTCGTAGAAATCGCCCGGCGTCGTTCCGCCCGAGACGACGAGCCCCGCGCGCCCGCTGCGCGCGACGCCGGCGCTCAGGCGCGATCCAACTTCTTCCGCCAAAGCGCGATGCAGATCGTCCGCGCGATGGAATCCGACGAAGGACGGTCTTGCCGTATTGGCGGCGGTGTCACTCATACCAGCTATGTCCGTTGCGTTCGGTCAGCGCGATGGCCGATGACGGGCCCCAGCTTCCGGCGGCGTAGGGAGCGGGCGGCGTGCCTTGCCGCTGCCACCCCGCGACGATGTCGTCGATCCACGTCCATGCCGCTTCCGCCTCGTCGCGGCGCACGAACAGCGTGCTGTTGCCGCCCAGCGCTTCCAGCAGCAGACGCTCATAGGCGATGCGCCGCCGGGTCCGCTTGAATGTGTCGCTCAGGCTCAGGTTCAGGCTCAGCGGCCGCAGCCGCATCTGTTCGAGATCCGGCGTCTTGTTCATCAGCAGGAGCGCGATCTCCTCTTCCGGCTGAAGGCGGATGGTCAGGCGGTTCGCCAGCAATTCGTTTCCGGCGAAGATCGAATGCGGCACTTCGCGGAACTGGATCACGATCTCCGACTGGCGCCGCGGCAACCGCTTGCCGGTGCGCAGATAGAACGGCACGCCGGCCCAGCGCCAATTGTCGATATTGGCCTGGATCGCGACGAAGGTTTCGGTGCCGCTGGGGCGGCCGCCGGCCTCGTCGGCATAACCTTTGACCTCACGGCCTTCGGCGAAGCCCGCGCCGTACTGTCCGCGCACGGCCCTCCTGGCGATGTCGCGGCTGTCGATCGGGCGCAGCGAATGCAGCACCTTCACCTTCTCGTTGCGCACCGAATCCGGATCGAGGTTCGCCGGCGGCTCCATCGCCACCAGGCACAGCAGCTGGAGAAGATGGTTCTGCACCATGTCGCGGACCGCGCCGTACTCGTCGTAATAGGACCAGCGATCCTCGACGCCCACGGTCTCGGCGACGGTGATCTGCACCTGCTCGATGCTGACCTTGTTCCACAAGGGTTCGAACAGCGTGTTGGCGAAGCGCAGCGCCAACAGGTTTTGCACCGCCTCCTTGCCGAGATAGTGGTCGATGCGGAAGATGTTTTCCTCGGCGAAGGTCCGCGCCAGCGAATCGTTGATCGCGCGGCAGCTTTGCAGGTCGCGGCCGATCGGCTTCTCGACGACCACGCGGCTGCGCGGGCCCGCGAGCCCGGCGGTCTTCAGATGGCCGCAGATCGCGCCGTAAAGGCTGGGCGAAGTCGAAAGATAAAACAGGCTGTCCTCGGTCCCGCCCAGCGCATCGCGCAGGTTCGCGAACGAGGTTGCGTCCGTCGCATCGACCGCGGCATGCCGCAGGCGCTTCGCGAAACCCTCCCACGCCGCGTCGTTGTAGCGCTCGCCCGAACGGCTTCTGACCCATTCGCGCACCCGCGCGGCAAAGGCTTCGTGCGTCATCGCGGCGCGGGAGCAGCCGATGATCGTCAGATCGGCCGGCAGCAATCCTTCCGTTTCCAGGAAATAGAGCGACGGGAACAGCATGCGCTGCGCCAAATCGCCAGTGGCGCCGAAGATCGCGAGGACGCGACTGGCGGTCATCACCAGACCCTTGCGCCGTCGATCCAGGTTTCCTGAACGCCGAGCGCGTCGTCCATCACGACGAAATTGGCCCGCTGCCCTGTTGCGATCGTGCCCATCTCTCCGCCAAGCCCGAGAAAAGCCGCCGGGTTCCGGCCGGCCATGGCGACCGCCTCGGCGAGATCAACGTTCATCAGGCTCATAGCGTTGCGCACCGCGCTCGCCATGTCGAGGTCGCACCCCGCCAGCGTGCCGTCCGGCGCTATGCAGACGCCGTCCTTCACCGTGATCGTGCGGCCCTGCAGCGTGAACGTCTTGGTCGCCGCCCCGACGCTGGGCATCGCGTCGGTAACCAGCATCAGCTTGTCCGCGCCCTTGCAGGCCAGCGCGATGCGCAGAGCCGCGGGATCCACATGGTGGCCGTCGGCGATGATGCCGCACCAGCTCGCCGCGTCGTCCAGCGCCGCGCCAACCGTTCCCGGCTGGCGCGCACGCAGCGGCGACATCGCGTTGAACAGATGCGTGAAGCCGGTGAGCCCATGGTCCAGCGCGGCGCGGATGTCGCCATAGGCCGCATCCGTATGTCCCGCCGATACGATCACGCCCGCCCCGGCCAGCGCCGCCACCATGTCGGGCGTGGTCTGTTCCGGCGCCAGCGTGACCAGCGTCTTGCCGCGCTTGAACGACGTCAACAGCTCGAACGCTTCTGTGTCCAGCGCGCGGAAATTCGCCGCGTTGTGGATGCCCTTGCGCTCGGGATTGAGGAACGGCCCTTCGATATGGATGCCGAGCACGCCTGGCACGCCTTCCTGCATCGCCGCGTCGACGGCAGCGATCGCGGACCGGATGAGCGCGAGGTCGCCGCTGATCAGCGTCGGCAGAAAACCGGTCGTGCCGAACCGCGCATGCGCCTGGGCGATGGTCCGCAGGGTCTCGATGCCCGGCGCATCGCCGAACAGCACGCCGCCGCCGCCATTCACCTGGACGTCGATGAAGCCCGGCAGCAGCAGCCTGCCGCCCAGATCGTGGCGCGCCGCATCGGCCGGAATATCGCCCTGGCGCACGACGCCCGTGATGCGGCCGCCTTCGACCAGCACCGCGTGCTCCGCGATCGCGCCGCGGTCCGTCATCACCCGGCCGTTGGTCAAGGCGGTCTGCATGTCAGAAGGTCTCGGTGATCTTGTTCAGGTTCGGCGGCCGGTCCGGGTCGATGCCGCGCTCCAGCGCCAGCGCCTCGACCATGCGATAGAAGCTCAGCGTCATGGCGATCGGCTCCAGCGCCGGATGCGCCGCAACGAAGGGCAGGGCGGTTGCGCCCGGCTGTTCGAATCCGGTAACGAGGACGTTCGCTCCCGTGGCGACGAGATTGGCGGCAAGTTCCTGCAATCCCGGTCGCGTCTGGTCGTTCTGCGCCAGCAGCAGGACGGGAAATCCTTTCTTCACCAGCGCCATCGGGCCGTGCCGGACTTCGGCCGAACTGAATGCCTCGGCATGCAGGCCACAGGTCTCCTTGAATTTCAGCGCCCATTCCTGCGCCGCACCGAAGCCGAGCCCGCGGCCGATGGCGTAGAGATCACGCGCCGGCTTCAGTTGCGTGACGGCTTTTGTCCAGTCGCAGGCCCACGCCTTGCGCAGCAGCGCGGGCAGGCCGTCCAGCGCCGCGCGCAGTTCGGCATCCTCGGTCCACTCCGCGACGAGATCGGCCACCGCCGCGACCGATGCGAGATAGGTCTTGGTGGCGGCGACGCTGGCTTCGGCGCCGGCATGCAGCGGCAGCACGCTGTCCGCGAGCGCCGCCAGCGGGCTCGCATCGTCGTTGACGAGCGCCACGACATAGGCGCCGCCGGCCTTCGCCGCCGCGACGGTCGCGAGCAGGTCCGGGCTTTTGCCCGACTGCGAGATCGCCAGGAACAGCACACGATCGAATTTCGGCTGCGTCTCGTAGACCGAGCTGATCGACATCCCGGTGGAGGACGTGATGATTCCGGTTTTGGTCTCGATCAGATATTTCGCGAAGGTCGCGGCGTGATCGGAACTGCCGCGCGCGCCCGTCACGACGGCGCGCGGGTTCAGTTCGCGCAGCCGCGCACCAACCGTCCGCACCTGAGCACGGTTGCGGGCGAACTGCCGCGCCACGACGTCCGGCGCCTCTTGCGCCTCGTGCAGCATCCGCGTCAGCGCGGCCGCCTTCACTTGTCCATCTCCGACGCGTTGAGTTCGGCCACGAAGTCGTAGGTGTCGCCGCGATAGAAGGACTGCGAGAACTCCATCGCGCGCCCGTCCGGCAGAAAGCCGCGGCGCTCCACCAGAAGCCCGGCGTCGCCTTCCTGCGCGCGCAGAAGCTCGGCCTGCTCGCCGGTGAACAGTACCGCGCGCAGCCGCTGCAACGCCCGCGTTGGGCGATAGCCGGCCTTGGCCAGCGCCATATAGAGCGACGATTCCACCGCCTCGATCGACGGCAGGCAGAACGCCGGCACCGAGCAATATTCCAGCGCCATCGGCGCGCCGTCGGCGAAGCGCAGGCGATGGAAGCGATAGACCGGCGTGCCGGGCGACAGTCCCATGGTCAGGGATTCTTCCGGCGTCACGGTGCCCTGGCTCTTGCGCAGCCACTGGCTCGTCGGCACGCGACCGCGCGCGATCATGTCTTCGGTGAACGAGGTGAGCTTGGAGAAATTCTTCTCGACGCGCCCCGCGACGAACGTGCCAGAGCCCTGCTTGCGCGTCAGCAGGCCTTCCGCGACCAACCCGTCGATCGCCTTGCGCACCGTGATTCGCGACACCGAGAATTCTTCCGCGAGGTCGCGTTCCGGCGGCAGCGCGTCGTCGGGCGCCAGCAGCTTGTTCTCGATCGCGGCGCGCAAGCCGCGCTGGAGCTGCTGGTAAAGCGGCTGCGCGGCGGTCTCATCCAGCCGTCCGATGACTTTGAGCAGCGCCACGTCGCTCTCCCTGAGCTTTCCGCGCAACAGGCGGAAGAATTCGTTCTAAGTTCATATAACCAATCTAGTACCACATGTATAGGGTTTCACGTCAACGGCGGAAATACGACAAATTTTCGGCTTGACAGTGACAGCCCAACCGAGAAATGGTTCTACATTGGACTTGGATTGGTGCTTCTCCAGGTGGCGGACGCAAGCCCATCCGAGTCGCGGGGATTGTAGCTCAAGGAGGGATATCGCATGTCATTTCGGGGGATGTTGGCCGGATCGGTCAGCCTTGCGGCGCTCACGGCGGGGGTGGCGCCGGCTGTTGCTGCCGATACGAACGAACCGGTGGAAGTCGTCGTCGTGACGGGTATCCGTGCGTCGATGGGCCGGGCGATCGACATCAAGCGCGATGCGACGGGCATCCTCGACGCGGTATCGGCCGAAGACATCGGCAAATTCTCCGACAAGAACGTCGCCGACGCGCTGCAGCGCGTGCCCGGCGTCAACACCGTCTCGGCGGCGAGCGGCGAGGGCGGCTTCGACGAGAACGACCGCGTCTCGATCCGCGGCACCAATGCCAGCCTGACCCAGACCGTGGTCGACGGCCACACCATCGCCAACGGCGACTGGTTCATCCTCGACCAGTACGCAGCCATCGGCCGCAGCGTCAGCTATACTCTGCTGCCGTCCGAGATCGTCGATACCGCCAAAGTGTACAAGAGTCAGCAGGCCGACCTGGTCGAAGGCGGCGTCGCCGGCGTGGTCGACATCATCACCCGCAGCCCGCTCGCCTTCAAAGAGAACCTGACCTTCGAAGGCAGCGCCGAAGCCGCCTATACCACGCTGCGCGGCAAGACCACGCCGCAGGTCAACGGCCTGCTCAATTGGAAGAACGATTCCGGCACGTTCGGCGTCATGGTCCAGGGCTTCTACGAGGCGCGCGACATCCGCCGCGACGGCCAGGAATTCCTCGGCTATTCGACGGTGCAGCCCTGGGTCTGCGACGCGGCGTCGAATTCCTGTTCGGGAAATCTGGCCGCGCTGTCCCATCCCGATCTGGTCGGCAAGGCCTATCCGACGCTGATCGGCTCGGCCCTGTTCGAGCAGCAGCGCGTGCGCGAGGGCGGCGACATCACCGCCGAATGGCAGCCGAACAACGCGTTCGACATCAAGCTGTCGGGCTTCTATTCGCACCTCTCGGCCAGCAACGTCAACGACAACAACATGTTCTGGGGCACCAACGAATTCGCCACCATGAACAACGTGCCGACCAGCTATACGGTCAAGAACGGCACCATCGTTTCGGCGGCGTTCCCGGCGATCGCGCCGGCCTACACGCTGCCCGATGGCACGGTCGTCGCGGCCCGGCCCACCGCGCCCTTCGTGACGGACTTCATCCAGCGTCCGGGCGGCGGCGCCGAGACCTATTACTTCAACGCGGACGCGCATTGGGCCGCGACGGATACGCTGGATGTCGGCGTCAAGGGCGGCTACAGCCACGGCGTCGGCAAGACCGATCCGCAGGTCGCCTGGGAAGGCGAGATCGGGCTGGGCACCGGCGCGCCGGGCACCTACGACTTCTCCAAGGGCGTGGGGGTCGTGACCGTCCCCGGCGTCGACACCTCCAATCCCGCCAATCTCATCAACGATTGGGCCTGGACGGCGGTGTCCACCGCGGTCGACAGCGAGTGGTACGGCCAGGTCGATGCCGAGCAGCAGCTCGCGATCGGACCCATCACCTCGGTGAAGGGCGGCGTGCGCTATGCCGAGCATACGCGCCGCAACGACCTCTATAACGGCGGCGTCTCCTATGGCGGCTCGATCGGCAGCGACGTATCGACCCGGAACTATCCGGACGACTTCGCCGATGCGTTCAAGATCCCCGGCATGCTGACCGATCTGCCGCAAGGCGACACGGCGCTGATCGAGAAGCTGCTCTACAACAACACGAGCTGGCGCCCCTATCCGCAGACGCCGGCGGCGATCTCCAATCCCGCCAATGGCCGCTTCGACTGGCCGGCCAGCATGCATTTGAGCGAGCAGGATTTCGCGGCCTATGCCATGACCAATATCGGCGGCGACCACTGGAAGGGCAATTTCGGCGTCCGCGTTGTCAACACCCGCGAGGACATCGACCAGTACATCAATGCGCCGGGCGGCCTTCCCAGCGACTTCGGCACCTATGGCATCAACAAGATCACCCACAGCTACTGGGACGTCCTGCCGAGCGCCAACCTGTCGATCGACCTGAACGAGGAGATGGTGCTGCGCTTCGCGGCGGCCGAAACCATGGCGCGTCCGGACTATTCGGCGCTCGGTGGCGCGGTGCAGCTTACCGACACCAACCTCACCGGCCAGGGCGGCAACCCGAACCTCAAGCCGGTGAAGTCGGCGAACTACAACCTCTCCTATGAGTGGTATTACGGGCCGCAGGCGCTGTTCTCGGCCGGCGTGTTCTACATGGACCTGTCGTCCTACGTCTCCTACGGCAACACCAACGCCAGCTATGTGAACATGACGCTGACCGGCATGAAGCCCGTGCCCGTCTACTCGACCTATTCGATCACCTCGCCGTTCAATTCCAGCGGCCATGACGAGGGCATCGAGCTGTCCTGGCAGCAGCCGGTGTGGAACGGCTTCGGTGTGCAGGCGAACTACACCTTTGCCAGCGGCGTCGACGACGGCGGTGGCCCGCTGGTCGGCGACTCCAAGCACGTCGCGAACCTGGTGGGCTATTACGAGAACGACTGGCTGAGCGCGCGGCTGTCCTACAACTACCGCTCAAAGATGCTGCTCGGCCTGGATCGCAGCTCCGCCGAAGTCCAGAACGCCTACAACACGCTGGACGCCTCGGTGCAGTTCACGGTCACCGACTGGGCCTCGATCACCTTCGATGCCCTGAACCTGACCAACCAGACGCTGAAATACTACGCGGCGAACGAAACCCAGCCGCGCGCGCTCTATTCCAACGGCACGCAGATCTATGGCGGCATCCGCTTGAAGTTCTAAGAGGGGAAAAGGTGCGTCTTATCCGTCGCACTGCTAGCATCGAGGGGCGGAGAGCGGATGTTCTCCGCCCCTTTCTTTTGCACCGAGGGATTTGCGCCATGAAATCCGTCCGCCTGGTCGCGGCGGCCTTCCTCGCCCTGTGCGGCGCGGCGGCGGCGAACGCCCCGGCGCCGTCGGTTGTCCCCTATCCGGCGCATCTGACGCCGCAGGCTGGCGAGTTCACGGTCGATGCGACGACCCCCATCGTCTTCGACAGGGCCGATGCGCTTGCCGCCGCGTATTTCGTCGATCTCCTTCGCCGGTCGCGCGGCATCGCGCTCCACCGGCGTACCGGCGCGAACGCCATCACGCTGCGCCGTGACCCGAGCATCGGCGGCACGGAAGCCTATCGCCTCGACGTGACACCCCATGGCGTGACAATCTCCGCCGGCCGCAGCGCCGGCGTGTTCTACGGCACGATCACGCTGTGGCAGTTGCTGACGCAGACGCCGGGAAAATCGCCGCGCCTGGTCGTTCCCGCCATGCATATCGAAGACGCCCCGCGCTTCGCCTGGCGCGGCCTGCTGCTCGACTCGGTGCGCCATTTCCAGTCGGTCGCCTTCATCAAGTCGTTCCTGGATGCGATGGCGCGCGAAAAGCTCAACGTCCTGCAATGGCACCTGACCGACGACCAGGGCTGGCGGCTGGAGATCAGGAAATATCCGCGCCTCACCCAGATCGGCGCCTGGCGCGTTCCCGCCGGCGGGCAGGGCGATATCGATCCGAAAACCGTCAAGCCGCGGCTCTACGGTGGCTATTACACCCAGGCGCAGGTGCGCGAGATCGTCGCCTTTGCCGCCGCGCGCCACATCGCCGTCGTGCCGGAGATCGAGATGCCCGGCCACGCCATGGCCGCCGTCGTCGCCTATCCCCGTCTCGGCTCCGTTCCCAATCCGCCGACCGCCGTGTCGAGCGACTGGGGCGTGTTTCCCTACCTTTATAATGTCGACGACAAGACCTTCGCCTTCCTCGAAGACGTGCTGACCGAGACCATGGCGCTGTTTCCGAGCGCCTATATCCATGTCGGCGGCGACGAAGCGGTGAAGGATCAGTGGAAAGCCAACCCCGCCATCCAGGCGAAGATGCACGCCCTCGGGTTCGCCGACGAGGACGCGTTGCAAAGCTGGTTCGTCGCGCGCATCGGCGCGTTCCTGAAGGCGCATGGCCGGCGCCTGATCGGCTGGGACGAGATCCTGCAAGGCGGCGTGCCGCCCGACGCCACCATCACCTCCTGGCGCGGCATCGACGGCGCGATCACCGCCGCGAAGGCGGGGCACGACGCCGTGCTGTCGCCCGCGCCGGTGCTCTATTTCGACAACCGACAGGCAGAGGGCGCGAACGAGCCGTCCGGCCGCGGTGCCATCGTCTCGCTCGGCGATGTCTACGATTTCGATCCGGCGCCGACGTCGCTGAGCGATGCCGAGCGCGCCCACATCATCGGCGTGCAGGCCAACATCTGGACCGAGCATATCCGCGAGGAGCGCAACGCCGCCTATGCCACGTTCCCCCGCGCCGCCGCGTTAGCGGAACTCGCTTGGTCGCCGGCCGCGATGCACGACCACGCAGATTTCTTTGCTCGCATGCCCGCCGAGCTCGACCGCTACGCCGCGTTCGGCCTGCCGCATGGCCCGCTGGCGGCGGACCCGGCGCCTTTGTCGCCAACGATCCGCGACAGCCACGAACTCGCCCTGTGCAGCAGCGCCATCGTGCTCTCCATCGAGGGGCCCCAGCCCTTCACCGGCCCGCGTCCCGTCTTCCTACACGACATCATAAATCCTTGCTGGATCTGGAAAAATGCCGACCTCGCGGGCGTCATCCAGATCGCGCTGACCGCCGGCCTTCTGCCGTTCAACTTCCAGATCGGCGCGGACGCCGAAAAGGTCGCGAGACGCCCGGCCGCGACGCCCGACGGCGAGTTCGAGGTCCATCTCGACACCTGCGACGGGGCGAAGATCGCGACCGTGCCCATGTCCCAGCCATCGCCTGGGACGGGCCTCGCCGCCGCGCGCGGCCCGCTCGCGCCGCAGGCCGGTGTGCACGATCTGTGTTTCGTCTTCACGCGGCCGGCGCTTGATCCATACTGGGCGCTGCATACGGTCGAACTGGTCCACTAGAAGAAGGGACGCATGTCCAATCTCACGCTTGTCGCGCCGATCAAAGGATGGGTGGCGCCGCTGGACGAGGTGCCCGATCCGGTTTTCGCCGAGCGCATCCTGGGCGACGGCCTCGCCATCGATCCGACCGGGGCCGCGGTGCACGCGCCCTGCGACGGCCTCGTCATCGCGCTCGCGCGCCATGCCGTGACGCTGCGGGCCGCCAACGGCGCCGAGATCCTGATCCATGTCGGCCTGGAGACCGTGGCGCTGCACGGCCAGGGCTTCATCACCCATGTCCGCGAAGGCGCGATGGTGCGCACCGGCGATCCGCTGATCGCCTTCGATCTCGACTTTCTCGCGACCCACGCCAAGAGCCTGATCTCGCCGGTGGTCGTCACCAACGGCGACGCCTTCGCCATCATCCGCCGCAGCACCGGCCGCGAGACCGGTCTCGGCGAATTCCTGATGGAGCTGCGCCCGCTGACCGAGCAATCCGTCGCCGCGCCGGTCGAGGCGACGCGCGAGGTCGTCGTGCGTCTCGCGCACGGCATCCATGCGCGTCCCGCCGCGCAGATTTCCGCCGCCGCCAGAGGCTTCACGTCGGAGATCGAACTCTCCGCCCGCGCCCGCCGCGTCAACGCCAAGAGCATCGCGGCATTGATGTCGCTGGGCGTCGCCCGGGACGAGTCCGTCGTCGTCGCGGCGCGCGGTCCCGATGCGCAAGCCGCCGTCGTGTCACTCGCCGAGCTGATCGAGTGCGGCATCGAAGAAGCCCCCGAACTTCCACCGCCGCCAGCGCTCGCCGCCGCTCCGCCGGCGCCCGATCTTCCGCCCAACACGCTGCGCGGCGTCTGCGGCGCGCCGGGCCTCGTCATCGGCAAGGCCTTGCAAATGCGGGCCGCCGAATTTGCCGTCAGCGAAGATGGCCAAGGCGCCGTGCAGGAATGCACCGCGCTGGCCGACGCGCTTGCCGCCGTCCGCGCGCGTCTCGACCGCCTCGCCGCCGCCGGCAACCGCCAGCGCCGCGAGATACTGGGCGCGCATCTCGCGCTGCTCGACGATCCCGAGTTGCTCCGCCAGGTCCACGCCGCCATCGACGACGACAGGAGCGCCGCCTTCGCCTGGCGCCAGGCCATCCGCGGCTATGCGGATGCCTTCCGCGCCGCCGAGGATTCGCGCCTGCGCGAGCGGGTCGGCGATCTCGTCGACCTGGAACGCCAGGTCCTGGCGGCGCTGCAGGGCGACGCCGGCGCGGAGGGCAGGGCGCTCGCGCCCGACACCATCCTTCTCGCCGACGAGTTGCTGCCGTCCGAACTCGCGGGGCTCGGCGTCATCGGCGGATTCGTCACCGCCGGCGGCGGTCCCACCTCGCATGTCGCGATCATCGCGGCCGGCATGAACGTGCCCGCGCTGGTCGGCGCCGGCGCGGGCGTGCTTGCCATCGCCGACGGCACCACGCTGCTGCTCGACACCGAAGCGGGCCTTCTGCATATCGACCCCGACGCCGCGCAGCTCGATCGCGCCGGCGCCGCCATCGCCGAGCGTGCCGCCCGCGACTCCTCCGCGCGGACACGCGCTTTCCAAGACTGCCGCACCGCCGATGGCACGCGCATCGCGGTCGTCGCGAATCTCGGTGCCGGTGCCGAAGAAGCGGCGGCGGCGATCGCTGCCGGCGCCGAAGGCTGCGGCCTGCTGCGCACCGAATTTCTCTTCCTCGACCGCGACACGCCGCCGTCGGAGGACGAGCAGGCCGCCGTCTACCAATCCATCGCGCGGGCTCTGGACGGCAGGCCGTTCAAGATCCGCACCTTCGACATCGGCGGCGACAAGCCGTTGCCGTATCTGCCGATGCCCGCCGAGGAAAATCCGGCGCTTGGCCTGCGCGGCATCCGGGCCGCGCTGTGGCGCAGCGATCTTCTGAAGACCCAGCTCGCCGCCATCCTGCGCGTGACGCCCACGCCCCGCATCATGCTGCCAATGATCGCTTCGCTGAGCGAATTGCGCGCCGTCCGCGCCATGCTTAGTGAGATGGGCGCGCCGCCCGGGATCGAACTCGGCATCATGATCGAGACTCCCGCCTCGGCGGTCATCGCCGCCCGGTTCGCCCGCGAGACCGATTTCTTCTCCATCGGCACCAACGATCTCACGCAATACACGCTCGCGATGGATCGCGGCCATGCCCAACTCGCCCCGCGGATTGATGCCTTCCATCCCGCCGTCCTGTCGCTGATCGCCCAGGCCGTGGCGGGCGCCTCCACGCAGGACAGGCCGGTTGCGGTGTGCGGCGGTCTGGCCGGCGATCCGCTCTCCGCCTCTCTGCTGATCGGGCTCGGCGTGCGCGAGCTTTCCATGCCGGCCGGCGCCGTCGCGCGGCTGAAGGAAACCATCCGCGCCCTCGACATCGAACAATGCCGCATCGCCGCCGCCGAAGCGCTGAAGCAGGACTCGCCGGAGGCGGTGCGCGCCGTCGCCGCCACCTATCTTCCCGAGACGGGAGCACAGCCATGAACCTCGTCGAACGACTCCAGCCGCTGGGCCGCGCGCTGATGCTGCCGATCGCGGTACTGCCCGCCGCCGGCCTTCTGCTGCGCCTCGGCCAGCCCGACCTGCTGAACATCGCGTTCATCGCGTCGGCCGGCGACGCCATCTTCTCCAATCTGGGGCTTCTCTTCGCCATCGGCATCGCCGTCGGCCTGGCGCGGGAGAACCATGGCGCCGCCGGCCTGGCCGGCGCGGTCGGCTTCCTCGTCGCCACCAAGGGCGCGCAGGTCCTGATCGCCGTGCCGCCAACCGCGCTTGCCGGCATCCCCGCGACGGCGCAGGCGCTCGCCGCCGATGCGTTCAAGGCCGCCGCCATCGCCAAGCTCAGCGTGCCGGCCGGCATCGCCTCGGGCCTGATCGCCGGCTGGCTCTACAACAAGTACCGCGACATCAAGCTTCCCGAATTCCTCGCCTTCTTCGGCGGCCGCCGTTTCATCCCGATCGCCTCCGGCGCCGCCGGCGTCGTGCTGGCCGCGCTGATCGGCTTCGGCTACGCGACGATCAACGACGGCATGGACGGCCTCAGCCACGCCATCCTCGGCGCCGGAGACATCGGCCTTTTCGCTTACGGCGTGCTGAACCGGCTGCTCATCGTCACCGGCCTGCACCACATCCTCAATAACCTCGCCTGGTTCATCGTCGGCGACTTTCACGGCACGACCGGCGATTTGAAGCGCTTCTTCGCCGGCGATCCCGAGGCCGGCAAGTTCATGAGCGGCTTCTTCCCGGTGATGATGTTCGGCCTGCCCGCCGCGTGCCTCGCGATGTACCGCGCCGCGCTGCCGTCGCGGCGCCAGGAAGTCGGCGGCATGCTGCTGTCGATGGCGCTGACGGCGTTCCTGACCGGCGTGACCGAGCCGATCGAATTCACCTTCATGTTCCTGGCGCCGTTGCTCTACGCGATCCACGCCGTCCTGACCGGCGCGGCGATGGTGATCATGAACCTTCTGGGCGTGCGGCTCGGCTTCGGTTTCTCCGCCGGGCTATTTGACTATGTGATCAATTTCGGCAAGGCGACTCGGCCTCTATGGCTGCTCCCCGTCGGCCTGGTCTATTTCGCGCTCTATTATGGACTCTTCAGCCTTTCGATCCGCGCGTTCAACCTGAAGACGCCGGGCCGCGAGGAGGAAACCGAGGCGCCAACCGCCGCGCCGGCCGCGACCTCGCGCGGTGAGGCCTATGTCATCGCGCTGGGCGGCGCGGACAACCTCGTCAGTGTCGACGCCTGCACCACACGTTTGCGCCTCGTCCTCGCTGACGGCCAAGCCGCCGACGAGAAGGCCCTGAAGGCGCTGGGCGCCCGCGGCATCGTGCGTCCGTCGGCCAACGCGCTGCAGGTCGTGCTCGGCCCGATCGCCGATCAGGTCGCCGGAGAAATCCGCGCTGCCGTACCGACCGCGCCGCGCGGTGCGCCAGCGTCCATCGTCGTGGCCACGCCGCCATCGACCGTGGCGGCGCCGCAAATCGGCGACACGCGCGCCTTGCTGCGCGCGCTCGGCGGACCCGCGAATGTGCTCAAGGTCGAAACCTGTTCGAGCCGCCTGCGCGTGACCGTCGCCAGCGGCGAGGACATCGACGAAGCCGTGCTGCGAGCTCTGGGCGTGCGCGGCGTCGTGAGTCCCGTGGCCGGGAGCATCCACCTCGTCATCGGACCCGGCGCCGACGCCGTCGCGGTGAAATTGCGCGGCGAACTCGCCGCCTAACGCAGCGCCGCGATCAGCGGACCCAGATGCTTCTCATAGTGCCGCCACCGCCCGATGGAACTGGCGAACAGCGGCTGGCGCACCTGCGACTGGCTGAGCGTCCGCACCGGCCGTTCGGTCCTGGAGAAATCCAGGCACCGCGCGTCCCAGTCCAGCCCACAGAACGCGACGATCCTGCGCGCCTGTGCTTCGAAGTCGTCGACCAGCGTCTCGTATTGGACGTCGAGCAGCACACGCTCCGGCAACACACCATGCCAATGCGCCGTCAGTACCTCGTACATCTTGTGATAGCGCCCCAATTCACCGAGGTCGTAGGCGAAGTTCAGTCCGCCGAGGAACAGCTTGGAATAGCATGAGAGGCATGTGTCCATCGGATCGCGTCGCACATGCACGATCTTCGCATTCGGCAGCGCGAGATGGATCGTCCCCAGGTGGCGGAAATTCGCCGGCAGCTTGTCGACGATTCGCTTCGCGCCGGGCGCCAGCGCCCGCATGTGCTCGATATAGCGCCGCCCGAACTTTCGCAGTGCAGCGTCCGAAACCGCAGCGATCCCGGACGGATAATCCGGCAGATCGGCGATCAGATCGTTCATGACCAATAGCTCACCGGCGCCATACACGTCCGGATGGCTGGCGAGGATCTGCTCGACCAGCGTGGAGCCGGAGCGCGGCATCCCGACCACGAACACCGGCGCGTCCGAAAGATCGCCGGCGCCGGCCCTGCTTCGCACCAGGGCGGGAGAGAACGCCGCCGCTATTGCCGTGAAGAACTCCGCGACCGACGTCTCGTCGTAGGATATCAGCGTCCGCTTGAGCGCATTGCCGGCGCGCATCTGCTCGAACGCCTCGTCGTAGCGAGCCAGATCGTCATAGGCCTTGGCCAGCGCGAAATGCAGTTCGACGTTCTGGGCGTCGCCCAGACTCGGTCCTTCGCGCGCCAAGGCTTCCAGCGCGGGCAGGCGCGTATCGCCGACAACGAAGCGAGCTGTTTCGGCCAGGGCGCGATGATAGGCGGCGTTTTTTGGCGCGCAGGCGATGGCACGCTCGAACGCCAGCCGCGCTTCCGCCGTCTCTCCGGTCTGTGCCGCGAGGCTGCCCAGGCCGAAATGCGCCGTGGCGTTCTTGGCATCGGCCGCCAAAACCCTTTCGAACGCGGACCGGGCCGCGTCGACCCGGCCAAGTACGCTCAGAGCGTCGCCGAGCCCCAACAGCGCCTGCGCGTCGCCGGGCCGGTATTTTATCGCGGCCTCGAAGCTGCGCGCCGCATCGCCATAGCGTCCCAGGACGAGATATGCGCTGCCGAGATCGCTTTGGATCGCGCCGTTCTGCGGAGCCGCGGCGGCCGCCTCCGCCAGATAGGCCACGGCCTCTTCTGGCCTTTTGGTCCGTAGACGGATCAATCCCAGACCGTGCAGGACTCCGGGATGGCGCGGAAAGGCTTGGCGCACCGCCTCATAGTGCCGCTCCGCCTCGGCGAGCTCGCCCGCCCGGTGCAAGCCGACCGCCGCTTCGTAGTTTTTCCGCGCGGCTGCCAGCCGCTCGGTTTCCGTCTGTGTTGGCGCCACGGCTTATCCTCGTCGCGGCAATCCTAATCGTTCGTCCGCGTCGCCGAAACATCCGCGCGTGGGCGTTTTCCGCCGGCATTTGCGTCAGACTGCTGGGCCGATCGGCACGACATCGACGCCGACTTCGACGATGTGATCGCCGCCGCCGGTGACGATGCCGTTGAGCGGCGCGACGTCGCTATAGTCGCGGCCCCAGGCGAGCGTGACATGGCCCTCGCCGCAGCGCATGTCGTTGGTGGGGTCGAGATCGATCCAGCCGAATGGCGGCGCCCATACCGAGAACCAGGCATGGCTGGCATCGGCGCCCAACAGGCGTTTCTGGCCCGGCGGCGGCTTGGTCAGCAGATAACCGCTGACATAGCGGCCGGCCAGACCGATGGAGCGCAAGCAGGCGATCCCGACATGCGCCAGGTCCTGGCAGACCCCCGAATGGATCTGGAAAACGCGGTCGACCGGCGTGGTCGCGTCGGTCACGGTGGTGTCGTACTGGAAGTCCTTGTGGATGCGACTCATCAGGTCGAGCGCGCCGGCCAGGATCGGTCGGCCGCGCGGGAAGCTCGCCGCGGCATAGATCGCGATCTCGTCGCGCGCCGCCGTCAGCGGCGAGTCGAACAGAAACTGGATGGCATCGCGCGCCGCTGCGTCCGGCGTGTATCCCAAGCTCGTCCGAACCTGCTCCCAGGGCAGGCTGCCCTCGGCGGCGGGCGCCGCGATCGGGCCGACGCCGACCCGGCTCTGCGTTTCGACCTGCAGCACGGAGTGTGCCTGATCGATGGCGAACCATTCGGTCTTGTTGCCGAAGACGTCGGTCACCGTATAGCGCCGGGCCGGCGGCAGCGAGATCTTCAATGCGCTGGCGGCGACGCGCTGCGTCGGCGTCTCTCGGGGGGTCAGATGGGCCAGGTGGCAGGAATAGGACACGCTCTGCAGGTAGCGATAGGTCGTGCGATGCCGAACCGCGTATTCCATCACAGGGCCTCGCGCCAGGGCGCCGCGCCGGTGCGCCGACGCGTCGTGTGCTGAAAATAGGCGTCGGCGATCGTGTCCGTGAGAAGCGCCAGCGTGCTTTCGACCTTGGTCGAGAAATCGGCCAGCGCCGTGCGGCGCCCCGTCTGAGCCGCCTGCGCCAGCACGGGAGAATGGACGCTGCCGACCGCGAGGCGCAGCGCCGCGGCGATGGCGTTCGCGCTTTCGTGCCGCTGCACCGGGGTGATGCGCGGCAGCTGATTGAGATTGCGCGCGATCGCCTCGAGCTGGAACGCCAGGCTGCGCGGGTTGCTATCGTCGAGCAGCAACAGGTCCACGAAGGGAGGAATGTCGAACAGGTTCAGATAGCGCGAACGATAGGTCATCGCGCTGTCGGCGATTTCGAGCACCGCGCGCATGCGCGGGACTTCCGCTTCCGTCGCCTCGCCGGCCGCCTGCCGCACCAGCCAGGCCAGATCGGTGCCACGCTCGATGCGCCGGCCGAGATCGACGAACAGCCAGTTCGGTCCGCGCGTCATGTTCTCGGCGCAGAGGCCGGAAAACGCCGCCGATCGGCGCACGAGTTGGTCGAGATAGGTCTGGGCCGCCGGCGCGTCGAAGGTCTGCTCGGCGGGCGAGGCTTCCTCTTCGGTCAGGAAACGGATGGTGCGCCAGGTGTCGAGCGACAGCCGATCGCGCGCCGCCCAGGCGGTCCGCCGCACGCGTGCCAGAAGACGCGGCAGGCCGTCCGGTGCATTGCGGTCGTAGAGCAGGGCACGCAGTTCGGCGAGCAGCTTTTCGTCGTCGCCCGACGCGGCATCGTGGACGGCCGCGGTGCCCGCCGGCGAGGCGCGAAACAGGAAGCGGTCGGCGGTATCGGCCACGACCGCGGCGTCCTCGCCCAGCCGCGCGGTCACCGCCCGCAGGACGCGGACCGTGCGTTCGGCGCGCTCTGTGTAGCGCCCCAGCCAGAACAGATTGTCCATCGCGCGGCTCGGCGGCGCCTCGCCGGTGCGGCGGATCTCGATGGCGCCGCCGTCGCCCTTGAGCAGGCTGAACGTATCGGCCGGTTCGCGGCCGCGCACCCACACGTCCTTGCTCGCCGCGCCGGATTGGATCGAAAGCGACCGCGCGTGATCGTCCTGCGCCACGCGTACCAGGCCGCCCGGCATCGCGATATAGCCCTGCGGCGTCCAGGCCGCGAAGACGCGCAGGTTCACCGGCCTGGTGCCGAACTTACCGTCCTCGAACACCGGCGCAAGGCCGAGCGGCACGGCGTCCTGGGTCACGATGGTGGCGCCGCGTCGCCGGATACGGTCCTTCAGCGTGTCGATGTCGCTCAGCGACAGTTCCGCGCCGAGCCGGGCGCTCGACTGGCGCGAGAACAGCGGCCTTGCATCGAAGGCGTCGCGCACGACCACGCGTTCGAGCCGCGACAACGCCTCCTTGCGGCCCCATTCGGTGCCGCACCACACCGTCGGGATATCGGGCATCTTGAGCTCTTCGCCGAGGAGGGCGCGCGCCAGGCCAGGCAGATAGGCGTCCATCGCCGGCGATTCCATGACGCCGCCGCCAAGGGCATTGGCGAGCACGATGCTTCCGGCGCGCACCGCGTCGACAAGACCGGGAATGCCGATGGCGGAATCGCCGCGGAATTCTAGCGGATCGCAATAATCGGAATCGACGCGCCGGAAGATCGCCGCGACGCGCTCCAGCCCCATCAGCGTCTTGAGGAAGACCTGTCCGTCGCGCACCGCCAGGTCGTCGCCTTCGACCAGCGTGAAGCCCAGATAGTGCGCGAGATAGGCATGCTCGAAATAGGCTTCGTTGTGCGGCCCCGGCGTCAGCAGGACGGCGCGGCCTTTGCGGTTCCGGGACAGCGCGAGGATGTGCTCGCGGTAGGCGCTGAAGAACGAGGCGAGCCGCCGGATATGCATGTCGTCGAACAGATCGGAAAACGTCGCGCCGACGACGATGCGGTTTTCCAGGGCATAGCCAATGCCGCTCGGTGCGTCGGCGCGGCTTGCCAGCACGCGCCATGAACCATCGGGCATGCGCGCGAGATCGGCGGAATACAGATGCACATGCACGCCGCCCGGCGGCGTCAGGCCGACTAGCGGCCGCAGGAACTGCGGATGGCCGAGCACCAGATGCGGCGGCAGATGGCCGGCGGCCATCAACTTTTGCGGCCCATAGATATCCTTGAGGACGAGATTGTTCAGATGCGCGCGCTGGACAACCGCGGCCTCGATCGCGCGCCATTCGTCGGCGCCGATGACGAACGGCACGATGTCGAGCTGCCACAGCCGCGCCTGGCCGTCGGCATCGTCGTACACATTATAAGTCACGCCGTTGTCGCGGATCATGGCCTGGGCGGCGGCGCCACGGCGCGCATAATCCTCCGGCGGCATCGCGGTCAGCGCGTCGGCCAGCGGTTTCCAGGCGGGGCGTACCGTGCCGGCCGCATCGCGCAACTCGTCATAGCGCGGCGGGCTGGCCGGTTCGGCGGAGGAGGCGACATCGACCTGGCTCATCGGCGATTGGCGGCCCGCCTGAGGTCGAGGGTGTGCGGAAAGTCGGTATTGGCGTCCTCCGGCGGCGGCTCGAAGATGCCACCGGTGAAGCCGAACGGCTCGAAGCGCGCCAGGCGGCGCCCTTCCGCTTCATAGCCGTTGACGGGAAAGGTCACGTAATTGCGCCCGCCCGGATGGGCGACGTGATAGGTGCAGCCGCCCAGGGACCGCTTGCGCCAGCCGTCCCACACTTCGCAGATCAGCGGCGCGTGGCTGGGGATCGTCGGATGCAGCGCGCTCACTGGCTGCCAGGCGCGGAAACGCACCCCGCCGACCGCTTCATCGAGCGCGATCGGCTTCAACGGCACGGCGCGGCCATTGACGAGAATCTTGTGGCGGCCGGCGACCAGTCCCTTCACTTTCACTTCCAATCGTTCGACCGAGCTGTCCACGAAACGTACCGTGCCGCCGACCGTTCCTTCCTCACCCATGACGTTCCAAGGCTCCAGCGCCTGGCGCAGTTCGAGGGCGACGCCGCCATACTGCACCTTGCCGGCGAGCGGGAAGCGGAAGGCCCAATGGGGCCGGAACCAGTCCGCGTCGAAGGCGAAGCCGTTGGCGTTCAGATCGGCGATCACATCGGCGAAATCGGCCCATACGAAATGCGGCAGCATGAAGCTGTCGTGCAACGCCGTGCCCCAGCGCACCAGCTTGGTCTGATAAGGCGTCTGCCAGAACCGCGCGACGAGGGCGCGCAGCAGCAGGCCCTGCGCCAGGCTCATTTCGGGATGCGGCGGCATCTCGAAGCCGCGGAATTCGACAAGGCCGAGGCGGCCCGTGGGTCCGTCTGGTGAATAGAGTTTGTCGATGCAGATCTCGGTGCGATGGGTGTTGCCGGTCACGTCGATCAGGAGGTTGCGGAAGATGCGATCGACCAGCCAGGGCGGGATATAGCCCGTCTGCGGATCGGGCACCTGCGCGAAGGCGATCTCCATCTCGTAGAGCGTATCCAGCCGCGCCTCGTCGATGCGCGGCGCCTGGCTGGTCGGCCCAATGAACATGCCGGAGAACAGATAGGAAAGCGACGGATGGTTCTGCCAATAGCCGATCAGGCTGCGCAGCAGATCGGGCCGCCGAAGGAACGGGCTGTCGGCCGGCGTCGCCGCGCCGAGAACGATGTGATTGCCGCCGCCGGTGCCGGTGTGGCGGCCGTCGAGCATGAACTTCTCGGTGCCCAGCCGCGTCAGCCGCGCCTCTTCGTAAAGCGCCTCGGTGATCGCGACCTGGTCGTCCCAGGATTTCGCGGGATGGATGTTGACCTCGATGACGCCGGGATCGGGCGTCACCTTGATGACGTTGATGCGCGGGTCGTAAGGCGGGCCATAGCCTTCGACATGGATCGCCGCGCCAAGCTCGGCGGCCGCGTCTTCGACCGCCGACAGCAGGTCGAGATAGTCCGCCGCGGTTTCGGTCGGCGGCAGGAACACGCTGAGGCGGCCGCCGCGCGGCTCCACCGTCAGCGCGGTGCGGACGCTGGCGCCTTCCAGCGGCGGTTCCTGTTCGACGCGCGCGCGGCGCGCTTCCCAGGCCGCGTCGCGCAACCCGCCGGAGAGATAGGGCTGGCGGTAATCGTCGCGCTCGGGCAGCGGCGGCAGCTTCTCGAACGGATCGGGCGGCGGCACGAAGGGTCGCGCCGTCGCCGGCAGCCAGGGCAAAGCCTCGAGCGGCAGGCGGTATCCGAGGGGCGAGTCGCCCGGCACAAGCTGGAGCCGGCCGGCGCGCGTCGCCCACCGTTCGGAGCGCCAGCGCCGCTTGTCCGCCGCGTTCCAGCGCTGCACCGGCAGCACGAATCCGGTCGGCTTGCCCAGGCCACGCTCGAACACGCGCGCCAGGCGGGCGCGCATCTCCGGATCGTCGAGCTTGGAATTCAGCGGATCGACATTGACCGGCAGCATCCGCTCCTTGCCGATGTAGTGCCACGGGTCCTCATAGGCCTCCATCGCATTGCCGGGATGGATGTCGAGGCGCCGTGCGATGCCGGTCGCAAGATTGCGTGCGTCCTCGACGGTCGGCTTGTAGTTGTCGCGCTCGCGCGCGATGCGGGCGGCGTCGCGCCACAGCGGCACGCCGTCGCCGCGCCAGTAGAGCGCGAAGGCCCAGCGCGGCAGGCTCTCGCCCGGATACCACTTGCCCTGGCCGTAATGCAGGAAGCCGCCCGGCGCGAAACGGTCGCGCAGCCTGCGGATCAGCGTGTCCGCCAGGCCGCGTTTGGTGGGACCGACCGCCGCCGTGGTCCATTCCGCGCCGTCCATGTCGTCGATCGAGACGAAGGTCGGCTCGCCGCCCATGGTGAGGCGCACATCGCCGTCCTGGAGCAGCGTGTCGATGCGGTCGCCCAGCCGATCGATCGCGCGCCATTGGTCGTCGGTATAGGGCTTGGTCACGCGCGGCGGCTCGACGACGCGCTTGATCGACATCTCAAACTCGAAGCTGACCTCGCAGTCTTCGAGGGCGCCGCTGATCGGCGCCGCGTGGGTCGGATTGGCGGCACAGGCGAGGGGAATGTGGCCTTCGCCGGCGAACAGCCCGGAGGTCGGATCGAGTCCGACCCAGCCGGCGCCCGGCAGATAGACCTCGCACCAGGCGTGCAAATCGGTGAAGTCCTGTTCGGCGCCGGACGGTCCGTCGAGCGATTTCTGGTCCGGCTTCAACTGGATGAGGTAGCCCGATGCAAAACGCGCCGCGAGCCCGAGGTGACGCAGGAGCTGCACCAGCAGCCAGGCGGAATCGCGGCATGAGCCGGCGCGGGTCTCCAGCGTGTGGTCCGGCGTCTGGATGCCGGGCTCCATGCGGATCAGATAGTTGATGTCGCGCTGGAGCTGCGCGTTCAGGTCGAACAGAAAGCCGGTGGTCGGTTTTTCGATTCGCGGCACGGCGGCGAGATAGGCCGCGAAGCGCGGCCCGACCTCCGCCTTCTGGAAGAAGGGCTTGAGGTCCTCCAGGACTTCCGGCGCATAGGCGAAGGGAAAGACCTCGGCCTCGGGCTCCAGGAAGAAGTCGAACGGGTTGATGACGTTCATCTCCGCCGTCAGGTCGACGGTGACCGTCAGGTGGTCGGTCTTCTCCGGCACGACGATCCGCGCCAGCCAGTTGGACTGCGGGTCCTGCTGCCAGTTGAGGAAGTGCTGCTCGGGGCCGATCTTCAGGCTGTAGGCCAGGATCGGGGTGCGGCAATGCGGGGCGGGGCGCAGCCGGACGAGCTGTGGGCCGAGGGTGATCGGCTTGTCGTAGCGGTAGCGGGTGGAATGGGAGAGGGCGACCTGGATGCTCATGACTCCACCTTGCCGCAACTGCGAAAGGCCCGCCACCCATCCCGGATGGCCGCATCGACGGACGGCGGCGGATTGCCCGCCCGTGGATGCTTTATGAGGCTCATTGCCCGGAATTTCGTCGCAAACGGGCCCCTGGGCCGGCCCGAATCGGCCGTCGGGCGTTCAGGGCTATCCGTTGAAGCCGTGGGCCGCCGCGTCGATCAGGCGTTCGTTTGGAATGTTGAATCCCACGGAGGTTCCCTTGCCGGGCGTGCTCACCACCCTGAGACCCCCGCCATGCATATCGATCATCGATTTCGCGAGCGGCAGGCCCAGCCCGGTGCCTTTGTGCTTGCGGCTCACATAGCTGTCGATCTGCCCAAAGGGCTGAAGCGCCACCGCCGCTTCCTCGGGCGTCATGCCGATACCGGTGTCCGACACCGTGACGACCGCGCCGGCGGCCGGGTCCAGCTGCAGCCGCACGACGACGAGGCCGTCCGGCGGCGTGAACTTGACGGCGTTTGAGACGAGGTTCAGCAGAATTTGCTGGATCATCCGTTCGTTTCCCGCGATCCGGATCGGCTGCTCCGGAAGCTGGTCCGCCAGCACGACGCCGCCGTTCGACGCCGTCATGCTCATGAGCCGGCAGACATCGCGTACCGCCATCACGAGTTCGACGGGCTCGTCCATGCGAATCTTGGCGCTCGCCGACTCGATCCGGGATAGATCGAGGACATCGTTGACGAGGCTGAGGAGGTGATGGCCGCTCGTGAAGATATCGTAGGCGTATTCGACGTAGCGAGAGCTTCCGACGGTTCCGAAGGTCTCGTTCTTGAGAATTTCCGCGAAGCCGATGATCGCGTTGAGCGGCGTCCGCAGCTCGTGGGACATGCTCGCAAGGAATTTCGACTTCTCCTTGTTCGCGGCCTCGGCCTCGTCCCTGGCGATGATGAGCTGGTCCGTGAGCGACCGGGACGCAAGAAGCGACGACCGCGCCCGCCGGTACTGCATCTGGCCGAAGCCGACGACCGGGATGCCGACGAATATCGACGTGATCGCCATCGCGAACGACATCGCCCACGCGTTCCGGCCGAGGCCGACCGCGGCGAGCAGGCCGACGACCACGACATGGGCCGTGGCCAGCAGAAGCACGATGGCGCTCACGGTGACCGTGTTCGGCAGCCGATCCAGGAATTCGATGGAAATGGCGTCGAACAGCTCGGCGATCGCTTTCAGCAATCGGGCCAGGGCCTTTTCGAGGTTCCACCCGCGGCTGGCCGGCCGGGCGCCCAGGCCGGCAATCGTCTGACTCAAGGAATCGACTTGGATCATCAACTGCCTCTTCGCGCAAAGCCGTCTGACGCCCGCTCAGGATAGAATGTCCTTCCCTACCAACTGCTACACACTGTCGCGGATTGGGATAACCTACGTTACGAGCCGATACGACGGCGCGCGGTTTGCAGAAATGGTTCGTTCGCCGCCGGCAATCCGTCTGCTTTTTTCTTCAAGCGTTGGAACGCCCGGGTGGGGTATAAAAGCGACCGCCGGCGGCGAACGAATTCATTCGAACGACCTTCTTGCCGACAAAGATCGTTCGGCGGAGCGCTCAGGCGGAAGCGTGCTCCAGCATTTGATCGATATCGTCCTGACTGAGCCCCTCGCCCTGAAGAGCCGGTCCTTCGAGCCTGCAATCGCCGGAGTCCGGCGGTCCTTCCGGAATGTCCGTTGCGCCGTTCAACGCGCCGGCGACCTTGGCGAGCCGCTGGCCCACGATGTCCTGAAAGGTGCAGGCCTCGCGGATTCGCATGCACTCCGAACGGATCTGGCGCGCCATCGGGTCGTCGCCGCCACCGGTGGTGAGACCGACGATATGGTCGACGGCATCGAGGATCGCGATGACCGCGGTCTCGGTCTCGCCGATCGACGTCGACAATTCCGCCGCCAGTTGCAAGCGTGGTGTGGCAATCCCGGTCATGATCTGCCTGTTCTGAAGAGGGCCGCTCGGCGCCGTCGGCGGTGCACGCGCAGACCGCCATACCGTCGCTATTGCGTGAGGAAGGGCGTGATCTTCGTCTTGAGCGTCGCGCCGTTGAACGGCTTGACCATATAGCCGCTGACGCCGGCGGCCCGCGCGGTCGCGACGTTCTCGACCTTCGCCTCGGCCGTCACCAGGACGAAGGGCGTCTTGGCGGTCTTGGGATTGGAGCGCACCGCCCGCAGGAGGTCGAGCCCGCTCATCGGCTGCATGTTCCAATCGGAGAGGACGAGGTCGTATTTCTTGGCCTGCAGGAGCTGCAGCGCGCCCTCGCCATGGGTCGCCTCGTCGATGTTCTTGACGCCGATCTCCGTGAGCAGCCCTCGAACAATTCTCAACATCGTCTTGTAGTCGTCGACGATCAATACGTTGCAATCGGTGCGCATGTTGTCCTCCTTGTCTTGCAATTCGAAGAAGCCGTTTTCCCTGTCGATTCCGCTCAGGCCGCAAGTCCGGTGACGACCGACTTCACGGCGGTTCCGAAATAGCTGCCCTGGCCGAGCTTGATGCCGATGTCGCGCGCGCGAACCATTTCTTCGCGGGTCGAGATATTGTCGGCGACGGTCTCGATGCCGAGCTTGGTGCAGATGCCGAGCAGGCCGCGAAGCAGAATGTCGTGTCTGTCGCCGCTCTTCGAGCTTCGCACGATCGTGCCGTCTATCTTCACGAAGTCCACTTCCAGATCCTGCAGATACGCGATCGGCAAGACGCCCGGCGCGAAATGGTTCAAACCGACGCGTATTCCCATCTGCCGCAGAAGCCCGACCGCCATCTGGAGCTTGTCGAAATCGCAGGCCGATGGAAGGGTCGCCACCTCCAGGAGGAGCCGCGGCGCGAGATGCTGCCTGGCTTTGAGCAGGCCGGAGAAAAGCGCGAAACACGCCGGATCGGCGAGCGTGTGGCCGCAAATGCCCAGCGCCAGCTTGAAATGCGCGGTCGACTGGCTCTCCAGAACCCCGAGAACCTGCGCCAGTGAGACGACATCGAACGTGTCCGCGAGCCCGATCTCGCGCGCGATCCGAAGAGATTCGGCGGTCGATTCGGCGGCGTCGAGCCGGGTCAGCACGTCGTAGCGGCCGGTCTTGCCGGTCTTCAGATCGGCGACCGCTTCGTAGCGCAACTCGAACCCGTCGTTTTCCGCCGTGCTCGCTTCGCTGGAGGCCCGGGCGATGGCTTCGCCGACGAACCGGCCGAACACCGTCGCCAAACTGCCTTGATGCCGGCCGGGCATGTCGCCGCGCGTGAACCGGCCGATCGCCTGGCGCATCGCGAGCGAGGCCTGCTCGAGCGTCAACCCGTTATCGTCGAGAGACAGAAATCCGTCCGACGCGGACAATCCGTCGACGTCGCAGGTCTTGGCGACGCCTTCGATCGCGCTTGCGAGCGTACAATCGGTGTCCTGCGCGTCGCAGACCACGCCGAAGGCGTTCTCCGTCAACTGGCCGGCGCTGCCCAGCGCCTTGAGCGCCGCGCCGATCTGGAGGAGGAATTTGCGGGCGCGCGCGGGCGGCAGCCCCGCGCATATCTGGGACAGATTCGGAATGTCGACCAGCTTCATGCCGTACTGCGTTCCCAGGCTCTTTTCCGCCGCGGCGAGAAAGGCGTTCAGGTCCGGAAGCCCCGTGCGGGCATCGGTTCCCGACGCCGTCGCCGTGCGGGCGGGCGGCAGCCGGACGGCGCAGGAAATGCGCGGCACCTTCGCGGGAAGGCAGCACATCGAGACTTGGACCGCGTCGCCATTCGCGAGGCCGAGGCGAACCGGGCCGAAGCGGCGTCCCGGCCGGATGGCCATGGCGTAGGTGGCGAATTTCGAGCCATCGGAGGGCATGAACAGCGATCCGGCCCGCCGGCTGATCAGCTCTTCGGCCGGCACGTCGCACACAGCCGCGCGCGGCGCCCGATGCGAAGTGGATCAGGCATTCGGCATCGATCTCCAGCAGGAGGTCGGCATTGGCGAAGGCAAATCCCAGCAATCGGGCCGTGTCGATCATCGAAGTTCTCGGTGCCTGACGCGACCAGGCTAGCGCCGAGAGCGTTAGCATCGAGAAACCCTAATCCCGAAAAAGGGTAACAGATGTTTCCCTTCGCCGCAGGCGCCGGCGGCGCCCATGGGCGCGGGCCGGTCAGGCGGCGGCGAGCTTGCGCAACGCGGCGTCGTCGAAAATCGAAATCACGCCGCGATTGAAATCCACGATTCCGAGATCGCGCAGTTTCTTGAGCGAGCGGCTGACATGGACCGCCGTCATGCCGAGGGCATCGGCGAGGTCGTCGCGCCGCAGAGGAACCTCGAAGGCCAGCGGACGGTCCAGGGTATCGCCGAGGCGCGCCACCCGCCGCTGCAAAAGCAGGATGAAATGCGCGAGCCGCTCCACGGCCGTCCGCGCGCCCAGGCTCAGGGCGATTTCATCGGCGTCCCGCTGCGCGTCGCCGCAGGCGCGCAACACATCGGCCAACGCATCCGGATTCGCCATGAGCTCGCGAAGCAGGACATCGCGGGGAAACTCGCACAGCGTGGCGCGGGTCAAGGTGCGGACGGAGTATCCCCACCGCTGCTCGTCGAAACTGACTTGTCCGATCAAGTCGCCGGGAAGAAGCAGGGATAATATCTGCCGGCGGCCGTCGCGGGTGGCGCTGTAGCGGTAGGCCCAGCCGCTGCGCAGGGTGTAGACGAACTGCCGCCGGTCGCCCTGGTGGATGATCACCTGGCCCTTGTGCATCGTCCGCGCCGCGGTTCGCATGGACTCCGCGGCAAATTCGCGGCGAGCAATTATATTGCGATACGCAATCAAGCCGCGCACCGGGCAGCTCGCACAACTCGGCAGCAGGGGCTGCGCCGCCGCATCCGCCAAATTCCTGATGTCGCGGACCATCAGCATGATAGTGTTGCCCCGAGCCGAGCGCGGCGCCCAATCGGGCGCCAGTGGGCGCAAAAGTGCTTCGGGATGCCCGAAAACCGCGCTTTCCATCCGATCGTCGCCACAACATCCCCCCGTCTGACTTCGTACGCTTCCGCGTAATTTCGCCACGACTGTGCGACAAGTTGTCTGAAGCCGACGGTTGTCCTCTTAGGGTTAACAGAAGGTTAATACAGCAGAATAATCCATGTGATTTCAATCACTTACATTTGTTAATAACATAAATCATTTACATTGATCACAGATACTTTCCTTCTCCTTTGGGCGCGATTGGGCAATTTTAGCGCGTGAGATTTTATGCCCAGACGGCAGGCACTTTGGTCGGATTTCCGGCCTCTTGGGTGATGGCGGCGTCGGCCTAAATGACCTTCGAATTCGAAGAGGACCGCCACCGTCAATGAGTAGTGTGAACAGTGGATGCCAAGCCTGCGTGATGGGCTCGCTATCGATTTATGGGCCGACGCTTCGTCGGCAGGTTTCGGCGATCGAGACCCTGAAAACCGGGAGACGGGAATTTCCGGCGCGGCGTCGCATTTTCCGCGAAGGCGACAAGATCACCGAGATCTTCACGATCCGGGCGGGCTGGGCCTTTCGCTATCGCGAGCTTTCCGATGGCGAGCGGCAGATACTGTCCTTCTTCATACCGGGGGACATCATTCCCCTGGAATCGGTCTGGATGCCCAACTCGCCGCTGCTGTATTCGGTGAAGTCGCTGACCAATCTGGCGGTCTGCGCCCTTCCGCTGCCGAGCTTCTGCAAGATGCTCCAGGCGTCGGACGAACAGATCCGCGAGGTCGAAAACGCGGAATACCGATTTCTGCATTCCCTCTACGGCCGGTTTGTCCATATGGGCCGCAAGAGCGCGCGCAGCCGGATGGCGCATTTTTTCCTCGATATCGAAGCGCGCCTGCGCCGAAGGGGCCTGACGGAGGGCGCCACGATGTTTTTCCCGCTGCGCCAGGAGCACCTCGCCGATTCCCTGGGCCTGACGACGACCCACGTGAATCGCAGCCTCGCCAAATTCCGCAGCGAGGGCATCCTGACCTTGGAGCGCCAGGTGCTGTCGATCCTCGATCGCCAAGAACTCGCCAAGGCCAGCGACGAACCCTGAGCGCGGCGCGCAAAGAGTCGTCCAACGGAAAATCTGCGGAACAAATGTTACAAACCGCGCCTTGCAAGCGTGTCTGACGCGGTCCGTCGTATCGACTTGGTTGTGGCGACTCTACAAATGAGCGAGGCGGCGATTCGCCGTGCGTGAGGGGAAACACAAGAGGGCCATATGACACAGCAAGCCAACGTCGATCGTGAGACGCGCCTGCGCTTCATGCGTATTTCCCGGGAGACCGGAGCACTGCTGCACGAGGTATGGGGCAAGCTCGAGCCCAATTTGGCCGATCTTCTCGAGGGATTTTATCGACACGTCACGCAGGAGCCGCAGCTTGCGCGCCTGCTCGGCGGCGAAATACCTCGCCTCAAATCGGCCCAGGCCTCGCACTGGGCCCGGCTGTTTTCCGGCCGGTTCGACGATTCCTACATTCAGGGCGTGCGCGCGATCGGCCTGGTTCACAACAAGATCGGCCTCGAACCGCGCTGGTATATCGGCGGCTACAATTTCGTGCTCCAGGAGATCATCAGCACGGTCACCAAGCTGTACCGGTTCAGCCCCAGGAAGATGACCAAGATGCTGCGGGCCATCAACGCGGCCGTGATGCTGGACATGGACTTCGCGATCTCCGTCTATCAGGAGGCGATGCTCGCCGAGCGCCAGAAGCGCCAGGACAGCGTCGATGTCGCCATCCGGGAATTCGACACCCAGATGAAGAAGGTCCTGGACTCCGTCACCGCCGCGGCGGAGCTGATGCAGACGACGGCCCAGGCCATGGCAGCGAATTCGGAAGAAACGTCGCGGCAGTCCGCCGTCGTCAATTCCGCGTCGCAGCAGGCCTCGACCAGCGTGCAGACCGTCGCTTCGGCGGCGGAGGAGCTTGCCGCGTCGGTCGCCGAGATCGGTCGCCAGGTCGAACAGTCCGCCCAGGTGACGGCGAAGGCGGTCGGGGAGGCGAACGAGACCAATCAGATCGTCCGGGCGCTCGCCGACAGCGCGCAGAAGATCGGCGATGTCGTCAGCCTCATCAACGACATCGCGGGGCAGACCAACCTGCTCGCGTTGAACGCGACGATCGAAGCCGCGCGGGCGGGCGAGGCCGGCAAGGGTTTCGCGGTCGTCGCGGCCGAGGTCAAGGGTCTCGCCAACCAGACCGCCAAGGCGACCGACGAGATCGGCGTGCAGATCACCGGAATACAGGAAGCGACCCGGAAGGCCGTCGCAGCGATCGAAAGCATCGGCGGCACCATCACGCAGGTGAACGAAATCGCCACCACGATCGCCTCGGCCGTCGAGCAACAGGGCGCCGCGACCAAGGAGATCGCCCGCAGCGCCCAGCAGGCCGCGATGGGCACCGGCGAAGTCACCTCGAACATCGCCAGTGTTGACCATGCGGCGGCCGAGACCGGCCAGGGCGCGACGAAGGTGCTCAATTCCGCGGCCGAGCTTCGCGGCCAGGCCGACAAGCTGAGATCGGAAGTGATGGAGTTCTTCCAGGTCGTCAAGGCGGCGTGAAACATCCGTGGACGCAGTGCGGGGACCGTGCGGTCCTCGAGGTCGAACCGGAGATCACACCATGACCGACAGCTTTCTGGACGAAACGATTGCGGAATTCCTCACCGAGACGGCGGACAGCCTGACCGTGGTCGATGCCGAACTGATAAAGCTCGAACGCGATCCCGAGAACAAGGAGGTTCTCGGCCACATCTTCCGCCTGGTTCACACGGTCAAGGGCACCTGCGGCTTCATCGGGTTGCGACGGCTGGAAAAGGTCGCGCATGCGTCGGAGAACCTGCTCGGGCTGTTTCGCGACGGAAGCCTCAAGGTCACGCCGGCCTGCGTGACCCTGATCCTGGAATCGCTCGACCGCATCAAGGAAATCCTGGCGCAGCTCGAGAGCGCCGGTGCGGAGCCCGAGGGCGACGACGGGCCTCTGATCGCGCGGCTTGAGCAGGCCGCGGCCGGCTCCGACCAAGCCAGCCCGGCCGATTCCACCGAGGCGTTGCTCGGCATCGAAGCGATATTCTCCGGATCCGATGCGGTACCGCCCGCAACCCAGCCCGATCAGGCGGCGCCGATCGCCGAACCGTCGATCGCCAGCCAGTCGCTTCGGGTGAGCGTCGACGTCATCGAGAAGCTGATGACCATGGTGAGCGAACTGGTCCTCACCAGGAACCAGCTGCTCGAAATGGTCCGTCACCAGGACGACAGCGAATTCAAGGTTCCGCTCCAGCGGCTGTCCAACGTCACCGCCGAATTGCAGGACGGCGTGATGAAGACCCGCATGCAGCCGATCGGCAACGCCTGGCAGAAGCTGCCCCGGATCGTTCGCGATCTGTCCGCCGAGCTGAACAAGAAGATCGATCTGCAGATGCACGGGTCGGAGACCGAGCTCGATCGGCAGGTCCTGGAGCTGATCAAGGATCCGCTGACGCACATGGTCCGCAATTCGGCCGATCACGGGATCGAGACGCCGGCGGAACGCAAGGCGGCGGGAAAGCCGGAAAAGGGCACGATAAACCTGCGCGCCTATCACGAGGGCGGGCACATCATCATCGAGGTCGGCGACGACGGGAAAGGTCTTTCGACCGAACGGATCAAGGCCAAGGCGCTCGAAAACGGCATCGCCTCGGAGCCCGAACTGTCGCGCATGAACGAAGCGCGCATTCATCGCCTCATCTTCCATGCCGGCCTTTCGACGGCCAGCCAGGTCACGAAGGTCTCGGGCCGCGGCGTGGGCATGGATGTCGTCCGCTCCAACATCGAGCTCATCGGCGGATCGGTGGACCTGAAGTCGCGGGAAGGCGAGGGCACCGTCTTCACCATCAAAATTCCGCTGACCTTGGCGATCGTTTCGGCCCTCATCGTCGGCGTCGCGAACATGCGTTTTGCGATTCCCCAGATTTGCGTCGTCGAACTCGTGCGCGTCGCGAAGGGGACCGACGCGCAGATCGAGCGGATAAACCACACGCCCGTGCTGCGCCTGCGCGATCGCCTCCTGCCGCTGGTCCGCCTGTCGGAGATTCTCGGCCTGTCGTCCGGCGCCGTTCCGGCGACGGAAGCGTTCATCGTCGTGGCGCAGGCCGGCGGCCGCACCTTCGGCATCGTCGTCGAGAGCGTCTTCGATACCGGCGAGATCGTGGTCAAGCCCGTCAGCCCGCTGTTGCGGAACATTCCGATGTTCTCCGGCAACACGATCCTGGGCGACGGCAGCGTCATCATGATCATCGACCCCAACGGCGTCGCGGCGGCGATCAGCGGCGAAGCGGCCACCCGGTCGCCCTCGGAAGAGGACGCCGGCGACGGGCTCTCGACGGCGTCCGCCAAGGTCCAGTCGCTGTTGCTGTTCCGGGCCGGATCGGCGGAGCCCAAGGCGGTGCCGCTCGCCCTCGTCACGCGCCTGGAGGAGGTGGAGGTCGGACGGATCGAATCGTCGAACAACCGCCTGGTCGTGCAATACCGCGGCCGTCTGATGCCGCTGTCGACGATCGACGCCGGCCAGGTTCTCAGAAGCGCCGGCCGTCAGCCCATCTTGGTGTTCAGCGACGACGAGCGGACGATGGGGCTGGTGGTCGACGAAATCGTCGACATCGTCGATGCGCCGCTGAGCGTCGAGCTGCGCGCCAACGGCGAAGGGTTCCTCGGCACCGCCATCATCCGCGGCAAGGCGACGGAGGTGCTCGACGTCGCCTATTTCGTGCGAAAAGTGGCCGGCGACTGGGTTCGCCGCGTCGCGCACAGCAAGCAGCAAAGGCAGGTGCTGCTCGTCGACAAGAGCACGTTCTTCCGCCGGCTGATGGTGCCGCAGCTCCTGGCGTCGGGCTATGAAGTCGTCGAGGCGACCGACATGGAGTCCGCCCTGAAACTCGCCGAGGAAGGGCGCAGCTTCGACCTCATTCTCGGCGACATCGAAACCCTGGGCGGGGCGGAGGAGATCGAGGGCAGGCTGGCGCCGTCCTGGTCGTCCATTCCCATCGTCCATCTGAGCGACGAGAGCGAGGATCCGGAGCGCGACATCCGCCAGCCTGTCGTGCAGAAATTCGACAGCAACGCGGTGCTGACCTGCATTCGCTCTCATCTCGAGCAAAGGGAGCGCGCGGCATGAGCACCTCTTCCGACGCCGGCGCGCCTTCGACCGGCGCGCGCGACTTCGTGACGGTCGAAATCGGCAGCCAGCTCTTCGGAATTCCGATCGATCAGGTTCACGACGTCTTCCGGCCGCAGCACATCACGCATGTCCCCCTGGCGTCTCCGGGCATTGCCGGGGTCCTGAACCTGCGCGGCCGGATCGTCACCGTGATCGACTGCCGGGCGCGCCTTGGCCTTCCGCCTCGTACCGAGGGCGCGAACGTGATGGCCGTGGGGGTCGAATATGGCGACCAGTCCTACGGCTTGCTCATCGACGACATCGGAGAGGTCTTGAGCTTCGAGCCATCGGCGATCGAGCCGAACCCCGCCAATCTCGACGCGCATTGGCGCAGCATTTCGAAGGGCGTCTATCGCTTGAAGGGCCGCCTTCTGGTCGTGCCCGATGTCGCGGCCATCCTCGACATGCGGGAGCGGGAAGCGGCGTGAGGCGGCGCTCGGGCAGGCTGCCGGGCCCGGCAGCAAGATGCGTACATCCGGCCGTACCGCCAGGGAGTTCATGATGAAGCACTGTCTGGTCGTCGACGACAGTCGCGTGGTGCGCCGGATCGCGCGAAGATTTCTCGAAAACCTGCAGTTCTCCATCACCGAGGCGGAGGACGGCCGGATGGCGCTCGATGAGTGCCGCCGGCGCATGCCCGATGCGATCCTGCTCGATCGCAACATGCCGAACATGAACGGCGTCGAATTCGTGCGGGCGCTTCGCGTCGAGGCCGGCGGCGACAAGCCTATCGTCATCTTCTGCACGACGGAAAACGAAATGGCCTTCATGGTGGAGGCGATCGAATCCGGCGCCAACGAGTACATCATGAAGCCGTTCGACGAGACCGTCATCGTCGACAAGTTCACCCAGGTCGGATTGCTGGAGAGGTGATGATGTGAGTCTCTCCAAGCCCGCCACCGTTGCCGATCCGGCCGAGCCCATCCGCGTCATGCTGGTGGACGATTCGGCGGTCATCCGCGGCGTGATCGGGCGCTGGATCGACGCCCAGCCCGGTCTGAAGGTCGTCGCCGGCGCGTTCAACGGACGCATGGCGCTCGACCTTCTCGTCACCGCCAGGCCCGACATCGTCATACTCGACATCGAGATGCCCGGCATGGACGGCATCACGGCGCTTCCGCTGCTGGTCAAGGCGGCGCCGCATGTCAGGGTGATCATGGCTTCGACGCTGACGCGCCGGAACGCGGAGATCTCGCTGCGGGCGCTTTCGCTGGGCGCTACCGATTATGTCGCCAAGCCGTCCGCGCTTCAGGACGGTGTGGCGGCGGATGGGTTTCGTCGGGATCTGATCGGAAAGATCCTCGCCTTGGGGCGGCCGGCCCGGCGGGTCGCAGCCCCCCAGCAATCGTTGCGCACGCGACCGCCCTCCAGCATCGCCGCGCAGATCGTGGCGATCGGAGCATCCACCGGAGGGCCTCAGGCGCTGGCCAGCGTGATCGGCGGGATCGCCGCGCGGCTTTGCGTGCCGGTGCTCGTCACGCAGCACATGACCGCGACGTTCACGCCGATCCTGGCCGAGCATCTGGCGCGGATTTCCGGTCTCAAATGCGAGGAAGGGCGCAACGGGACACAGCTTCTGCCGCGCCACGTCTATGTCGCGCCGGGCGACTACCACATGCTCGTGAAACGCCGCGGCGGCCCCATCGAACTGGTGCAGACGCCGCCGGAGAACTATTGCCGGCCATCGGTCGATCCGATGCTGCGCAGCGTCGCCGCGACCTACGGCGCGGCCGCGCTGGCGGTCGTTCTCACGGGAATGGGCGCGGACGGACGCGAAGGCGCGCGCGCCATCGCGGCCAGCGGCGGCACGGTCCTGGCGCAGGACGAAGCCACCAGCGTGGTTTGGGGAATGCCCGGCGCGGTCGCGACGGCCGGCCTCGCATCCGCCGTGAAACCGCTCAGCGCGATCGCGGACGAGATTCTGAAACACATGGAGTTGCGCGGTTGATCGCCCAGGACGATTTCGACTTCCTGGCGCAACTCCTCAAGCGCCGCTCCGGCCTCGTGCTCGGAACGGAGAAGGGATATCTCGTCGAAAGCCGCCTGAAGTCTGTCATCGATGCGTTCAGCACGCGCGACATCGCCGGGATCGTGGCCAGGCTGCGCACCGGCGACGAACGGCTCGCCGTCGCGGTGACGGAAGTCATGACCACCAACGAGTCGTTCTTCTTTCGCGACGGCACGCCGTTCACCCTGTTCAAGGACACGATGCTGCCGGCGATGATGGCCGCGCGGGCCGAAACCCGTTCGCTCTCCGTCTGGTGCACGGCGGCGTCGACCGGCCAGGAGCCCTATTCGCTGGCGATGCTGCTGAAGGAAAGCGCCCTGCTGTTGAAGGACTGGCGGGTGCAAATCCTGGGGACCGACATCTCGAAGGACGTTCTGGCGCGTGCCGAGGCCGGCCTCTATTCGCAGTTCGAAGTACAGCGCGGGCTGCCGGTCCAGTTCCTGATCAAGTACTTCACGAAAATCGACAGCCAGTGGCGGATCAAGGACGAGATCCGCGCCATGGTCCAGTATCGCCGTCTCAACCTGCTCGATTCCTATCTCGGCATGGGCCCGTTCGACGTCGTCTATTGCCGCAACGTCCTGATCTATTTCGAGGAGGCGACGAAACGCCAGGTGCTCGAACGGATCGCGGCGCTGATGCACGACGACAGCTTCCTGGTGCTCGGCGCGGCCGAAAGCGTATTCGGCGTCACGGATGCGTTCGCTCCGGTTGAGGGCGCCCGTGGGCTTTACCGGCGCCGGCCGCGCGCCGGAGCCGCGAAAGATATCGACTCGCGGCGCCTCGACGGACCGCGCTACGGCCGGGTCGCCGCAAAATAGGAAATTCCGCCGCGGCTGCCGAGGGGAGAGCGGGAAACCGCCGTCAGTTTCCCAGCCAGCGTTTCATCCAGGCCTCGACGGTCGCGTACCACATCACCGAATTCTGCGGCTTGAGCACCCAGTGGTTCTCGTCCGGAAAATAGAGCAGTTCGCTCGGCACATGCCTGAGCTGGGCCGCGCCATAGGCGCCCATGCCTTGATCCAGCGGTACCCGATCATCGGTGCCGCTGTGCACGACCAGGATCGGCGCCGTCCAGTCCGCGACATGGTCGATGGGATTGAACTGCTCGACCGCCTCGGGATGCACCCAGGTCGGCGTGTCGTTCTGGGCCTGCTGAAAGCCGGGGATGTCGGTCGAATAGGACATCAGGCGGATATCGAACACGCCGTCATGGTCGACGAGGCATTTCCACGGCTTGGCCCAGTTGCCGGCGATCCACGCCACCATGTAGCCGCCATAGGAGCCGCCCAGCGCGCAGGCGTGGTCGCCGTCCAAGTAGGAGTATTGAGACAAGGCATGGGCCCAGCCCTTCTGGAGGTCTTCCAGCGGGCGGTCGCCCCAATGGCCGACGATCGACTTGGCGAACGCTTCGCCATAGCCGCTGGAGCCGTGGAAATCGATCATCACGGCGGCGTAGCCCAAGCCGGCCCACACTTGCGGATTCCAGCGATAGCTCCAGGCATTGCCGAAGGAACCGTGTGGGCCGCCATGGATCAGGAAGGCGACGGGATATTTGCGTCCCGGTTTGAAATCGGCCGGCTTGACGACATAGCCATGGACCGTTTCGCCGTTCCAGCCGGTAAAACTGAACTGCTCGAAGTCGGAAAACGATATTTGCGCGAGGCTGTCTTCGCCCACATGGGTAAGCTGCCGCGCGGCGCCGCCATTGCCAAGCTCGTAAACTTGCGCCGGCGAACTGAGGGAGTCGCGGCTGAAGATCACCGCGTTGCCGGCCACGTCGAGCGAGCCCACATGGCCGTCGCCCGTTAGCGGACTTGCCGCGCCGCTGACCGGGTTGATGGCGAAGAGCCGCGCCTGGCCGACATCCTCGGCGACGGCGTAGAGGACGGAGCCGTCCGCGGACCAGGCGAGGGCCGAGGGCGAGCGGTCGAAACCGGGCGCGATTTCGCGGCTCTGGCCGCTCTTGATGTCTCGGATCATGACCCGCGCGCGCGGCGCGGTGAACACCGAACCGGTCTGCGACAGATAGGCGAGCTTCGTCCCGTCCGGCGAAATAGCGGGGTCGCTGTCCGAGGTGGCCGCCTTGGGATCGAGGCGGCGCGGCGGTGCACCGGCGTCCAGCGGCACGCTGTAGAGGCTGCTCGGATCGCCGAGGCCCTGGGGCGATCCGGATGGGCGGGCGGAGAAGATCACGCTGGCGCTGTCAGGTGTGACGATGAAAGCCGAATCGTCGCCATCGGGCCTGGCGACGATATCGGCCTGATAGTTTCGTGTCAGAGGCTTCGCCTCGGTCGCGGGCGCTGGCCCGTTCAGCGGCACCGCGAACAGATTGATGTAGCGGCCGTCCAGATAGGCGTCCCAGAAGCGCGGCGTGGCCGAATCATAGACGGTGCCGCTCGTCTTGAGCTTCGCCTTGGCGTCGTCCTTCGCCTTGCTGCAGGCAAGCGTGTCGCAATCGGGATGGACGTTGATGGCGAGGACGAGCGTATGTCCGTCCGGGGCGATGCGATAGAACGCGACATCCAGCGGCAGGTCGGTCACCTGCCTGGCCTCCGCGCCGCCCGCCGGCACGCGCCACACCTGCACCGAACCGGACCGGCTGGAAAGGAAATAGAGCCATTTGCCGTCGGCGGACCATCTGGGTTGCGTCGATGTTTTCTCCTGGTCGCGGATCAAGCGCGGCGGCGATCCCGCCGCCCCCGGCTCCAGGACCCAGAGGGCGTTGACGCCGTGATTGGCGGCCCAATCGGTCGAGCGGACATTGTAGGCGACGAAGCGTCCGTCCCCCGAGACATGCGGATCGGACATGCGATCCAGGGTTGCCATGTCCTTCGCCGTGAACGGCCGGGCCTGCGCGGGACCGAACGCTACCAGCGCCAACACCAGACAGGCCGCGAATCGCATGAACATTTTGTGCACCCCCGAAAACACACCACCCTAGTCCGTCGAACCGCGGATTTCGAGGTGCCGATGGGCCGCGGCGGATACCGGCTCCTGCTCGAATCCGTTCTGTCATCGAGCCGATGTAGCTAATGTGTCGTTCCGTGCTCGAATCGGCGCTCTCACTCCGAATGACGATGTGATGTCTTTCCAGATGTTCGATCTCGCCGTGGTCGGCGGCGGCGTGATCGGCCTTGCGCATGCTTACATGGCGGCCAAGGCCGGCAAGCGGGTCGCGGTGATCGAGCGCAACGCCCGCGCCGACGGTGCCTCGATCCGCAATTTCGGATTCATCACGGTCACGGGCCAGGAGCGGGGCGATAGCTGGCGCCTTGCCCGCCGCACCCGCGACGTCTGGGCTGAGGCCGCGCCGAAGGCGGGCGTGCGTATCGAGCAGCAGGGCCTGGTTCTCTCGGCGCGCTCCGACGAGGCGATGGCGGTGATCGCGGCGTTCCTCGACACGGAAATGGGCGAGGGCTGCCGGCTGCTGGCGCCCGAAGAATTCCGACGTCTGGCCGGCGGTCTCGGCGGGTCCGACCTGAAGGGTGCCCTTTTCAGCCCGCATGAGGTCCGCGTCGAGTCCCGGACGGCGATCCCCGGCCTGGCCAAATGGCTGAAAGAGGCCGCGGGCGTCGTCTTCTTCAACGAAACCGTGGTCTTCGAAGCCGCGCCGCCGCGCCTGCGCACCTCGCGCGGCGTCATCGAGGCGGCGGCGACGGTGGTTTGCCCGGGCGATGATTTCGTGACGCTCTACCCCGAGATGATCGCGCGCTACGCGCTGCGGCGGTGCCGCCTGTCGATGGTCAAGCTCGCCGATCCGGGCGTGCGGCTGCCGCATGTCCTGATGTCGGACCTCGGCCTGGCGCGCTATCGCGGCTATTCCGCGTTGCCTGAGGCTCGCGTATTGGAAGCCCGGCTGCGCGCCGAGCATCCCGGCAGCTTCGAACACGGTGTGCATCTGATCGCGGCGCAGGGCGCCGATGGCGGGCTGATCGTCGGCGACAGCCATCATTATGACGGGCTTCCCGAGCCCTTCGCGCCGGCCGATGCGGAGCGCGAGATCCTGGACGAATACGCCCGCGCCACCGGTCGGCCGCCGCCGCCGGTGCGCGAGCGCTGGAACGGGATGTATACCGTCGCCAACGATCGCACCTATCTGATCGACGCGCCGGAGCCGGGGGTGCGCCTTGTGATGATCACCAGCGGCAATGGCGCCTCGACCAGTTTCGGCATCGCCGAGCGGGTCGTCGGCGATCTCTTAGGCCTGAAAGCGGAGGACAGGACGTGACGTTTCCCGTCAAGGCGGTGGTGTTCGATTGGGCCGGCACCATGATCGATTTCGGCTGCATGGCGCCGGTCCGGGCGCTGACCGATACGTTCGCGGAGGAGGGGATGGCGCTTTCGGTCGCGGAAGCGCGCCGCGACATGGGCAAGGCCAAGCTCGACCATCTGCGGGCGCTGCTGGCCGATCCGGTCATAGCCGCACGCTGGACCGCGCTGAAGGGCCGTCCGCCGGAGCAGGGCGATATCGACCGGCTCTATGAGAAGCTGGTGCCGGCGATGACGCGCGCCGCCGCCGAGAGTTCGCTGCTGATTCCGGGCGCGGCCCGTGCCGCGGAGCAATTGCGGGCGCTGGGTGTCCGCATCGGCTCGGGCACCGGCTATACGCGCGACATGATGGCGGACATCCTGCCGCGCGCCGCGGAACAAGGTTATGCGCCGGACGTCGTGGTCTGCGCCGGCGAGACTCCAAGCGGAAGGCCGGCGCCGCTGATGACCTGGAAAGCGCTCATCGCGCTGGACGCGTGGCCGGCGCGCGCCTGCATCAAGGTGGACGACGCCCCGGTCGGTATCGAGGAAGGCCGGCAGGCGGGGTGCTGGACCGTCGGTCTGTCCGCATCGGGCAACGAAGTCGGGCTGGATCGCGACGCCTTTTTCGCCCTGCCGGCGCAGGAACGGCGCGCAAGGCTCGATACGGCCGAGTACGCGCTGCGCGCGGCGGGCGCCGATTTCGTCATCGAGGACGTGTCGCAGTTCATTCCCGTCGTGCACGAGATCGCCCGCCGGATCGCAGCGTCATGAGCCTTGCGGCCGCCTCCGGCGGAACCTCCATCCTGGAACGCCTGCGCGGCTGGCTTTCGCGGGCACCCGCCTTCGTCTTCACGCTCTATGGCGGCACGATGGCGTTCGGCGCCTATTTCGCCATGTACGCCTTCCGCAAACCCTTCGCGGCGGCCAGCTTCGCCGACGCCGCGCCGGTGCTGGTCGACTATAAGATCGCCTTGGTGATCGCCCAGGTGTTCGGCTACGCGCTGTCCAAGATCGCCGGCATCAAGGTGGTCTCCGAGATGCCGCCGCCGCGCCGCGCCGTCGCGATCCTCGGGCTGATCGGGGCGGCCGAGGTCGCCCTGGTCCTGTTCGGCCTCATACCCGCGCCCTGGAACATCGCCTGCCTGTTCGCCGACGGCTTGGCGCTGGGCATGATCTGGGGCCTCGTGTTCGGCTTCCTGGAGGGACGGCGCGTGTCCGAGGCGCTCGGCGCGATGCTGTGCGCCAGCTTCATCGTTTCCTCCGGCGTGGTCAAATCCGCTGGCGCGAGCGTGATGCTGCATGGCTGGGCGAACGAGTACTGGATGCCGGCGGTGACGGGCCTGCTGTTCACGCCGCTCCTGCTGCTCTGTGTGTTCGGCCTTGCCGCCCTGCCGCCGCCGACGGCGCAGGACGAACTGCAGCGGGTGGCGCGGGCGCCGATGGACGGCGCGTCGCGGCGGGCGATGTTCGCGGCCTTCGCGCCCGGCCTGATCGCGTTGATCGTCATCTATGTTGGGCTGACGGCCTTGCGCGATTTCCGCGACAACTTCGCCGCCGAGATCTGGACCGGCCTGGGCTTTCGCAACGACGCCGAGATCTTCACGCTGTCCGAGCTGCCGGTGGCGGCGATCGTCCTGGCGACTCTCGCGCTTCTCATGTTCATCCGCGACAACCGTCGCGCCTTCCTGGCCAATCTCGCTTTGGTGGCGGTCGGCCTCGCGCTCGCCGGATTGTCTTCCGCCGCCTTTCAGGCCGGCGCGATAGGCCCGGTGACCTGGATGATCGCGCTCGGCGCCGGTCTTTATCTCGCCTACACGCCGTTCAATGCGCTGCTGTTCGACCGGTTCATTGCCGCCAGCGGGCGCACCGGCACCGCCGGGTTCCTGATCTACGTCGCCGATGGCTGCGGCTATCTGAGTTCGGTCATCCTGCTGGTCTTCTACAATTTCGTCGGCGTGCGCATTCCGTGGGTCCCGTTTCTTTGCAACATTTCCTATGTCGCGGCCCTGGCCGGGCTCGTGTTGATCGTCGGCGCGGCGATCTATTTCCGCCGGCATCTCGTGGCGGAGGTCCGCTCCGCGGACGGCCCCGCTAAGGCGTAGGCTCCAGCAATCTGTCGGCGGCTTTTCTGACGGGGCGCGGCACCGCATCGGCGCTGACCGGGCGGATCGGCAAGGGACTCATGGCGCGAAGCCCGGCGGCGGCCTCCACCACCGAACACAACAGCGGCGTCCGCCTTCTTTCGTTGAGGCAAACGACGTAGCCGGTGAGGCGGGACGGGCCGACATCGACGTCCAGGGGCAAAAGACTGATCCGGTTGTCCGGGGGACAGTCGAGCGAGAAGAAGATGCTGACGCCCAGCCCGATCGCGACGCCCTCGCGGATCGTCTCGCGCGTATGCAGTTCCATCACCTCTATCGGCGCGATGTCGAAGGCCTGCAGGAGTTCTTCCATGGCCATGCGGGTCCGCGATGTCGTCTCGCGCACCAGCAGACGCTCCTGCGCCAGCGCGGCGAGCGGGAAGACCGGCTGCTTCGCCAGCGGATGGTCCTTTGGCACCGCCATTACAAGTTTGTCACTGAACAGCGGCTCATAGGCGAAGGCGTTGTCGCCCGGCGGATCGCTGACTATGCCGACATCGATCTGCCTGTCTTTCAGCCAGGAAAATGTTTCCACGGCATTGCCGATGCGTACACGTATGGCGATCGCCGAATTCCGGGCGCGAATTGCGGCCGCTAGCCGCACGGCGAAAAAGGGCGAATCCGATCCGAGGCGCAGATCCGCTGTCACGCGTCCTTCAGGATCGCGCAGCAGGTCGTCGATGTCCTGCGAGGCCACGAACAGCTTGCGGGTCAGGTCGAACAATTGCTGACCGAAGGCGGTCAGCCGGAGCGGCGGCTTGCGGCCGTCGAACAGCGCGGCCTGATGCCGCCCTTCGAGCGCCTTAAGCTGTTGGGACAGTGTCGGTTGCGCCACGTTCAGCCGCCGCGCCGCGCGACTGATGCTGCCTTCGGTCGCGATCACGTGAAATGCGCGCAAATGCTGGTGGTTCACGCCCACGCGTCGACCGTCCCGCGGTTCATCGAATAACGAAACACCCTATGCGCCGAAGCCAACGAATTTATGACGCGCAACGCGCCATAGGATTCTTCTATGGCACGCATTCAAGCGAAGTATTGGCCGCTCCCGCTTCGTCGGAGGCATGTATCGCTGCATCGCACCAAGCAAGGACCGCATCCCAGCAAATGTCCGGTCGGTGGGCTGTTTGGTGCTTCCTTGGGCAGTCCTGTCATCGATTTTCGGGGGTTAAATTCATGAAAGCCAGTTACAAGTTTTCCTGTGCCGTGGCGGCCCTGCTGAGCGGGTGTGGCGCCGCTCTCGCCGCCACCGACACGAACACCCAGCCCGGCGGAATCGAGACGGTCGTCGTGACGGCCGAGCGCCGTTCGCAAAGCGTGCAGGATGTGCCCTCGACCATCCAGGCCTTCACGGGACACGATCTGGCCGATCTCAACGTCTTCAACGTCCAGGAGCTTCTGCGCTACACGCCCAACGTCACTTACGGAAACAACGGCCCGGGCCAGGGCGAAATCATCATGCGCGGCCTGAGCAACGGCTTCCGCGGCAACCAGTCCAGCGGCACGATCGGAAACTTCCCGAACGTCGCGATCTACCTGGACGACCAGTCGATGCAGTTCCCGGCGCGCAACGTGGACATCTACATGGTGGACATGGACCGCATCGAAGTGCTCGAAGGCCCGCAAGGCACGCTGTTCGGCGGCGGCGCCGAGGCCGGCGCCATCCGCTACATCACCAAGAAGCCGGTGCTCGACACGTTCGAAGGCAAGGCCGAAGCGGGCTACGGCTTCACCGCCGAGGGCGCCGACAATTCGAGCGCGAACATCACGCTTAACGTGCCGATCATCGACGGCAAGCTGGCGGTGCGCGCATCGATCTATGACGAGCGCCAGGGCGGCTATATCGACAACGTGCCCAGCACCTTCACGCGCTCCAACGAGGATCTCGGCAACTTCTATTTCAACATCCATCCCGCCGGCGGCGTCTGCCCCAACGGCCAAGCGCCCGGTCTGGCGACGGGCTTGTGCACGCTGCCGCTTGCCCAGGCGCCCCAGGCCAACAATCAGTCGGTCGTGGGCAAGGACTTCAATCCGACGACCTATAGCGGCGGGCGCATCTCGGCGCTGTATCAGATCAGCGACGACTGGGACGTCCTGATCGGCGAAAGCCTGGAGAACCTGGAGACGGACGGCCTGTCGGTCGAATATCCGACCGGCTCCGACTTCCAGAAGCTCCAGCCGCTGCAGGTCACGTCCTTCGCGCCGTCCTTCAACAAGGACCGCTACTCCAACACCTCCTGGACCGTGAACGGCAAGATCGCGGATCTCAAAGTCGTCTACACCGGCGGCTATACGGACCGGCACATCAAGGAGCAGATGGACTACACCAACTACTCCCGGTCCGGCGGCGGCATGTACTATCAGTGCGTCGGCGGCAGCACGGGCTGGGGCGCCGGCGCTCCGAGCTGCTATTCGCCCATCGGCTATTGGCAGGACACGATCGACAGCACGCATCTGAGCAACGAATTCCGCGTCAGCACGCCGGACGACTGGCGCCTGCGCGTCATCGCCGGCGCGTATTTCGAGCAGTTCCGCATCTACGACGACATGAACTTCAACTATAAGACGATCCCGGCGTGCAATCCGGCCCAGCTCACCGCCGCGCTCGCCGGCGGACCGGTCTGCGCCGCCGACGTGCGCACGGCGCCGGGCTCCACCGCCAACTTCCCCGGCATCCGCAGCGACGCCACCGCGTTCGGCGAGGATACGCAGCGCGGCTACGACCAGACGGCATTCTTCGCGTCGGCCGATTACGACATCATCCCCGACACGCTCACCGTCACCGCCGGCACCCGCTGGTACGAGTACCGCGAGTTCGAAGTGGGCTCGCAATACGGCACCGGCACCGGCTGCATGAACGTGCCGAACGGCGCCTGCAGCGGCGGGCTCGTCAACATCGACGCCGCGCACGACAAGAAGACCTATGCGGGCTTCAAGAGCCGGGGCAACGTGACCTGGCACATCACGCCCGACATCATGGCGTATTACACCTTCTCGCAGGGCTTCCGTCCCGGCGCGTTCAACCGCTCCGTCAGCAACGTGGCGCCGGGCCCCGGCGGCATCCCGCAGTTCACCAAGCCCAATGGCTACGGCCCCGACTCCCTGCAGAACCAGGAAATCGGCGTGAAGGGCACGTTCCTGGACAACCGCCTGCAGGTGAACCTGTCGGCCTACCTGATGCAGTGGAACAACGTGCAGTTCCTCTTCTTCAACCCGCCCTATCTCGGCAACACGACCTTCGGCATCAACGGCCCGGACTATCACGTGAAAGGCCTCGAAGGTCAGGTCGAGGCGCTGATCACCGACGGGCTGACCGTCGAGGGCTCGGGCTCCTACAACGACGACACGCAGGCCGGTTCGCCCTGCCTGGTGGCCAACAATCCCGCCTCGCCGACCTTCGGAAACTGCATCACGCAGATCATCCCGAAGGGCGGGGCGACGCTGCAGCCCTTCGTCAATCCGTTCGGCGCGCCGGGCACCGTTCCCGCCTTCTCGCCGAAATACCAGGGCAATATCCGCTTCCGCTACGACTGGAAGGCGTGGACCTACGACATGTTCGCGATGGTCGGCGCCAGCTACACCGGCAGCATGTACAACCAGCCGGCGACCTACACCTCCGGCGTCGGCGTCGTCGTGCCGAACACGACGTTCCTGCGCTATCTGCAGCCGGCCTTCACGACCTTCGACGCGTCGATCGGCATCTCGATGGACAAGTGGTACGCGCAGATCTTCGGCCAGAACCTGGGCGACGACCACTCCAGCACGTTCACCTCGTCGGCGCAGTTCATCAAGGCCGAAACCCCGCTGCGTCCGCGGGTGGTCGGTCTGAAGCTCGGCTATAATTTCTGACGCGCATTTCCTGCTAGAGTGATAGGCGGACGGCGACGTCCGCCTATTTTTTTGCCACCGGACCCATGGAACCTGCCGCCACCCTCGCACCTTTGCCGTCGACGGAAAAAAGCGTCCGCCGCCTGCGCGAATGGCAGAAGGCCGGGCGGCATGAGGATGCGCTGCGCGAGGCGCAGGCGCTTCTTCTCGAATTGCCGGAAAACCGGGACCTGCTCCTGATTGCAGCCGTCAGTCTGCGGCACCTCAAGCGCGTCCCCGAGGCGCTGACGATGCTCGAGCGCCTGGAGGGGTTTCAGCCGCGGTTCAGCCGCATGCACCAGGAGCGCGGCCTCTGTTTCGTCGCCCAAAAGGACGCGCCGCGCGCGATCGAAGCGCTGTTGCGCGCGGTGAACGTCAATCCGGCCCTTCCGGCGGCTTGGAGCATGCTGGAGGGCCTGTACCGGCTCGTCGGCGACACGCGGAACGTCGCCACGGCCGCCGCCCATGTCGCCACGCTGAAAAATCTTCCGCCGGATGTGGTGACCGCGACATCGCTGTTCTCCGACGGCGATCTGGCGCCGGCCGAGGCGATCGTCCGCGCCTTTCTCCTGACGCATGGCGATCATCCCGAGGCGATGCGGCTGCTGGCCAGGATCGGCGTCGCCCGCGACGTTCTCGACGATGCCGAACTGCTGCTCGCGGCCGTCCTGACGCTCGCGCCCGATCACCGCGGGGCGCGCTACGATTACGCCGACACCTTGGTGAAGCGGCACAAATACCGCGAAGCCCGCGAGCAGATCGACGCGCTGCTGAATCTGGACCCGCGCCACCCGGACTATCGCTCGCTCGCCGCCACGGTGGCCGTCGGCCTGGGCGAGCAGGACAAGGCGATCGCGCTTTATCGCGGCCTGCTTGCCGATATTCCGGGATCGCCCGATCTCAATCTATGGCTCGCGCATGCGTTGAAGACCGTCGGCCAAGTCCCCGAAGCCATCGACGCCTATCGCGCCGCGGCTGCTGCGCGTCCGGATTTCGGCGATGCCTATTGGAGCTTGGCGAATCTCAAGACCTACCGCTTCGGCGATGACGAGATCGCGCGGATGCGTGCCGCCGAGGCGGCGCCCGCGACGGCGCCGGTCGACCGCTATCATCTGTGTTTCGCCCTGGGCAAGGCGCTGGAAGACCGCGGCGCCTTCGCCGAGTCCTGGCGGTTCTATGAAAAGGGCAATGCGCTGAAACGCGCCGAGAGCCGCTACCGTCCCGAGATCATCGAGACCAACACCGCCCGGCAGATCGCGGTCTGCACGCGCGATTTTTTCCGTCGCCGCGACGGATGGGGCGTTGCCGATCGCGACCCGATCTTTATCTTGGGACTTCCGCGTTCCGGCTCGACGCTGATCGAGCAGATCCTCGCCTCGCATTCGGAGGTGGAAGGAACCGAAGAGCTCGCGGACATCCAGCGGATCGTCCTCGACATCCAGGGCCGCGATCCGGACCTCGACAATCCGCGCTATCCCGGCGCGCTCACCGACATGACGGCGGACGGCTTTCGGCACCTCGGCGAGAAATACCTCGCGGATACGCGCGTGCATCGCACCGGCAAGGCCTTCTTCATCGACAAGATGCCGAATAATTTCCGGCATATCGGCCTGATTCATCTGATGCTGCCGAACGCCCGCATCATCGATGCGCGGCGCGATCCGATGTCCTGCTGCTTCAGCAACCTCAAGCAGCTTTTCGCCAACGGACAGGAATTCACCTACAGCATCGACGATATCGCGCGCTATTACCGCACCTATCTCGACCTGATGCAGCACTGGGACGCGGTGCTGCCGGGGCGGATTCTGCGAGTGCAGCACGAGGATATGGTCGCGGACCTCGAAGGCGGCGTGCGCCGTCTCCTGGATCATTGCGGCCTCGCCTTCGAACAGGCCTGCGTCGATTTCCACAAGACCCGCCGCAGCGTCCGCACGCCGAGCTCCGAGCAGGTCCGCCGGCCGATCTTCCGAGACGGGCTGGAACAGTGGAAGGCCTACGAGCCCTGGCTCGGCCCGCTGAAGGCCGCGCTCGGTGACGCGCTGGTCCGCTACCGGGGCTGACCGGTCAAACGATGTCTCGGCCGATCGCCGGATCGCTGAAGCTGGCCCGGCCGGTCTCGCAATGGCCGGCGAAGCGCCAGACGGCGTCGCCGCTGCGCGCTTCCAGGTCGTACCAATGATCGCTGACGGCGATGGGCCAGCGATCCTCAGTAGCCGCGCCGGCCGCCAGGCGGTGCGTCCGCGCCGGCGCGTTCGCATAGTCGCGTGGCGCGACGGTCACGTCGCAAGGCGCAGGACCGCTATTGTGAAGACGAAGGACGAGGCTTTCGCCCGCCGCGTCATAGCGCGACGTGACGGCGACGGACGGATAAGGCGCGCGCGCGGAGAGTTCGCGCAAAAAGCCGTTGGGGCCATGAACGGCGAAGGCGAAGCCATCCTTGCCGACGGGGAGGCTGTCGGAAACGCTCTCGCCGGCGCCGACGGTGTAGTACCACGGTCCGGCCGCGCCGTCTTTGGCATAGACCGTCAGGCAGGCGCCGGCGCTGCCGCGATTGTCGATCCGTAGAGCGAAACGGCCCGGCTCGGCGCCGCCGGCGACTTCCAGCGCATAGGGCAGAGCCCGCGCCGGGCGCCGTCCCGGCTCCTGCCGGGGCAGCGTGTTTGTCTCCGGCCGTTTGACGGGCGGCAGCGACGGCGCGGCGTCGCCCTGCGCATTGTAGCCGGCGGTGTCCGGCAGAGATGCGCGCCAGCCGCCATCGTTCGCGGCGAAGTCGAAAGCGGAGGTCAGGTCGCCGCACACGGCGCGCCGCCATGGCGTGATGTTGGGCTCCATGACGCCGAAGCGCCGCTCCAGGAAACGGATTACCGATGTGTGGTCGAACAGCTCCGAATTGACGAAGCCGCCCTTGGTCCAGGGCGACACAATCAGGAGCGGCACGCGCGGGCCGAGGCCGACCGGCTCGCCCTTGTAGCTTTCGCCCTGCAGCGAGACGGTGCTGATGCCCATGCCCGGTGGCACCGGCGGCGGCACATGATCGAAGAAGCCGTCATTCTCGTCGTAGTTGAGGATGAACGCGGTCTTCGCCCAGACATCGGGATGGCTCGCCAGCACGGAGAGCAGCCGCGCCACGAGCTGCTCGCCGAAGGCGGGGCAGGCGGCCGGATGCTCGCACAGGATATAGGGCGCCACGATCCACGAGACCTGCGGCAGCCGCCCGCCCGCGACGTCGTCGGCGAAGCGGCGCACGAGATGCTCGCCGCGCGACTGCTTGGCGTTCGCGGCGTTGGAGGTCGCCGGCCAGCTCCGCGCCCGGTCGTACAGGTCCGAAGCCGGATCGAGGCCGCGAAAGGCGGCGAAATAGGCCAGCGCGTTGTCGCCGTAGTTGTCGTATTCTTGATAGATGCGCCAATCGATGCCGGCGGCCTGCAGCCTTTCGGCATAGGTGGTCCAGCGATAGGCGCCAAAGGCCGGCGCGTCGTTCCTGGGATCGGCGGTCTCGTTGACCTCGTCCGGCGGATTCTGGATCGCCTGGAGCCCGTCATTGCCGACCGCCAGGCCGTTGGTGCCGGTGAACAGGAACATGCGGTTCGGATTGGTCGGTCCGAACAGCGAGCAATGATAGGCATCGCAGATCGTGAAGGCGTCGGCGAGGGCGTAGTAGAACGGAATGTCCTCGCGCGCGAAATGGCCCATCGTCATCGGCCCCTTGGCGGCGATCCAGGCATCGTGGTTCTTCCACCGGGCCTGCGAGCCTTTCCAGCTATGATCGAGGCTGCCCAGGCTCTGCGCCGCGCTGTTCTTGCTGTCCAGCCGGAACGGTGTTTCGGGCGGAGCTCCCGGCGAGGGCTGGTGCCAGACGGACTCGCCGGACGGCAGCATGAGCGGCCTGGGATCGGAGAAGCCGCGCACTCCGCGCAGCATGCCGAAATAGTGGTCGAAGGACCGGTTCTCCTGCATCAGGATCACCACATGTTCGATGTCCATGATGGTGCCGGTCTTGCCGCGCGCGGGAAGGGCGAGCGCCTGGCGAAGCTGCAGCGGCAGCGCCCCGGCGGCGAGGCCCGCCACGGCGTGTTTTAGGAACGTCCTGCGCTCGCTTCGCGTCATCAAGCACCCTTCGGCTATCATCCGTGACAGCCCTGGGTACAGGACGATCGTGACGGACGCGACACAAAATCCCGTGTCCGGGCGAATTGTCCTATCTTCGGATAAACCGTGGCGGGAAAACGGCGACGATGATTATTCGGCTTGCGTGCGCCTGCCTCGCGTTGATCGCGGCATCCTTGTGCCTTCCGGCGCAGGCGGCCGCGGCCAGCGAGCCGCGCGTAACGGTGGATCTCGCGAGCGGCTGGCGCTTCAGGCAGGCCGACAACCTTAAGGGCATTGAGGCGCCCGCCTTCGACGACAGCGCCTGGGCTGTGGTCACTCTGCCGCACACCTGGAACCGGCTCGGCAATGCCGGGACGGCGCGCTCGCCGCAATCCAACATCGCGCAAGGCGTCGGCTGGTACCGCCTGCATTTCAAGGCGCCCGCGCGGGGCGGGCGGTATTTCCTGCAATTCGACGGCGTCGGCGCGGTGGCCGATGTGTGGCTGAACGGGCGCTATGTCGGCAGGCATGAGGGCGCTTTCTCCCGCTTTCGCTTCGACGTGACCGTCGCAGTCCATCCGTCCACGGATAATCTTCTGGTCGTGAAGGCGGACAACAGCCGCCCGCGGCCCGGCGCGACGACGGCGGACGTCCTGCCGCTGGCCGGCGATTTCTTCGTCTATGGCGGCGTCTATCGCGGCGTCTCGCTGGTCGCGACCGATGCCTTGCATGTCGACATGCTCGATTTCGGCGGCCCCGGCGTCTACGCGCACGCCCTGAGCATCGACGCTGACGCGGCCATGGTCCAGGTCGTGGCGCGGCTGACGAACGACGGCGCGCCGCGCAAGGATATCGTGGCGGAAACGGCCATCGAGGAGGCCGATGGAAAAGTGGTTGCGACGTCAGGCATGACGGCCGATCTGTCGCGGCGCGAATCCACGGTCACGTCGAACCTGCGTATCGCCCGTCCACGTCTGTGGAACGGCATCGCCGATCCTTATCTCTATCGCGTGGTCTTCATGCTGCGCACGAAGGCCGGCGCGGTGCTGGATCGCGTGACCCAGCCGCTCGGCCTGCGAACCATGCGCTTCGACGCGGACAAGGGCTTTTTCCTGAACGGTGTGCATGTGCTGCTGAAAGGCGCCGCGCGCCACCAGGACCGGCCCGTGAAAGGCTGGGCGATCTCGCATGCCGACCAGGACGAGGACTTCGCCATTCTCGCCGACATGGGCGCCAACGCGGTGCGCCTGCCGCATTATCAATACGATCAATACGCCTACGACCTCGTGGACAAACAAGGCTTCATGGCCTGGACGGAGATTCCTCTGGTCAGCGAGGCGTCGTTCGACGGCCGGACACCGAGCGCGGCGCTGACCGCCAATGCGCGGCGGCAACTGACCGAACTGATCCGGCAGAACTACAACCATCCCTCGATCGCGCTCTGGTCGATCGCCAATGAGGTCGATTTGAAGGCCACTAGACACAATGGCCCGAGCAATGTCGTCGGCCTGCTGCGCGATCTCAACGATCTCGCGCATCGCGAAGACCCGACGCGGCCGACCACGCTGGCCGATTGCTGCGAGCAGCCCGGCGGGCGGCAGCAGGATGGCATCACCGATGTCACCGACACGCTCGGCTACAATCGCTATTTCGGCTGGTACTACGGCAAGCCCGGCGATTTCGGCGCGATGTTGGATCGCGCGCATGCGGCGCATCCCGGGCTGCCCATCGCGGTTTCCGAATATGGCGCCGGCGCCGCGCTGACCCAACATACCGACGATCCGCAAGGCGGGCCGATCAATCCGCGCGGCCGGCCGCATCCGGAGGAAGTGCAGGATTGGTATCACGAAAAATCCTGGGAGCAGTTGCGCGGGCGCGGCTATCTCTGGGGCGTCTTCATCTGGAACATGTTCGATTTCTCCAGCGACCAACGCCAGGAGGGCGACCTCACGGACATCAACGACAAGGGCCTCGTCAGCTACGACCGCAAAACCCGCAAGGATGCGTTCTATTTCTATCGCGCGCTATGGAGCCCGCGCCCGACCCTTCACCTCGTCGGCCGCCGCTATGTCGACCGGCCTTACGGCGTGATCGACGTGAAGGCCTATAGCAATGCGGCGGCGGCGCATCTTTGGCTGAACGGCCGCGATGCCGGCACCGCGCCTTGCGCCGGCGGCATTTGCCTGTGGCCGGCGGTGCGCCTGGACCCCGGAACAAACACCGTCATCGCCAAGGCGGATATCGGGGGTGCCGTGCTGAGCGACACGGTGCAGTGGAATTACGCCGGCACGCGTTGACGATTCGATTCCAGACCGTGGCCGCCCGTGCCTATATGATCGCGCCCACTATGCACCGGCTGGAGTTTCCGGACGGGTCGGCTTCGTCCGTCGTCCGAAGCCGCCCCGCACGACTTCGTAGAACAGCGGCACGAAGAAGATGGCCAGCGCCGTTCCCGTCAGCATGCCGCCGACGACGCCGGTGCCGATGTCGTTCTGGCTGGCCGCGCCGGCCCCGGTCGAGACCGCAAGCGGCATGACGCCGGCGATGAAGGCCAGCGACGTCATCAGGATCGGGCGCAGCCGCAGCCGCGCGCCTTCCAGCGCGGCGTCGCGCACCGAGACGCCGCGCTTCTGCGCGTCGACCGCGAACTCCACGATCAGGATGGCGTTCTTGGCCGAAAGCCCCATGGTGGTGAGCAGGCCGACCTGGAAATAGATGTCGTTGTAGAGCCCGCGCAGCGACGCCGCGAGAATCGCGCCCACGATGCCGAGCGGGATGACCAGCAGCACCGACAGCGGGATCGACCAGCTCTCATAGAGCGCCGCGAGCAGCAGGAACACGACCAGCACCGAGATGCCGTAGAGCATATAGGTCTGCGCGCCCGCCTGCCGCTCCTGATAGGAAAGGCCGGTCCATTCGAGGCCCACGCCGGTCGGAAGCTGGGCGAACAGCCGCTGCACCTCGTCCATCGCCGCGCCCGAGCTTTGCCCCGGCGCGGGCGATCCCTGGATCTCCAGCGAGCCGACGCCGTTGTAGCGCTCGAGCTTGGCGGGCCCCAGCATCCATTTGAACGTCGCGAAGGAGGAGAACGGCGCCATGTCGCCGGAGGAGCCGCGTACATACCAGCGATAAAGATCGTCGGGCAGCATGCGATAGGGCGCGTCGGCCTGCATCAGCACCTGCTTGACGCGGCCACGGTCGACGAAGTCATTGATGAAGAGCCCGCCCCACGCGGAATTAAGCGTGTTGTTGACGTCGGCCAGCGACAGGCCGAGCGCCGACGCCTTGTCCTGATCGATGTCGATGTGAAGCTGCGCCGTGTCGTCCAGTCCGTTGGGCCTGACGCCGGCCAGCAGCGGATCCTTGGCGGCCAGGGCGAGGAACTGGTTGCGCGCCGTCATCAGGCCGTCATGGCCGAGATTGCCGCGATCCTCCATTTCGACGTCGAAGCCGGACGATTGACCGAGCTCCTGCACCGCGGGCGGCACCAGCGCGAACACCTGGGCGTCGCGGTATTGCATGAAGGTGCCCATGGCGCGCTGCACGATGGCCTGTGCGCTATTCTTGGCGCCGGAGCGCTCGCTCCACGGCCTCAGGAGCACGAAGGACAGCGCTGAATTCTGTCCCGAGCCGGCGAGGCTGAAGCCGGCGACGATGAAAGTCGTGGCGACATTGGCCTTTTCGTCGACCATGAAATGGTGCTCGACCTCCTTGGCCACGGCCAGCGTGCGGGCCTGCGTCGCGCCCACCGGCAGCGTGATCTGCGTGAGCACGGTGCCCTGGTCCTCCTCGGGAAGGAACGCCGTGGGCAGGCGAATAAACAGAAGCACCAGCACCACGACGATGCCGGCATAGATCAGGAGCGCGGGCGTCACCCAGCCCAGGAAGCGCTCCAGCGCCTCGCGGTAGCGGGCGCGGCCGTGGTCGAATGTGTCGTTGAACCAGGTGAAGAAGCGACCCCGGCTTTCATGGGCGTCGGGCGGGATCGGCGCCAGCAGCGTGGCGCACAGCGCCGGCGTCAGGACCAGCGCCACGATGATGGAAAGCACCATGGCCGACACGATGGTGACGGAGAACTGCCGATAGATCACGCCGGTCGATCCGCCGAAGAACGCCATCGGCAGAAACACCGCGGAGAGCACGAGCGCGATGCCGATCAGCGCGCCGGTGATCTCGCTCATCGATTTCTTGGTCGCGTCCTTGGGCGACAGGCCCTCGTCGCGCATCAGCCGCTCGACGTTTTCCACCACCACGATGGCGTCGTCCACCAGAAGCCCGATGGCCAGCACCAGCGCGAACATGGTCAGCGTGTTGATCGAATAGCCGAAGGCGGCCAGCACGGCGAAGGTGCCGAGCAGGACGACCGGCACCGCGATCGCGGGGATCAGCGTCGTGCGCCAGTGCTGCAGGAACAGGAACATCACGATCACGACCAGGAAGATGGCCTCGACCAGCGTCTTGATCACTTCGGTGATCGAAAGGCGGATGAAGGTCGTGTTGTCCAGCGGGAAGGCGAGCTTCACGCCGGGCGGGAAACTCGCTGCCAGCTCGCGCGCCTTGGCCTTCACCGCGTCCGCCGTGGTCAGCGCGTTGGCGCCGGGCGCGAGCTGGATCGCGATGCCGGCGGCGGGGTGCCCGTTCATGCGGCTGACGGTCGAATAGCTTTGCGCGCCCAGCTCGACGCGGGCGACGTCGCGCAGCCGCACGATGGCGCCCGCCTGGTTCGCCTTGAGAACGATGTTGCGGAACTGCTCGGGCGTCGTCAGCCGCGACTGGGCCGTGACCGTCGCATCGAGCTGCTGGCCCGGAACGGTGGGCTGCGCGCCCAATTCGCCGGCCGACACCTGGACGTTCTGCGCCAGCACCGCGTTCTGCACGTCGCCCGGCGTCAGGCTGTAGCTGTTGAGCTTGTACGGATCGAGCCAGATGCGCATCGCATAGGGCGAGCCGAACACCTGCGTCTGGCCGACGCCCGAGACGCGGCTGAGCGGGTCCTGCAGCTTGCTGGCGATGAAGTCGGAGATGTCGATATTGGTGTAGCGGCCGCTGTCGTCGTAGAGCGCGACGACCAACAGGAAGCTGGACTGCGACTTGAGCACCACCACGCCCTGCTGCTGCACTTCCTGCGGCAGGATGGGCAGCGCCTGCTGCACCTTGTTCTGGACCTGCACCTGGGCGATGTCGGGATTGGTGCCGGGCGCGAAGGTCGCGGTGATCTGGACCTGGCCGTTCGAACTCGACGACGAGGAGAAATAGAGCAGATTGTCGACGCCGGTGAGTTGCTGCTCGATCACCTGGGTGACCGAATTCTGCACCGTCTCGGCGGCGGCGCCGGGATAGCTCGCGACGATGCTGACGGCCGGCGGCGCGATCGTGGGATATTGCGTGATCGGCAGGACATTGATCGCCAGAAGGCCCATCAGCGCGATCACGATCGCGATGACCCAGGCGAAGACGGGCCGTTCGATGAAGAATTGCGACAAGCCCATCAGTGCGATCCGGCCGCCTTGGCATAGGACGCCGGCGCCGCGGTCACCGGCATGTCGGGCTGCACCTTCTGCAGGCCCTCGACGATCAGCCTGTCGCCGGGATTAAGGCCGCTGGTCACCAGCCATTTGTCGCCGATCGCGCGCGACGCCTTGAGCAGGCGCAGCCGCGCGAAGCCCTTCGCATCGACCACCAGCGCGGTCGGGTCGCCCTTCTCGTTGCGGCTGATGCCCTGTTGCGGCGCGAGGATCGCGTTGGGCTCGACGCCCTCGATGATCGTGGCGCGCACGAAGGTGCCGGGAAGCAGCAGTCCCTCGGGATTGGGGAAGATGGCGCGCAGCGTGACGGCGCCGGTCGTCTCGTCGACCGTGACCTCGCTGAATTGCAGCGTGCCCGCCAGCGGATAGGGGCTGCCATTGTCGAGCGTCAGCGTCGCGCGCGCCGAGGCCGGGCCGTTATGCGTCAGCGTTCCGCCCTGCATCGCCTGTTTGAGGTTGAGCAGCTCGACATTGGATTGCGTTATATCGACATAGATCGGATCGAGCGTCTGGATGGTGGCGAGCGCCGTCGTCTGTGCGGTGGTGAGAAGGGCGCCCTCGGTGACCGACGAGCGGCTGATGCGCCCGCCGATCGGGGCGGTGATCGTCGTATAGGCGAGGTTGATGGCCGCCGATTTCAGATTGGCCTCCGCCTGCTTGTAGGCGGCCAGTGCGTCGTCATAGTCCTGCGGCGCGACCGCGCTTGCCTTCAACAGCGCGCCATAGCGCTCGGCCTTCGCCTTCGCCGCCGGGAGCGCCGCGGCGGCATTGTCATAGGCGGCGCGATAGGGCGCCGGATCGATCTGATAGAGCGGCTGGCCGGCGCGCACCGTGCCGCCTTCGACGAACAGTCGCTTCAGCAGGATGCCGCCGACCTGCGGTCGCACTTCGGACACCGCATAGGAGTCGGTGCGGCCGGGAAGATTGGCGGTCAATTGCACCGGCGCCGCCTTGATGACGATGACGCCCACGGTGGGCGGCGGCCGCTTCGGTGGCGCGCCTCCGCCGCACGCGGCGGCGAACAGGCACGACACGACGACGAGGGCCGAAATCTTGGACGTCTTGGGGAGAGGTAGCATGCTTGCGAACGAACTCTGGGCGGTGCCGGCAACCCATCCCTAGCCTTCGCAACTGCAATAATCTAGGCGGAGAATGCTCTTACACGCGCGATCCCGATGCTGTCAGGCGCACCATTTCGTGTGCCCGACATAATATTTCGTCAAGGAACTCAGGGTCCCGAGAGCGGATCCTACGCAAAGAAACCGAAAATCTGGTCGATCGCCATTTTCAGGCAGGGGACTGCCGCGGCGATAATCCCGAACACGACCAGAACCAACCCGACAACCGCCAGATCATGCATGCGATGCGGATGCGGGTGATGATGAACCAATGCCATGGTTGTCTCTCCCAAAACCGGATTCTGCGATCCGTTCTGCGGATGTTGCTCCTGTTTTGTCGCAGGCGCTATAAAAAAGTGTCCTTCGCACTTGCAAAATCGGGCCATCGCACAGGTACGGGGGATGGCTGGAATCCGGGGATTTGCTGGCACCGCCTGGGTCGATGCGCTTAAGTGTCGGCCACTCCATCGATAAACAGCGAGATTCGCACTGCCTGCCCCAAGCGCATTTTCGGGGCCGCCCTCGCCGGCGGTGAAGCGTCTCCTGCCGTGGCTGGTCGCGGTCGCGTTTTTCATGGAATCGCTCGACACGACGATCCTGAACACCGCCGTGCCGGTGATTTCCAAGGCGTTGGCGGTGACGCCGCTCAGCATGAAATCCGTGCTGGCGAGCTATACGCTGAGCCTGGCCGTCTTCATCCCGATCAGCGGCTGGATGGCCGACAAGTTCGGCACCCGCCGCGTCTTCGCGTCCGCCATCGCCGTCTTCACGCTCGGCTCGTTTCTGTGCGGGCTGTCGAGCGACATTCACCTGCTGGTCGCCTGCCGCATCCTGCAGGGCTGCGGCGGCGCGATGATGGTGCCGGTCGGACGGCTCACTTTGGTGCGCACCTTCCCCAAATCCGAGCTGGTGCGCGCGATGAGCTTCGTCGCCATTCCGGGCCTGATCGGTCCGATGCTCGGCCCGCTCGCCGGCGGTCTCGTGGTCGATTATTTCCACTGGCGGGCGATTTTCTTCCTCAATATCCCGGTCGGCATCGCCGGCCTGGTGCTGGTCTATTTGAACCTGCCGGACTATCGCGAGCCGGACACCAAGCCGCTCGACATCCTCGGCCTCATCCTGTTCGGCTCCGGCATCGCGCTTCTGTCCTATGTGCTGGAGATATTCGGCGAGCATACGCTGACCACGGGCGAGGTTCTCGGCCTCCTGGCGATCTCCGTGGTCCTGATCTTCGGCTACGGCCTGCATGCCCAGCGGGCGCGCTATCCGCTGCTGGATCTTAGTCTCTTCCGCATCCGCACCTTTGCCGCGGCGGTCAGCGGCAGCTTCGTGACCCGGCTGGGCATCGGCGGCGTGCCGTTCCTCCTGCCGCTGCTCTACCAGGTCGGGCTCGGGCTCACGCCGATCCAGTCCGGCCTTCTCATCATGCCGCAGGCGATGGCGGCGATGACCACGAAGATCTTCATGCCGGCGGTCCTGAGGCGCGTCGGCTATCGCGGCGTGCTGGTCTCGAACACCGTTATCCTCGGCGTCCTCTTGATGCTGTTCGCGACCATCGGCCCCGGCACGCCGATCTGGCTGATCGTCGCGCAGGCCTTCTGCTACGGCGCGCTGACCTCGACGCAATATACGAGCATGAACACGCTGGTTTACGCCGATGTCGCGCCGCGCGCCGCGAGCAACGCCAGTTCCATCGCGAGCACCATGCAGCAATTGTCGCTGAGCTTCGGCGTCGCGGTGGCCGGCCTGACGACGGTGTTCTTCATTCCCGCCAGCCTGCGCGCCAATCCGGTCGAGTTGATCCGCGGCCTGCACGAGGCCTTCCTGGTGCTGGGGGCCTTCACCATCCTGTCGACGGTGGTCTTCAGCCGGCTGAAAGCCAATGACGGCGCCGACGAGACGCAGCAGTCGGACATCCATCTGGGATGACGCGGCGCCTATGCGCCCGCGAGGAAGTCGGCCGCGATCCTGCGCGCCCGTGGCGACTCGTCGAGCAGCAGATGGCCGGCCTCGTCGATCATCGTCACGGTCGAACCGGGAATGGTCTGCCCCCAATGCCGCGCCAGGCCGGGCAGCAGGATGTGATCCTTGCCGCCCCATAGAATAAGCGTCGGCACGCCGAGGCGCGGCAGGCGCCGCCGCATTTTGCGGTCGGCCGCTTCCATGTCGGCCAGCACCCGTCCGGTCGAGACGCGCTCGCGGGCGCGCTCCGCCATGAAGGCGGCATCCGCGTCCCGCGGCCACCAGCGCGCGATGATGGCCGGATCGGCGACCAGCAACTTCGGCACATCCTGGGGCCGGATCGACGCCCAATCCGGCGGCGGACATTCCGGCGCCAGAAGGCCCGCCGGCGCCGCCAGCACCAGCCGGCTCACCATGTCGCGATGCGTCAGCGTGAACTCGGTCGCGAGCCTGCCGCCGAGCGAGGCGCCGGCGAGCCCGAACCGCGTCAGGCCGAGCGCGGCGAACAGCGCGGTGTAATGCATCACATAGTCGGCGGTCGACGTGATGTCCGGATCGTCGGCGCTTTCGCCGAAGCCGGGATGATAGGGCAGGATCACGCGGAAGCGGTCCAGCCAGTCGCGGGTCCATTCGAAGCCGTGGAACGTGCCGCCGCCGTGGAAGAAGATCACGGTCGGTCCCTTGCCCGCGCTGTGGACAACGCTGCGCACGCCGTCGACCACGTACTCGTCACGGATGAAACCTTCGGTGCTGTAGCCTGTCATGTTTTCCACCTCATACCGGCATGGGTTTGCCGAAGATCAGCTTGCTCAAGGATGTCGAGGTCACCGAATTGTCGACCTGCTGCGCGTTGGCGCGGAAACCCGCGCGATCCGTCTCGCGCTTCGCCGGGTCCTTCTCGGACAGGGTGCGCTTGAAATTGGTGGCGAGCGGCGATGTCACCTCATGAAACACACGCTTGCGCTCCGTGGCATAGAAGTCGAGCACGTCCTCGCCGGCCCGCCCTTCGATGACCGCGGACAGAACCGCGATGAGGCAGTCGGCGTCGATCACGCCGGTGGTGAGGCCGAGGCCGCCGCACGGGTTGCAGGCATGCGCCGCGTCGCCGGCCAGCAGCGCGCGCCCGACGCGGAACGACGACGCGCAACGCTCCTGCACGCGATAGGGCGACCAGGCTACGATGCGATAGGGCTCCTTGCCGGGAAAGACCGCGGCATAGTGCGCCGGGATGCGGGCATAGACTTCATCTTCGGCAAGATCGGCATCTTCGCCATAGGTGACGCGCCACAGGTTCTCGCGCCCCAGCCGCGCCACCACGGCCCAGTTCGCCGGATCGGCGATCATGTTGGCGAGCTCGAAATCGTATTTCTCGAAATCGTATTCGACATTGGTTGCGACGAAGCGCTCGGGCCAGGTGTGTCCTTCGAACGGCAGGCCGAGCAGCGTGCGCACCGAACTGCGCGCGCCGTCCGTGCCCACCACCCAATCCGCATGCAACTCGCGCGGCCCGTCCGGCGTCGCGACGCTCAGCGTCACGCCGCTTTGGTCCTGCGACAGGGCGACGACTTTGTGGTTCCACAAAACCTCCGCATTGGGCAGGCGCGCGAGGTGGTCCGACACCAGCTTGGCGAGGATGTGCTGGCCGAAATGCAGATTGTGGTCGTATTTGCTGCCGGGCGGCAGCGTGTTGCGCAGGTCGGAGCGGATGATCTCGCCGTCGTCAAGAAACCGCATCGAGAACCGCGTGCTGGGAAGCCCGATAGCCTCGGCGTCTTCGAGCAGGCCCAGCCGGTCGATGAGCTCCAGCGTCGTCGGGAAATAGATCGCCGCGCGCGGCGAGTTGTTGATGCCCGCTTCCGCCTCCAGCAGCGTGACGCGGATGCCCTTGCGCGCCAGGCCGAGCGCGGTGAGGAACCCCACCGGTCCTGCGCCCACCACGATCACATCGCCCCGATCTTCCATCCCGTTCCTCCTGTTATCTCTTGCGCGCCAGATAGGCGGCGATGGCATTCAGCTCGGCGTCGCCGATTTCGGTCTTGCGCATCGACGGCATGACGCTGATGCCGTGGCGCACGGTCGCGATCACGAAATCCGCCGTCAGGTCGGTACGCTGGTCGAGCCGCGCCGGCACTTCGCCGCGATATTTCACCTGCAGCGCCAGCGTTCCCGGCCTGTCCGGCCCGTCGCCATGGCACTCCCAGCAATAGCGATGAAAAGTCTGTTGCCCGCCCGTGCCGAGAACCGGAACGCGCGACCAGCCGGCGCCCGGCACGGCGCGCTGCGGCGAAGCGGTCGCGTGCGCGGCCACCAGCATCGCGAGCATCGCCATCGGCATCGTGCGCCTCACGATTTCTTCTCCCGCAAATGCCTGGGCCACACGCCATAGCGGCCGGCGGAGAGAATGCCGTTAGGATCGATCGCGTCCTTCACCGCCTCGTGGAAGCGCAGCAGCGCGTGATTGTTGAAGCTATAGGTCGCCATCACGTCGTCCTGGAACGCCGGCGCCGTGCGGTATTCGCCATAGCCGTGATCGGCCAGGATCTTGATCAGCTCGCGGAAGCCGGTTCGGGTGCGCTTGTTCTTTTCCGGATCGTGGCTGACCGCCATCATCACCAGGATCACGAAGGTCCGCGCCCAGCAGCCGATCGGCGGCGTCAGCACCGTGACCGGCAGTTCGAGCCGCTGCGCCGTCTTCTGGATCAGCTCATAGGCCTCGGTGATGCCCTCGCCGGTGCGCGGGATGATCGGCGAGCAGGTGATGTGCCCTTCCGTCGGATCGGAATGCTCGCTGCGCGCACCGATGGAGAAGATCGACAGCGCCGGAATGCCGAACGGCGACTTGCTCAGCATCCCCGTCAGGTCTTCGGGCTTCGGCGGCATGGCGATCACATCGCCGCCGCTGAAACTGGCGCCGGGAATCGCGGACGCTTTCTTCTTGGTGTACTCCCACTGCGCCTTCACGACTTCGGGGGGGCCGTAATAGGACACCGTGACGGTCCAGAACGGCGTGTTGGTGCGCGCCGCATAAGCTTCCTGCTCCACCACGCTGGCGTCGCTCGACGGCATGCCGGGCGGCAGCGGCACCGCGAAGCCGAGCGGCAGGAAGGGGCTGGCGAATACCGGCATGCCCTGCATGGTCACGGTGTTCTCCAGATAGTTGATGACGTCGACCAGCGCGTTGATGTCGGCCTTCCTCGGCACGCCGATCACGCCGGCGGCATAAGCCTCCGGCGCCGGATAGAGCCAGATCCCCATCTTGGTGACGACGCCGAGGCTGGACTGCTTGAACAATCCGTCCACGAACGGTCCGTAGCCGTATTTGTTCTGCTGCCAGGTCCTGGCGCCGGGCAGGGCGCCCATGCCGGTGCGCAGCACCTCGCCGTCGGCCAGCACCACCTCCATCCCGCAATGGGCGTCGAAGTGATTGCGGTACGAGGAATGGGTGTAGCCGCCGCCATAATCCAGCGCATTGCCGATCACGCTGCCCCAACCCGGATCGGGGCAGTCGATCCACAGGTTCAGCTTCCTGTCCTGGATGGCGCGGTAAAGATCGAAATAGGTCACGCCCGGCTCGACCAGCGCATAGGCGCTGCGCTCGTCGATCTCCAGGATGCGGTTCATCCGCTTAAGGTCGAGCACGATGCTGCCGGACAGCACCGGCGCCGCCCCGCCGTAGCCGAGATTCTTGCCGGTCGAGATCGGATAGATCGGGATGCGCTTGTCGTTGGCGATCCGCATCACCGCCTGCACCTCCTCGGCGGTGAGCGGCGCAACCGCGGCGGACGCGATCCGTTCGTCCGGCTCGCTCCAAAGGATCGAGTAGGCGTCGCGATAGGGCTCCAGGTCCTCGTCGGAGGTGAACACCCAATCCCGACCCACGACCGCCTGGAATGCCGCGATGGCGGCGGCGAAATCCTCCGCGCTCACGCCGGGCGGCGTCCTCATGCGAAATCTCCCGAAGGGCGGCGCTTGGGCGCGAGAAGCCATCGGACCGGCCGTTGCGGTTCGTCACGGTTCGCCGGCGGCAACTCTTCCTTGAATGCGACGCGCAGGCCGCGATCCATGCCCAGACGCTCCAGGCAGAAGAACGCGCCATGGGCGGTGAGGCCGGCAAGCGCGACCTGTTCGCGGCGCCAGAGCAGGTCGAGTTCATCGTACCAGAAATCGGTGACATCGCCGTCGATCCACACGACGCGCCGGCCGCCGGCCGCGAAGGCGCGGCTCGCCGCGATGCGCCGGTCGGCGACCACGATCCCGGCCGTCGAGACAGGCGCCGCTGTCGCGGTGCCCGTCGCCGCCAGGCTGCCCATTGCCGCGCCGGTCGCCAGCAGGAAGTCGCGCCTATCCCACATCGAGGCCCTCTCAGGCTTTGTTTTCGCTCTCGTATTCCGCGATGGCTTCCTTGGCGATGCGAAAGCTGTCGACGCCGGCCGGGATGCCGGCATAGCAGGCGACCTGCAGGAAGATTTCCGAGATCTCCTTTTTGGAAAGGCCGTTGCGCAGCGCCGCCTTGACGTGGATCTTCAACTCGTGCGGCCGGTTGAGCACGCTGATCATCGCGAGATTGACGACGCTGCGGTCGCGGCGCGGCAGGCCCTCGCGGCCCCAGATGTAGCCCCAGCAGGATTCGGTCGCCATCTCCTGCATCGGCATGCTGAACTCGTCCGCCGCCGCGAGCGATTTCTCGACATAGGCGGCGCCCAGCACTTCCTTGCGGATCTTCAGGCCCTTCTCGAACAGTTCCTTGATCATGTCGGATTTCCCTTGTTGGATTTGCTGGAATCGAGCCCGGCCCAGCTTTCGACCAGCCGCGCCATCTCGGTGAAGTCGCTGTCGGGCCCGTAGACGTTGTTGGTGATCGACAGCATCTGGCGCACCGCGCTGCCCACGATCATCGGCACGCCCATGGCTTCGGCCTCTTCGACGCACAGCCGAACGTCCTTGAACGAAAGGCCCGTGGCGAATCCGAAATCGAAGGTCCGCGGCAGGACGGATTTGGGCCATTTGTCCTGCGTCGCGCTGCTGCGCCCGCTCGACACGTTCAAGACGTCGATCATCAGCTTGGGGTCGAGGCCGGCCTTGATGCCCATCGCCATGCCTTCGCCAGTGATCGCGATGGCGCAGGCGCCCATCAGATTGTTGGCGAGCTTCATGGTCTGGCCGAGCCCCGGCGTCTCGCCCATGAAGAACAGCCTGCCGAAATTCCTGAGGATGGCCTCGATCTTCGCGTAGCTGTCCTTCGGCCCCGACACCATCACGGCGAGCGTGCCTTGCTCCGCGCCTTTGATGCCGCCGGAGACCGGCGCGTCGAGCATGACGATGCCCTTCGCCGCCAGCGCCGCCGCGACGGCCGCCGTGACGCGCGGACCGGTGGTCGACAGATCGACGAAGGTCTTGATCGTCTTGCCCTTGGCGGCGCCCGCCGCGACCTCCTGCACGATGGCGGGGGAGGGCAGGCTGGCGAACACCAGCTCCGCCGCATCCGCGACCTCGGTTGGCGAACCGGCGCGCTTGGCGCCGCGCTGCGTGAGCCGCTCGACATTCTTGTCGTCGACATCGAACACCGTGACCGCGTGCCCGGCATCGACCAGGCGCGCGCACATGCGCGAGCCCATCCGTCCCAGCCCGATAAAGCCGATATTTTCGTTCATGTCTTCAGCCTTTCGGTTCGATGTCGAGGCGTACCACGCCGGCAAGTCCGTCGCGCGCCAGCGGATAGCGCGCGAGCACCAAGGGATCGTGACCCGGCACGATATGCGCGTCGGAACTCGCCAGCTTGCGGATGGTGGCGAAGGCTTCCAGATAGTCGTCGACATCGACGACGATGGGGAAGGGATGGGCGCGCTCCATATTGGCGTAGAGATGCGCCGCGTCCGACGCCAGCACGACCCAGCCCCGCCGCGTCTTCACCCGCGTGACCTGCAAGCCCTTGGTATGGCCGCCGACCTTGTGCAGTGTGATCCCCGGCGCGAGCTCCGACACGCCATCGTGGAACTGCACCCGCCCGTCGAACACGTTGTGCACCATCTGCGCGACATGCTCGGCCTCGAAGGCGCCGCGCAACATCCCGTGGCACATCGACCGCCCGGTGATATATTCCATCTCGGCGTCCTGGATGTGGAAGCGCGCCTTGGGAAACATCGGCAGGTTGCCCGCATGGTCGTAATGCATGTGCGACAGGATCACGTCGCCGACCGTGCCGGGATCGACTCCGATGGCCAGTAACCCGTCGGCAACCGGCCGCGTGATCTCGCGGCCGCGCTTCCGCGCCATGTCCGGCGCGAAACCCGTATCGAGCACGAAAGTCCGCTCGCTGCCGACGATGGCCCAGACGAAATAGTCGAGCGGCATGTCGATGTCGTCATGCGGATCGCCGCCGATGAAGTTCTCATGCCCCTTGCGGTCGTGGTGACCGTAGTGGATCGCATAGATCTCGTAGCTGTCCGACATCGCCGCTCGCTTCAGGCCGCGTGCAGGCGCACGGGCACCTTGATCGGCCCATGGCCGATGGTCGTCATCCACGGCTCCGGCTCGCCCGCCGGTTCGATCCGCGCCACGCGCTTGACGATCTCGCCCAGGAGTGCATCGGCTTCCGCCTGCGCCAGCGCCTTGCCGACGCACATATGGATACCCTGGCCCCAGCCGACCTGGCCGCGCAGGTCGCGGCGGATATCATAACGCTCCGGATCGTCCCATTTGCGCGGATCGCGGTTGGCGGCGCCGAACATCAGCCCGCAGCGCGTGCCTTCCGGGATCACATAATCCCCGATCCGCACGTCCGTCTTGGTGATGCGTCCCGCCATGCGCGAGGGCGAATCCCAGCGCAGCGCCTCGTCGAACGCATTGCGCAGGAGCGAGGGATCGTCACGCAGCGCCTGGTATTGTTCGGGAAACCGCGCGAAGGCGTTGAGCGCATTGCCCATGGTGATGACCGTGGTGTCGGCGCCCGCCGACAGGATGGTCAGCGTCAGCAGCTTGGCATCCTGCTCGCTGATTTCGCCGCGATCCGCCGCCGCATACATCTCGCCGCCCAGGCTGCCCTCGCGGATGTTCTGGCGGCTGCACGCCTGATCGACCCATTCGAAGCTGTTGCCGGCGCCGGCCATGGCGGCGTCGAACAGCGCGTTCGCCGGCCCCATCGTCGCCCACACCGCATTGCCGAACGGCGTCATGTTCTCGCGGCCTTCCACCGGCAGGCCCATCAGGTCGGGCAGCACCTTGTGGACATAGCGCGCCGTGATGCCGCTTATCGCGTCGATCTCGCCCGTGTCGTGCGCCAGAAGATCGTCGACCAGCACCTCGGCTTCGCGCCGGAAGGCGTCTTCCATCGTCTTCATCGCCTTGGGCGACAGCGCCCGGCCGATCACCGCGCGCACCTGGGTGTGGCGCGGCGGATCGTCGGTCAGGAGGATTTCGGGCCGCACCGAATTGGGATCGTGCCAGGGGCGCGAGGTATTGGAAAACGCCTTCCAGTCCACCAGCCCCTTGGCGACATCTTCATAGCGGCCCAGCATCACGATGTTCTCGCGCTCCAGATGGACGACGGGCGCGATCTCGCGGATGCCGTCATCGACGCGCCGCGCGTTGCGCACCGAGTCGGCGCTAAACATGTCGATGTCGGTCGAGGGAATTTCCATGGCGCTATCTCCGGAACGGAAACGTCAGCAGGAAGAGGAACAGCTTGAAATTCAGAAGGCCGAGCCCCTTGCGGAACTCCGCCGGCGAAAGCTTCGCGGTCATCGGCATCGCGCCGAAGATCTTGCCCTTGATCACCAGCAGGTCGCCGTCGCGCTCCAGCGCGCTCACCTGCATCAGCTCGGATCTGTCGGCGGAGGTGAGCTTCATCTGCGCACGCCGATCTTGTCGAAATCGATCTTCAGGTCCTCGCACATCCGCATCGCCGCCGCGCGGCCGGCGCCGAACACGCCGCCGCCCGGATGCTGGAACGGCCCCACGAGATAGAGCCGCTCGCAGCCCGGCACGACGTTCATGCCGAGGTCGGGCGTCGGCCGGTGCGCGCCGGACTGATAGGTCGTGGACGCCACGCCGTGCAGATCGCCATGCTGGAAGCTGGCCGAGGTGCGCTCCATGTCGAGCGGGCTGTCGCACTGATAGGCGATGATGTTCTCGGGCCCGACATTCGAGATGTACTTGCCCATATGCGCCAGCATGCGCTCGGCATAGGCCTTCTTCGTGGCGTCCCAGTCCAGACCGTCGGCGCGCTTATAGGGCACGTAGTCCCACACATGCATCGTCGCCTTGCCGGCCGGGGCGCGCGACGGATCGTGCATCGAGATCGAGCCAAGCCCGATCAGCGGCGGGTCGGTGAAGCCGCCATAGCGCAGATTGTCGAAGCTCTTGCGCAGCGCGTTGTAGGAGTTGGGCAGAAGCTCGATCATCACTGCCTTGACGTGATCGCCGGCGCGGAATTTCAGCGGCTCGTTCAGCGCGGCGTGGATCGTGATGCAGCCGATCTCGGAGATCTGCGTCGCATTGGCGTCGTGCACCACCGCCGGATCGAGCCCCGAAACCATCCTGCCCAGAAGATGCGGATGGATGGCGCCGATCACGCCGTCCTTGGCCTTGTATTCGCGGCCGTCCTTCGTTGCCACGCCGGTGGCGCGGCCGTTCTTCGTCGTCACCGCGGTCACGTCGGCGTTCGCCAGGACCTCGCCGCCATTGGATTCGATCGAGGCGATCAGCGCCTCGGTCAGCTTGCCCGAACCGCCGAGCGGAACGCCGATGCCATAGGCTTCCAGGAAGCCGACGAACACGAACGGTCCCATGCCGGTCGCTTTCTCGTCGGGCGAGACCAGGTTCTCCCCGGCGATGCGGCCGAAATGCATGATGACCTTTTCGTTCTCGAACAGGCCGGTCAGAAGGTCGTGGCAGGAGAGCTGCATGATGCGCCACATCTCGCGGCCCTCGCGGCTCTGGTCCATCAGCGCATAGGAGGCGCCGAGCGGCACCGGCGGGGAATAGAGCTGCGATTGGATCATCGGCAGGAAGGTCTTGGCCATGTCCGCGAAGCCGCGGAACGCCTCGGCGTCCTTCTTGGAGAACTTCGCGATGTCGGCGACGGTGCGCTCGCGGTCGCGGTACATGCCCAGCGTCGTGCCGTCCTCGAACACCGAGACCATCGGCATCTCGGGAAACACATAGCGCAGACCGAATTTCGACTTGAGGCCCAAATCGTCGTTCTTCAGGAGCGGATTGCCCTGGATGAAAATGTGCGCCATCGAATGCTGGTCGTGCAGGAAACCCGGCACCGTCAATTCGCGCGTCACCACGCCGCCGCCGTGCCAGGCATTGCGCTCCAAGACCAGGACCTTCTTGCCGGCCTGCGCCATATAGGCCGCGGCGACGAGGCCGTTATGGCCCGAGCCGATCGCTATGACGTCGTAATCCGTGGCCATCGTTCCCTCAGCTCGTGATCGACGCGATATAGGCGGTGTCCATGTATTCGCGGATGGCGAAGATCATGTCGTCCCTGATCTCGACGATCCAGGCATAGCGGTTGTCGTATTCCCGCCCGTTGCGGAACGTGCCGGTGCCGTGCGTCTCCACGGCGACGAAATCGCCCTTGCCGAACAGGTTCTCGACCGTGTTCTTCGGATCGCCGTCCACGAACAGCCCGCGCACCGGCGCGAGAAATTCGTCGACGATCCCCTTGCGGCCGCGATGCACGCCGGCGCCGGGAATGCCGGGCTTGGCCATCGGCGTCCAGGTCGCGTCGGGATGGAAACACGGCCGGATCTTTTCCAGGTCGCCGGTGTTCAGCACGTCCTCGAAGAAGCTGCGGACCAGCTTTTCGTTCTTGCTTTCCGTCTCGGCCATTGCGCTTCCCTTCAAACCGCTTTCGGCGCCGGCTTGGCGCTTTGTTCGTCGTAGATCGGCACGTCGTAGAGAAAGCGCGCCGACTTCGCGCGCCCCGGCGGAATGGGCTCGTCCGGCAGCGCGGCGAGCACCGCCTTCATCCGCGCTTCCAGCACGTCGCGGATTTCGCCATGGGTGATGATGTAAAGGTCATCGCGTCTGAGGCCCTGCATGACCTTGCGCCCGACTTCCTCGATCGACATCGCGCCGGCGAAAATCTCCTGCGAGACGGGATCGCGCGCGTCGGTCTTCACCAGATGCGCGCCGGTATCGCTCAACTCCTTCGGCCGGACCGCCGGCGTGCTGTCGAACAGATCGGTCGCGACTGGCCCCGGGCACAGGATCGAAACGCCGATGCCATAGGGCGCCAGGTTCATCCGCAGGCACTCGCCGATCGCCGTGGTGGCGAATTTCGACGCGGTATACGGTCCGACCGCGCCGCTCGCGAACAGCCCGTTGATCGAGGAGGTGAGCACGATATGACCGCCCTCGTTTTGCGCGATCAGGCGCGGCACGAAGGTGCGCACGGCGTTGACGGTGCCACCGAGGTTCACGCCGAGGCAGAAATCCCAGTCGTCGTACGTCGCGTCCTGCGTCGGGCCGCCGATGAAGATGCCGGCATTGCTGCACAGGATGTGGACCTTGCCGACGTCTTCCGCCGCGAGCGCGAAGGCCTCGCGGTCCGTCACATCGAGGCGGATGGCCCGCAGCTTGTCGCCGCCGCCCAGCGTCTTCACCGCCTTGTCGAGCGCGTCCTGGCGGATGTCGGCGATCACCACCTTGGCGCCGGCCGCCAGAAATTCCCGCGCCATGGCGAGGCCGATGCCGGCCGCGCCGCCGGTGATGAAGGCCGTCTTGTCCTTGAAGTCTTCCATGGCATCTCGCTCCAATGACTAGCCGGCCGCGGCGATGCCGCCGTCGACATGCAGGATTTCGCCGTTGATGAAGGATGCGGCCGGCGAGAGCAGGAACGCAACCGCCTGCGCGTTGTCGTCGGCGCTCCCCAGCCGGCGCAGCGGTATCGTTCGCGTGCGCCGCGCATATTCCTCTTCGGTGTTGAGGCCGAGCGCGCCGGGCGTCGGCACCGATCCGGGTGCCACCGCATTAACGCGGACTTTCTTCGGCCCGAGCTCCGCCGACAGCGTCTTGGTGAGCGTGACGAGCGCGCCCTTCACCAGGCTGTAGACCGCCGTGTTGGGAAAGCCCTTCTCGGCGACCGGCGAGGCCATGTTCACGATGGCGCCGCCGCGCTCCTTGTCCATGTGGGCGAGCAGGGCCTGGGCTCCCCACAGCGATCCCTTGATCCCCACACCAAGCATCCGGTCCACCACGTCCGCGCGCACGTCCTCGATCGGCTCATAGCGCAGCAGCATCGCGTTGTTGACGACGGCGTCGATGCGGCCACTGTGCTGCGCGAATTGCGCCGCGGCGGCGTGGAAGGCGTCGCGGTCCGCCACGTCGAAGGCGAAGTCCGCCGCGCGTCCGCCGCTTTCCCGGATCGCCTCGACCGTCTCCGCGCATCGGGCGGCGTCGATATCGCAGGCGCCGACGCGTGCGCCGCAGCGCGCCAAAAGCTCCGCCGCCGCGCGGCCGAGGCCACGTCCGGCGCCGGTGATCAATATTGCCTGGTCCTTCAGATCCCAATCCATCAGACGGCCTTCAGCTTCCAGTTTTTCGTGTCGCTCACCACATAGCCCGACGAGGGATGGGTGAAATGCGTGCCGATGACGAGAATGTTCTTGTCCGCCACGCGCTCGATCATCGCCTTGCGCGTCTTGACGCCCTGTTCCTTGTCCATGTCGAAATTGGCGACGCGGTCGCATTCGGCGAGCTGGATCGGGTGATGCATCATGTCGCCGGTGATGATCGCTTCCTCGCCTTTGGACTGGATCAGCACGCTCATATGCCCCGGCGTGTGACCGGGCGTGGGGATAAGGCTCACCTCGTCGGTGATCCGGGCCGTCGGATCGATGAAATCGACCAGGCCGGCCTCGACGACCGGGCGAATCGAGTCGGTCATGTGCGTGACGTCGTGATAGCCGCCGGTCCGCTCCAGCATCAGCCAGTGCTCGTATTCCTTGGCGCCGAACAGATAGCGGGCATTGGGGAAGGTCGGGATCCACTTTCTGTCGACCTTCATCGTGTTCCAGCCGACATGGTCGAAATGCAGATGCGTGCACAGCACCTTGGTGATCGTCTCGCGCGGAAAGCCGGCGACCTTGAGGTCCTCGAGGAAGCTGGTGTGCAGGTTCGTGAAGATGTCGAATTCCCGCGCCCGGTCGTTGCCGATGCAGGTGTCGATCATCACGCTGTCCTTGCCCGAGCGCAGGACGAAGCACTGGAAGGAGATCTTCATCCGCCCGTCCGGCGTGATGAAGTTCGGCTGCAGCCAATCATATTGCAGGGCGTCTTCGGCCGTGAGGTCCTTCGACAGCATGCTGAACGGGTCGGTATGATCGTTGACCTCGACGATGCGCGCGATCTCGACGTCGCCGATCCGCCATGTCCTGATGTGTTCCGCGGCCATGCTTCCTCCGATACGCGTTGTTATTGCGACAAGGCCAGCGGCGCCGGCGGCGCCTTGCCCAGGATCATGTCGGCCGCTTTCTCCGCCGCCATCACGACCGGCGCGTTGGTGTTGCCGCCCATCAGCTTGGGGAAGATCGAGGCGTCGGCGACGCGCAGGCCCTCGATCCCGCGCACCTTGAGCTCCGGTGTCACGACCGCGTCGTCGTTGACGCCCATGCGGCACGAGCCGGCCGGATGATGCACCGTCGCGGCGGTCGCGCGCACATAATCCTTGAGCGGCGCGTCGCCCTCGACCGACGCGCCCGGCAGGAACTCGCTCGCCTTGTAGGGCGCGAAAGCCGACGCCGCGAAGACGCGCCGCGCGAGTTTGAGTCCGCGCACCAGAGGCTCGAAATCCTCCGCCGCGCTCAGCAGTTTCGGATCGATCAGGGGCAGGGCGCGCGGATCGGCGCTCTTGAGCGTCAGCCGCCCGCGGCTTTTGGGGTGCAGCAGCACGATGCTGATCGCGAAGCCATGGCCCAGCGGCAGCGGGAACAGGTTCTGGTTGCGCCGCGCCGGCTGGAACACGACCTGGATGTCCGGCCGGTCGAGCCCGGCGGTCGAGCGCAGTACCGCATGCGACTCGAACACATTGCTCGCGAACGGTCCTTGTCGCGCCAATAGATATTGCAAGACGTTCCACACCCCGCGCGGAAAGGCCTTCACCGAGATGCCGTAGGACTGGGAATTGTCCGTCCACATCTGCACGCTCGCCGCGACATGGTCGTGATAGTTCGCGCCGACCGCCGGCAGGTGATGTTCGACCGCGATGCCGAGCGCCTGCAGCGCCGCGCCGTCGCCGATGCCCGACAGCAGCAGCATCTGCGGCGAACCGACCGCGCCGCCGCTCAAGACCACCTCGCGTCGCGCTTCGACTCGCCGTGTCCCGCCATCGGCAAGCACGTCCACGCCCGTCGCACGCTTGTTCTCCACCACCACGCGTGCGATCGGTGCGTCCGTCATCACCGTCAGGTTGGCGCGGCCGATCGCCGGCCTCAGGAAGGCGGTGACGCCGGATTCGCGGCGTCCATTCCTTATCGCGCCCTGGCGCAGGCCGTAGCCTTCCGGGTTCGGGCCGTTGAAGTCGTCGCAGTGCCGGAACTGCAAATCGCGCATCGCGTCGGCGAACACCGCGTTCAGCGGATTGGGTCCCTTGATATCGCTGACATGCATCGGCCCGCTATGGCCGTGATAAGGCGAGCCGGGATATTCCGCGTTGTTCTCCGAACGCAGGAAATAGGGCAGCACTTCGGCGAACGACCAGCCGACATTTCCCGCCGCCGCCCAATCGTCATAGTCCTTCGCGTGGCCGCGAAAATAGACCATGCCGTTGACCGAACTCGATCCGCCGAGCACCCGGCCGCGCGGGACCGGTATGCGCCGCCCGTTCAGATTCTCCTGCGGCACCGTTTCCAGGCCCCAGCTCACTTGCTTGAGCGTCAGCGCCGCGCCAACCAGCGCCGGCACATGGATGAAGGGATGGCTGTCCTTGCCGCCTGCCTCGATCAGGCAGACTCGATTGTTCGGGTCTTCGGACAGCCGGTTGGCCAGCACGCAACCAGCCGTGCCGGCGCCTGCGATCACGTAGTCGAAGGCGTGCTCGCTTTGCCGGTTGGCCATGGCGCCGACTTCTAGGTCGCGGCCGAGACGGCGATGTCCGACAGGCGCCGCCAGCGCACATAGTTCGCGTCGGCGTTCATCACCCCGGTCATGAGGCCGACGAAGGTCAGGTCCAGTTCCGGATCGGTCCACCAGATCGTCGTGCCGGCACCATAGCCGCCCATCGTGCCCGGCGAGGTCATCGAGCCGTAGAGATTGACGCCGACCGCGTCGCCCCGCAGCGGAAAGCCGAGCCCGATATAGGCCGGAATGACCGGCCAGCCGCGGTCGATGCAGAGCTTCTTGAACACCTCGTTGGGCTTGTCGCCGGTCCAGTTGCGCCGCGCCAGCTTGACGCTGGTCGGCGACAGGATGCGCACGCCGTTGCCGTCGCCGCCGCGCCGGAACATCTCGGCGAAGCGGTACATGTCGAGCGCCGTCGAGACGATGCCGACCCACGGCATCTCGGCATCTTCCTCTTCGAACGCGCCGTTCGGTCCCAAATTGCTGTGGCCCAGATGCTGCGTCGGCGAGTTGCCGCGGAATTCCGGAACGAGATGCCGCTCCTTCAGGTCGAGCCGCCGGCCGACCGAGGTGTCCTTGAGGCCGAGCGGAAACAGCAGATCCTCGTTGGCGATATCGCGATAGCGCCGGCCCTTGGGATCGGTCTTGACCAGCATGTAGCCTAGCATGGCGTGGCTGACGAGCGCGGAATAGGCGACGACCTCGTTCGGCCGGTGCTCGGCGGCGATGCGCTCGCAGATCGTCATCACCATGTCCTCGAGCACGTCGATATACATGCCTTCGCTCGGCGTATAGATCGGCGGCATGCCGGAGGAATGCGTCAGCAGGTGCAGCACCGTGATGTCGTCGCGGCCCTTGCCGGCGAACTGCGGCACCACGTCCTTGATCTTGGTGTGGAAGGCGAACTGCCCCATCTCGATCGCGCGCAGCACCAGCACATTGGTGAACGATTTGGTGACCGAGAACAGGCTGAACACCGAATCCTTCTTCACCGGCCGGCTCTTCTTCGAGTCGGCATGGCCGAACGCCTCGTAGAGTCCGATCTCGCCGTGCCGCGCCACGATGACGGCGCCGCCGAAATAGAGGTCCTTCTTGATATCGTCCTCGATGACGGCCTTGAGATGCGCGAGGCGCTCGGCGTTCAGTCCGTGAGTCCCAGAGGCGTGCATGGCCCCTCCCTGTGATGTCCTCGCCGGCGCGGCAACGCCGCGCCGCGGGTGCGCTTGTTGGAGCGTTCGATCGGCTGCTTGTTCGCGAGAATTTAAGGACGGCGGTGATCACCTGTCCAGCCGACATTGTGCACGCGGAACATCGTCTACACGACGATTTCGCGCGGCGGATGAAGACGGTTCGCGCATTGCCGCGAAGTATTGCGCGCAAAGTGCAGGACGCCGTCGGGGCCCTCTTGGGCGGTCCGTTACAAAGCGACGCGGAATTGCGCGCCGACCGAAACCGACATCGGCGTGTCCGGCGCGCTGGGCGGGTTCATGTCCAGCACGGCGAAGCCGTCGACCGCGCCGCGGCCTTCCAGGACCGGCACGTCATAGGTCGTTTCCATCCGGTATTCGCGCTTGCCGGCGATGTTCCAGGTCTGGGTCACCGGGCCGACCGCGCCGGTGTCCCGGTCCACGACCTGGAGCGCGGTGTAGAGTAGCGCGCCGCTTTCGACATGCAGCGGCTGGGTCAGCGAGAAGCGCAGGCTGTCGAACTCCGAAAGCACGCCCAGTTTCGTCGCGGCGAGTTCGTAGGCGGTCGATTGCAGGCCGGCCTGCGACAGCGCCAGGCTCGATGCCGCCGATTGCGCGGCGCTCGTGCGCGCCAGCGTGCCCGAGCCGGAGACCGTCCATCCGTCCGACAACGCGGCCGTGGCGCCCAGCGTCGTGCCCTGGGTATGCGCCGCGCCGGCGAAGGCCAGCGCGCCGCCGCCCTGCGAGCCGAGCAGCCCATCGTCCTCGGTCAGCATCGTATAGGAGGCGTTGATCGTCAGATCCTTCCCGATCGCATAGTCGAGCCCGGCGACCGAGGCCGAGGCGCGCGCCGTCGCGAGCGGCAGCTCCTTGAGCGGCCCGAAGGTCGGATCGATGTAGACGTGGTCGTCGGATTTCTGGCTGAAACCGAAATTCAGCTTGAGGTCGCGCGTGACGGAATATCCGCCGCTCGCATACATGCCGCCGGACGCGAAGCCGAGCACCGGATTGACGCCGCCGGTCGCCGGATCGAAATCGGACCGCAGCGAGAAGGCGCCTGTACCCATCATCGAATAGGCCGCGCTGCCTTCGCCCATGTGCAGCTCGACTCCCGCCTCGCGGTTGGACGCGACGAACTCGGCATGGAACGGCCCCTCGCCGCGGCTGGTCTCGTCCGGCGTGGATTCGGTCGTCACGATGCCGAGCTGCCAGTCGCCCTGGGCGAGCTGGGTGGACTGCGATTCGAAGGACAGCGAGTTCTTGCCGTGTGCCCAGTCGATCAGGCGCTGATAGAGATAGCTCTGGAACGGATTGCTGGTGCCGTTGACGTTCTGGTTCTTGCCGACCAGCAGGCTGCTGAGCGGAATGGTGAAGTCGCGGAAGGTGGAGCCGATAGTCTCGAACGCCACGAGGAACGCGCCCTTCTGCTGCCACAGATTGAGCTGGCCGGCGTTCAGGAGCGAATATTTGAGCGAGGCCGGCGACCAGGTCGGCAGCAGGAACGACGTCGCGACCGGCCGGCCGCTATAGCTGAAGGGCTGATAGATCATCAGATCGTTGAAATCGAGCGGCGATTGCGACGCCTGGATGTCGAGCTTGCCCCAGCCATAGATCGGATCGACGCCGGGCGCACCGAGGTCGTCGGCCGATTGCAGGATGATCTGCACTGTCTCTTCGGCGTGCTGCTGCAGCCACGGCCAGCGGTCCTGCAGAAGGGCGACGGCGCCCGTCACCAGCGGCGCGGCGAGCGAGGTGCCCGTCATGCGGGTGACGCCGCCGTGATTGTCCGAGACGAGGATCAGTTCGCCGGGCGCGACCAGGAAGCGGTATTTGAGCTTGTTCTGCTCCTTGCAGATGCCGTTGACCAGGATGCAGGACTCGCCGGGCGAGTTCGAGAACCAGGAGATCTGGTCGGTCGGGCCGATGGAGCCGACGAGAAGCAAATTGTTGGGCGCCTGGCTGCCGGTCCACGCCACGTTCGCGGTCTGCGTGATGCCGTCATTGCCGGCCGCCTTCACCAGGACGAGATCGTGGTTGCGGTTGCTGAGCTGCGGGCTGGTCAGGATATTGGCCCAGTCGCTCGACAGCACCGAGCCCGGCACGCCGAGCGAGGCGTTCACGACATAGGCGCCCTTCTTGTAGAGCGTGTAGATGCCCTGGCTGACGTCCGACCAGCTCGCGGTGCCGGTCTGGTCGAACGGGTTGTAGACCTCGACGGTGGAGTTGGGCGCGATGCCCATGATGCCCTGTCCGTCGTGCTGGGCCGCGATCAGGCTCGCCACCGCCGCGCCGTGATCGTTGGAATAGGTCTGGTAGCCGCCGGCGAACACCAGGTTGGCGACGCCGCTGTTGTCGCTGGTGAAATTGGCGTCCAGGACGCCGATGACCGAGTTCGTGCCCAGGCCCTGGATCTGGGTCAGCGCCGGCGACCAGTGCACCGAGCCCATCCACCAGTCGACATGGTCGACGCCGGTGTAGGACATCAGCCCGTCATACCAGTTGAGGAAGAACAGCGAGCGCGTGTCGACGCTGGTATTGGCCAGCGAATTGGGGTCGTTGGGATTGATCCCGTATTTGGCGAACATCGGCTGGGCGAAGCCGTCGTTGAAGTTCTTGCCCGTCGCCTGCTTCACGGCCGCGCCCCAGAAATTCGCGCTGGTGCTGACGAAGGCGTTCAACTGGCTTTGCAGGCTCGCATAGTTGCGCGCGTTGCCGGCCTGCAGCTGACTCCAGGTCTGGTTGATGTCGCCCCATTGCGGGCCGGCGTTTTTCCAGAACGGCTGCACGGTCTTGAAGAACGAGTTCCCGACGAAGGGATTCATGTCGCCCCAGAACGCGTTGTTGCTCCCGTAGAACGGCAGGATCGTGCCGTAGAACGGCTGGATATCGCCCCAGAAGGGCTGGATGTCGCCCCAGAACGGACTGATGTCGCCGTAGAAGGGATTGATGTCGCCATAAAACGGGTTGATGTCGCCGTAGAACGGGTTGATCGAACCGTAAAAGGGATTGATCGGTCCGTAGAACGGATTGATGGAGCCGTAGAAGGGGTTGATCGAGCCGTAGAGAGGGGTGATCGGGCGGGCGGCCGACAATGCGCCGCCTGCGCCGGTATCCGCCAAGGCGCTCCCGCCGGCGAACAGGCAGCCGACGGTGGCGCCCACGAGCAGCCATTTCCGAGCCATTTTCGTCCCCACCAACGCAACCGGGTGATCCCTGCCTGCAAGATGCGGCGTGGCGCTTAAGCAGGGGTAAATCCGCTGTGGACCGCTCACGAATCGCTAAGGTCCGCTTAATTTTCCGTATACGGATTGCGGCCAATGCGATGCAGTCGGGCGCGCGTCAGGACGCGGCCGCCACCTTGCCGGTCCAGAATGCGAAGAGGACGCGCTCCGCCGGCAGGTGGACCCGCGCCACGGTGCCCCGGTCGACCTCGCTGGTCAGCGTGAAGCGCCCGCCGTGCAGGCGCACGAGCGACCGGACGATCGGCAGGCCGAGCCCGACGCCGCCATGCAGGCGCGCATAGGTGCTCTCCGCCTGGCCGAACGGCTCCATCACCGTGGCGAGCTTGTCCTCGGGAATGCCGACGCCGTTGTCGGTCACCACGATATCCACGCCGTCCTCGACCAGCTCCGTGGCGATCGAGATCGCCGCGTCCCTGCCGGTGAACTTCGCGGCGTTCGACAGCAGGTTGACCAGGATCTGGCGCAGCCGCTTGTCGTCGCCACGCACGCGGACCTGGCGGGCGCCGCCGTCCATCCGGATCGTCTTTCCGGCGGCGGCCGGGGTGTTCTCGATCTCGCGCACCGCGCTCTCGACGATCTCGCCGAGCGGCATCTCGTTTTCGGTCAGCGTGACGGTCCCGGCGTCGATCCGCGCCATGTCGAGGATGTCGTTCAGGATGCGAAGCAGGTTCTGCCCGCTGATATTGATGTCGGCCGCGTATTCCTTGAGCTTGGGCCCGGTGATCGCACCGTGCGCCATCAGTTCGGAGAAGCCGATGATCGCGTTCAGCGGCGTGCGCAGCTCGTGGCTCATATTGGCCAGGAAATGGCTCTTGGCGCGGTTGGCCTCCTCGGCCGCCTCCATGGCGAGGCGCAGATGCGCTTCCACCTCGTTGCGGCGCGCGATCTCGATGTCGCGCTCCGACAGGGTCCGCGTCAGTTCGACGTTCTTCTGGGTGATCGCGTTGCGGTGGCGGCGCACCAAAAGATGGCGCCAGCCGATCCAGAGCATCAGGAGCACGACGCCCAGCATCATCGCCGCGAAGATCACGGTCTGCGTCGCGGCGCGCGATTCGCGCAGCGAGATGTCGCGCTTGAGCTGCTCGGATCTGAGATGCTCGATCTCGAAAAGCTGCGTGGCGAAGTCGAATTGCGCGCCGATCAGCGCGAGGTTGGCGGACGCCGCGAGCGAGCGGCCCTGGTCGTCCAGCCGCTTGAAGGCCTCCAGATGCGCCAGCGCGAGCGGATAATTGCCCTGGGCGCGATAGACCTTGTAGGCGATCTCGTGCATGTCGCGGAACGGCGAGATCGTGGTCGTCAGGTCCACGCCGTGGAACGCCTTGTCGAGGTCGCGCGCCGCGGTCTCCAGCGCGCCGCGCTCGAAATCGATCTCGGCCTTGACGCCCCACACGAACGGCGCCGAGCCGTTCTGGTCGCCCCTGGCGAGATGGCCGAGCGCTTCGTTCACCGCGTCCGTCGCGGCGGCGAAATTGTGCTGCTTGGCATAGACCGCGGCGAGGTTCGGCAGGATGCTTTCTTCCAGATATGCGCTCTTGAGCTTGCGGCTGATGTCGAGCGCGCGCTGGAAATTCTCGATCGCCTCGTCGTAGCGGCCCATCTGCTGCAGGGCGAAGCCCAGATTGTTCGCGATCGACAGCTCGACCGCCGGATCGTCGGAATAGATGCGCTGGGCGTCGTTGTAATAGCGGATCTCGCGCGCGAAATCGTGCGCTTCGTCGTAGATGCTGCCCAGCCCCTGGAGCGCGATCGACTGGCTGCGCGCCTGGCCGAGCCTGGCGAAGATGTCGTGCGCCTTCTGGAAGCTCTTGAGCGCATGGGCGACGTCGCCGCTGATGTCCGCGATGCGCGCGTCGGACAGCGCCAGATCGCCGTCGAGCTTGTTGATCTCGCCGTCCTCGTTCGCGATCCTGATCGCGCGGTCGAGAGCGGCGCGCGCCTCGGTGATCTTGTTGATGCGCGTGAGCGCCTCGGCCTCCAGCCACAGGCTGGTCGCGACGGCGCCTTTCTGGCCGGGCGACGCGGCGAGGCGCACGGCGATCGCTTCGGCGGCCCGCGCCTTTTGCAGGGCGGCGTTGGGGTCCGCCATCATCGCCTTCTTGGCGCCCGCGATGAGTTCGTCGGCGTTCCCGGAGGGTGCGGCTTCGCCGGCGCGCAGGCCGTTCGCGCCGAAGAGGCAAAGCGTTAGGACTAGGGTAACCTTCTTTAACATCCACCACTCCTGGTCCGAGCATGCCGGATGAACCTTGACGAACGATTATTCGCCAGGCCGAAGCTCGCCCATCGGTGCGCATTTTGAATCATTTCGCGTCGCGTGTGCCGGCATGGAACACAAGCGGAGCGCACGTAGGCGCCGTCAACTCGCAACCCGGAGTTCGCGGCGCGGGGCACGCGATCCGCCCCTGCACATTCCTTCGGCAGACCGTTCGGCGCGAGCGGCGCAGTGGCGGATTGTACTCTGGACAAGGCGCACCAAGATGGTCATCAACAGGACGGGCTGGGAACCGAAGGCGGCCGCACGCATGGCGCATCGCGCACGATCGATTTCGAAGCCCGAGCATCTCAAGGCGCTGGCGAGCCCCATCCGGCACGACATCGTCGATCGTCTCGCGGCGATGGGTCCGCTCTCGGTCCGCGATCTGGCGCGGGTGCTCGGGCGCAAGCCGACGGCGATCTACCGCCATCTCGTGACCTTGGAGAAACTCGGCCTGGTCCGGGCCTCGGCGACCTCCGGCACGCGGGGCCGGCCGGCCATGGTGTATCGGACGGTCGCTCCGCTCGCGCGCCTGGCGCGTCCGCCGCGCATCAAGGGCAACCGCGCGCCGATGGTGAAGATCGCCAATGCGATGGCGCGGCAGGCGGCCCGCGAATATGCCGGCGCGTTTCATGCCGATGGCGGCACGGTCGACGGCCCCAGGCGCAACCACGCCTTTTTCGAGCTCGTCACCTCGCCGTCGCCCAAGAAGCTGGCCCGGATCAACGCGATGCTCGACGAATTGGCGCAGTTGATGTGGACGCCGGACAAAAATCCGGGACGCCCCATCCGCGTCACCTGGTTCCTGTCGCCGACCTCGCGCGTGAAGCCGTCGAAGGCCCGGCAGCCCCATGGCGGAAAGACCGGCCAGGTCGTGAAATTCACTCGCCCGCGCGCCGCCTCGAGCAATCGCGGCGGCCGCGCCGTGCGGCAGGTTTCGGCCGCTTAGGCGCCAAGTCTTGCGCGGCGCGAAGCCGTCACGGCGCCGCGGGAGTCGCCGTGGCCAGCCGTACTTCGTCGCCCGGGCGCAGCGAATCGGGCGGATTGTCGATGACGCGGTCGCTCGGCGACAGGCCGGCGGCGATTTCGACCGCCGTGCCGTAGTCGCGCAGGATGGTCACCGGCTTGAGGACGACGCGATTGCGCGGCCCCACCACGGCGATGGCGGTGCCGTTGTCTCCGAAGATCAGGGCGCTGGCCGGCAGGCGAATGGCGCTCTTGTCCGCCGGCAGGTCGAACGTCACCTGGGCGTAGTCGCCGGGATTGAACAGATCGCCCGGATTGTCGGCGAGGAGCTGAACCAGCACGGTTCCGGTCTGGGTGTTCACCGAATCGGCGGATGCCGCCAGCGCGGCGACGAACACCTGTCCAGGATGCTGCGGCACCGTGAACTTCGCCGCCATGCCGGGTTTGAGCTGGCTCGAAGAATTCTGCGGCACGCTCACATAGATGCGCACCTTGGTGTCGTCCGCGACGGTGAAGAGGGGTGTCGCCGAGCCGTTGCCCGCGGCCACGTAATTGCCGATGTCGATCGAGCGGCTGGTGAGGGTTCCGTCGAACGGCGCGACAATGCGCGTGTAGTTGAGGTTGATCTGCGCCGCCTTCAGGTTCGCCTCGTCGAGCGCGACGATGCCGACATCCGATGCCACCAGCGCTTTCTGCGAGGAGAGCTGCTGGTCGGAAATCGCGTGCTGCGCCGCGAGTGCCGTGAAGCGCGTAAGATCGAGCTTGGCTTCCCCCAGACTGGCCTGGTCGCGGGCCAACGCGCCCTTTGCCTGGTCGACCGCCGCCTGATAGGTGCGCGGATCGATCTGCGCCAGAAGCTGGCCGGCCTTCACCGGCGTACCGATGTCGACATACCACTTCTGCACATAGCCCGTGATCTGGGCATAGATCGGCGCGCTGTTGAACGCCTGCACATTGCCCGGCAATACGAGGCTGCCGCTCTTGCTGTTGGCGAGGTTGATCACGCTCACCGTCGGCAACGCGTTGTCCTGCGTCCAGTTGTCGACCTCGCGGCTCGCCATGACGCGCGTGACGAGGCCGACCGCGACGATCAGGATCGCGATGCCGCCCGCGATATAGCCGATGAGCCTCAGCCGCTTCGGCGCAATATAGTGCAAGGGATTATTGGTCTCAGGCATAGGCTTCTTCTCCGGCGGACGGCGCGGGCCGGTCGAATTCGCCGCTCGGGCGATGGGCCTTGCGTCCATGGACGATGCTGAACACCACCGGCACGAACACCAGCGTGGCGCAGGTTGCGAAAATCAGGCCGCCGATCACGGCGCGGCCGAGCGGGGCGTTCTGCTCGCCGCCTTCGCCCAGCCCCAGCGCCATCGGCGCCATGCCGATGATCATGGCGAGCGCCGTCATCAGAACGGGGCGGAAGCGGGTGATGCCGGCCTCGACCGCCGCCAGCATCGCGTCGCCGGTGGCGTCCAGCCGCTCGCGCGCGAAGCTGACGACCAGGATCGAGTTCGCCGTCGCCACGCCCATGCACATGATGGCGCCGGTCAGGGCCGGCACCGACAGCGTCGTGCCGGTTCCGAACAGCATCCACACGATGCCGGCCAGCGCCGCGGGCAGGGCGGTAATGATCACGAAGGGATCGAGCCAGGACTGGAAGTTCACCACGATCAGCAGATAGATCAGGACGATGGCGGCGAGCAAGCCGTAGGACAGGCCGGTGAACGCCGCGTCCATCGTCACGACCTGGCCGCGCAGCTTCACGGTCACGCCCCGGGGCAGGTCGTTGGCGGTGTCGGCGATAGCCTGGCGCACGTCGGCGGCGACCGCGCCGAGGTCGCGGTCCTGTGTCGTCGCGTAAAGGTCGATGACCGGCATCACATTATAATGCGAGACTACGGCATCGGATTGCTCCCGCGTGATCTTGCTCAATCCGCCCAGGATCTGGAGCCCGCCGGCCGCGCCCGTTATCGGCACGTTCTCGAGCGCCGCCAGGTTGGTGATCTGGTATTCCGGCGTTTGCGCCACGATCGGATAGGACACGCCGTTCTGCGGATTGAGCCAGAAGGTCGGCGCGACCTGCGAGCTGCCGGCGAGCGTCGTCACCACGCTATTGGTGACGTCGCGCTCGGTCAGTCCGAATTGCGCCATGCGCGAGCGGTCGACATCGACGCGCAATTGCGGATTTTGGAAGGACTGCTGCATGCGCGCGTCGGCGATGCCCGATATGCCCTGCAGGCGGTGCAGCAGTTCGAGCGCGTAGGCGCGGTCCTTGTCGATCTTGGGGCCGGCGACCTGCACGTCGATCGGCGCCGGCGCGCCGAAATTCAGGATCTGGCTGATGATGTCGGCCGGCAGGAAGGAGAACGCGGTGCCGGGGAACTGGCGGGGCAGGGTCACGCGCAGGGTGCGCACGTAATCCGCCGTGGCGTGATGATCCGGCTTCAGCGTCACATAGATATCACCGTCCTGGTAACCGATCAGGCCGGAGTTGTTGTACACCGTGTTGATCGCGCTGGTCGGCAGGCCGATATTGTCGACGATGGACTCGATCTCCTGGGGCGGGATCGTCTTGCGGATTTGCTTCTCGATGTCGCCGAACATCGCCGAGGCGTGCTCCAGGCGCGTGCCGACCGGCGGGCGGACATGCAGCGTGATCTGGCCGGAATCGACCGCGGGGAAAAAGTTCGAGCCCAGGAACGGGAACAGCAGGAACGACACCAGGACGAAAGCCAGGAAGCCGATCACGAAGGCGCGCCGGTTGCCGAGCGCCATGGCCAGCAGGTTGCGATAGCCCTCGCGGATGTCCTCGAACCGCGCCTCGAAGCCGCGCTGGAAGCGCGACAAGGGATTGCTCGGCGCGATTCCGGGCGCTTCATGACCGGCGACCGCGTGCGGCTTCAGCAGGTACATCGCCATCGTCGGCACCAGCGTGCGCGACAGGATGAAGGACGCGATCATCGCGAACACCACCGCTTCGGCCAGCGGCACGAAGAGGAAGCCGGCGACGCCCTTCAGCGCGAACATCGGCACGAACACGATGCAGATGCAGAGCAGCGAGACGAAGGCCGGCTGCACGATCTGCGCCGCGCCGTCGAGGATCGCGGTCGTGACCGGTTTGCCGTGCTCCAGATGCCAGTTGATGTTCTCGATCGTCACGGTGGCGTCGTCGACCAGGATGCCGACCGCCAGCGCCAGCCCGCCCAGCGTCATGATGTTGAGCGTCTCGCCGGCATACCACAGTCCCGCCAGGGCGCAGAGGATCGCGAGCGGGATCGAGATCGCGATGATCACGGTCGAGCGCCAGCTTCCCAGGAACAGCAGGATCATCAGGCTGGTCAGCGCCGCGGCGATGGCGCCTTCGCGCACCACGCCGGAGATCGCGCCCTTCACGAACACCGACTGGTCGTTGAGCAGGTTGATCTTGAAATTCGGCGGCAGCGTCGCGGCGAGCCTGGGCAGCGCGTCCTTGACGCCCTGCACGATGTCGAGCGTCGAGGCCGAACCGGTCTTCAGAACCGTGGTCAGCACGGCGCGCTGGCCGTTGACATGCACCACGCTCTGCTGCGGCGGGTTGCCGTCGCGGACATGGCCGACATCGTGAAGATAGATCGTCGCGCCGTTCACCGCCTTGATCGGGATGTTGTTCAAATCCTCGATCGTCACCGGCGCGTCGTTCAGCTTGACCGTGTATTGCGTCGCGCCGAACTTCACCGTGCCGGCGGGAAGGATCTGGTTCTGCGCCGCGATGGCGTTCTCCACATCCTGCGCCGACAATCCCTTGGCCTGCAGCGCCTGGGAGTCGAGATCGACCTGGAGCTGGCGGACCTTGCCGCCATAGGAATAGGGAATCGCCGCGCCCGGAATCGTGCTCAGCACCGGGCGCACGAAATTCTGCGCCAGGTCGAGGATCTGCTGCTCCGTCATGTGCTCGCCCGAGAAGGCGAGCTGCAGGATCGGCACGGTGGAGGCGTTGTAGTTCAGGATCAGCGGCGGCGTGGCGCCCGGCGGGAACTGCTTGAGCGCCGTCTGCGAGATCGCGGTCACCTGGGCATTGGCGAGGCGGATGTCGGCGCCGGGCTGGAAGTAGATCTTGTCGATGCCGATGCCGGGGATCGAGGTGCTTTCGATGTGCTCGATGTCGTTGACGGTCGTGGTCAGCACGCGCTCATAGGGCGTCACGATGCGTCCGGCCATCTCGTCCGGCGACAGGCCGGTGAACTGGAAGGCGACGCCGATCACCGGAATGCGGATGTCGGGAAAGATGTCGGTCGGCATCGACATCGCGGCCAGCGGCCCGACGATCACGATCAGGATCGCCATCACGATGAAGGTGAGAGGCCGCTCCAGCGCGACGCGAACGATCCAGGTCATAAGGGCAGGGCCTTCAACGCTTGAAACACTTCACCACACGGCCGCGCTGTTGCCCGGCTGAGATACATCCCCCGTGCGGTTCGAGGCTTCGAACCGTTCGTGCGCCGCGTTCGCGTCTGGGCCGGCTCCAACGGCTTGCAGTGCGATCTGTCGCAAACTATGTTAACGACCGGTACGGTGCAGCGCACCATATAGGTACCGCTCGGTAACACCGTCAAGGCGAAACGCTGTGACAAAAAGAAAGCCCGCCTCTGCGGTTCGCGCAACCCCGAAACCGCCGAAGCGGGCGGCGGAACGCATCCGCGAATCGGCCCGCGACCTGTTCTACCGCCAGGGCATCCGCGCCGTCGGGGTCGAGGAGATCGTCACCCGCGCCGGCGTCACCAAGCCGAGCCTCTATCGCAGTTTCCTGTCCAAGGACGCCCTCGCCGCCGATTATCTGCGCCACATGGGCGAGGAGGGGCTGGCGCGCCTCGACGCGACGCTCGCCGCCGATCCGGCGAATCCGCGGGCCCAGTTGCGCGTCTGGCTGGTGGAACTCCAGGGCCGGGCGAACAAGAGCGACTATCGGGGCTGCGGCACGACCAATGCCGCCGTGGAATATCCCGACCGGCGCCATCCCGCGCGCAAGGTGGCGAGCGACATCAAATCCCGCTTCCGCGGCAAGCTGGCCGCGCTGGCCGCGTCGCTGGGCGCCCGGGAACCGGACCGGCTGGGCGACGCGCTGATGCTGCTGTTCGAGGGCGTCTACGCCTCCGGCCAGTTGTTCGGCGCCGGCGGCCCGGCGCGCGTTCTGGTCGAAGCCGTGGATGTGCTGATCGATAGCTACTGCGCGCCGGCGCGCTGAGCGTTCGCCGCCCGCCAGGAAGGTCATTCCGCGCTCACCGGCGCACCGCCGCCGCTGACCGAGCGGCGCGCCAGCCAGACGACGCCGATCATCGCGACGCAGAACCAGCCCGAAATCCAGAACAGATCGTCGCTCGCCAGGAGATAGGCCTGGTTGGTGAGCGTTCGCGCGAGCAACGCATAGGCCTGCGGATCGGTGAAGCCGAAACCGTGCAGCCGGTCCATCGCCTGCTGCATGATCGGATTGTAGGCGCTCGATGAATCGGCGAGGCGGGCCTGGTGGAACGCCTCGCGGCGGTCCCACATCGTGGTGGTGATCGAGGCGGCGAAACCGCCCGCCGTGATGCGCGCGAAATTGGAGATGCCGGAGGCCGAGGGAATGCGATCCGGCGCCACGCCGTCCAGCGAGAGCGTGACCATGGTCACGAAGAACATGCTCATGGCAACGCCCTGCACGAGCAGCGGCAGGACGAAGTCCCAGAATCCGGCATCGGCGGTGAGGCCCGAGCGCATGAAATACGACGCCGCATAGGCGACGAAGGCGAGGGTCGCCATGATCCTCGCGTCCACCCGCGACATGAAGCGCGCCGCGATGGGCGTCAGCAGCACCGCGACCACGCCGCTCGGCGCCGCCACCAGGCCGGCCCAGGTCGCGGTGTAGCCGAGATTGGTCTGCAGCCAGAGCGGCAGCAAAAGGATATTGGCGAAGAACACGGCATAGCCGAGGCAGAACGCGATCGTGCCGAGCGCGAAATTCCGGTTCCGGAACAGCTTGAGCTCGACCACCGGATGCATGTCGGTCAGCTCCCAGATCACGAAGGCGGCGAAGGCAATGGCCGCGATGATCGCTTCCGCGATGATGGCGGTGGAGGAGAACCAGTCGGCGTCCTTGCCGGTGTCGAGCATGATCTGCAGCGCGCCGACCCATATCACCAGCAGCGTCAGCCCGACCGTGTCGATCGGCAGGTTGCGCGTCGGCGTCTCGCGGTTCGAAAGATTGGTCCAGCACAGAAAACCCGCCACCAGCCCGATGGGCACGTTGATCAGGAAGATCCAGCTCCAGTGGATATTGTCCGAGATGTAGCCGCCCATGATCGGCCCCACGATCGGCGCCACCAGCGTCGTGACCGACCAGATGCCCAGCGCCGTCGAGCGCTTGTCGGACGGGAAGATCGCGATCAGCAGCGCCTGCGATCCGGGAATCATCGGCCCCGACACCGCGCCCTGCAGGATGCGGAACGCGATCAGCGCGTTCAGGCTCCAGGCGATGCCGCACAGGAACGAGGCGATGGTGAAGCCGAACACCGCGAACACGAAGGTCCGCACCACGCCGAAGCGGCCCATCAGCCAGCCGGTCATCGGCACCGCGACGCCGTTCGCCACCGCGAAGGAGGTGATCACCCAGGTGCCCTGGTCGGTCGAGGTACCCAGATTGCCCGCGATGGTGGGCAGCGAGACGTTCGCGATGGTGGTGTCGAGCACCTGCATGAAGGTGCCCATCGCCAGCGCGATGGCGGTGATCGCGAGTTGGCCGCCCTTGAGCGGGGCCGGCGCCGCCGCGCCCGGCCCGCTCATGCGCCGTTCTGCTTCAAGATGCGTTGGATCAGCGCGTCGGCTTCCGGCCCGCCATCGCTGCCGACATCGCCGCGCAGCGTGCGCGCCGCCGCGGTCGAGCCCACGGCCGAGCCCGAGGTGTCGCCGATGTCCACGCTCACATCGACCGAAAGGCCGACGCGCAGCGGATGATCGCGCAACTCGGCGGGATCGAGCGCGATGCGCACCGGCACGCGCTGCACGATCTTGATCCAGTTGCCCGAGGCGTTCTGCGGCGGCAGCAGGGCGAAGGCGCTGCCGCTGCCGGCGCCCAGGCCCTGGACATGGCCGTGAAACGTCACGCGGCCGCCATAGATGTCCGCCGTCAGCGTCACGGGCTGGCCAATGCGCATGTCTTCGAGCTGGACTTCCTTGAAATTGGCGTCGACCCACACCTCGTGCAGCGGCACCACCGCCATCAAGGGCGTGCCCGCCGCGATCTGCTGGCCGAGTTGCGCAGTGCGCTGCGCCACCTCGCCGTCCACCGGCGCGTAGAGCCGCATATGCGCGTACACCAGCGAGGCCTGGCGCAGCCGCGCCATCGAGGCGAGCACGTCGGGATTGTTGGCGACCTCGGTGTTCTGCACCGAAGCGAGGGCCTGCGCGAGGCCGCTCTGCGCGGCGCTCACATTGGCCGCGGCCGAGGTCAGCGCATCGCGGGCATGCGACAATTCCTCGGTCGAGACGGCGGCGCCGGCGCCGGCGCGGCGGCGATAGTCGCTCTGTGCCTGGACCACCGCGACGCGCGCCGCAGCAAGCTGGGCGCGGTACTGATCGACCTTGGAGAAATTGGTGCGCACCGCGCGCACGGTCTGCGCCAGATCGGCCTCCGCCGCCTCCAGCGCTACCCGCGCCCGCACCGGATCGAGCTCGACCAGCAACTGGCCGCGCCGCACCGCCTGGGTGTTGTCGGCATGCAGCGCCAGGATCGTGCCGGCCTCGCGGCTGGTGATCGAGACGATGTCGCCGCCGACATAGGCGTCGTCGGTCGTCTGGAAGCGGCTGGCGTAGAGAAAGTAATAAAGTGCATAGGCAATCGCGGCCGCGACCACGACCACGCCGAGGATGATCAGCCAGCGGCGGCGCGGATCGGGGCGATGGCGGCCGACGGGTGTGGCGTCACTCATGGGAAATGTCCGGCTTGTCGTTGAGATTCGCGCTTGGCTGCGGCTCGGGCGCATAGCCGCCGCCGATCGCCATCAGAAGGGTCACGCGTGCCGCGATCGTGTCGCCCGCCAGTTGCGCGCCCTGGGTGCGCGCCTGGATCAGGAGGCCCTCGGCGTCGAGCGTGGTCTGCTGCGGGCTGAGGCCGCTGCGATAGCGCTCGCGCGCCAGATCGAAGCTCGCCTGCGCGTCGGCCACGGCGCCGCGCTGATCGGCGCTGCGGTCCTGCAGGCTTTTCAGGTCGGTCAGCGCGTCGGAGGTCTGGCGCACCGCCGTGACGACCGCCTGGTTGTAGTCCGCGACTGCTTCGTCGAGCTGCGCCGTGGCGCCCGCGTAATTCGCCTCGATCTCGCCCGCGTCGAAGATCGGCAGATGGATGGCGGCGCCGGCGCCGTACTGGAACGAGGACGAGCTGAACAGATTGCCCATGCCGATCGCGGCGGTGCCCGCGAGCGCCAGGAGATTGACGTCGGGATAATACGCCTTGCGCGCCACTTCGCGGCCCTGGAATGCGCTCGCGATCCGCGCCTGCGCCGCCGCGATGTCGGCGCGCCGCGCCAGAAGGTCGGCCGGAAGGATCGCGGGAAGTGTCAGCACCGTGTCGTTCAGGTTCGGCCGCGCGATGCCGTAGGCGTCGGCGCCGCGCCCCATCAGCGCCGCGATGGCGTGGACGGCCAGTTCGCGGTTGGCGCGCGCGCTCGTCAGGTCCTCGCGCGACAGCGCCAGCAAGGCCGAGGCCTGTTTCTGCGACGCCATGGTGTCGAGCCCGGCGTTCACGCGCCCCCGCGTCAGCGCGAGGATGCCGCCGCGCTGCTTGACCGCCTCCTCGGCGACATCGACCAGCACATAGGCGCGCCACAGCCCGACATAGGCCTGCGTCACCGAACCGGCGAGCAGGAGCCGCGCCGCCGTGGCGTCGAGCGCCGCGGCCTGCGCACTCGCGCGCGCCTGGGCGATCTGCGCCTCCTGCTTGCCGAAGAAATCCAGCGACCAGGAAAGGTCGGCCTCCACCGTGCCGATCCAGCGGTCGGTGCCGGCGAAAGGCGGCGGGTAGATGTAATTCTTGCTGACATGCTGGCGCACGTCGTTGCCGCTCAGCGTGATCTGCGGATAGGTCGCGGCGCGGGCGGCGGAAAGCTGCGACTGCGCCGCGCGCACCCGCGCCAGCGCCGCGGCCAGCGAGGGATTGCCCTTGAGCGCCTGCTCGACCAGACCGCTCAGCTGCGGATCGTTGAACGCCGTCCACCAGGTGTCGGCGACGGCCGGCGCCGGCGCGGCGCCGAGCCCGAGTTTTTCGCTCTTGAGCGCCACCTCGCGCGGCGTCGTGGACGGCGTGTCGACGCAGCCGCTCAGAAGCGCGCCCGCGAGCGTTGCGGCCAGCACCCGTCTCATGCGGCGTCGGCTTTCACCACCGGCTCGACGGGCGTCTTTTCCATGCGGCTCAGAAGGCGCGCCAGCAACGCGACAAGCTGCGCCGCCTCTTCGTGGGAGAAATCGCCGAGCAGCTCGTTCCAGAACGCGATCGTCGGCGTCGCCATGGACTTGGTGACGGCGCGGCCTTCCGGCGTCAGCGCGAGATGCACCACGCGCCGGTCGGTCTGGCTGCGGTTGCGCGTGACGAAGCCGCGCGCTTCGAGCTGATCCACCACCCGGGTGATCGCGCCGCTGTCGTAATTCATGTGGCGGGAGATGTCGGCGCAGGTCGTCGCCAGCCCGTCGCGCAGGCACATCAATGCCACCCAGTGCGAGAAGGTGAGGCCGTCCTCGTGGAACCGCGCCTCGGCGCGGGGGACCATGAGATTGGTCAGCCGGCGCAAGAGGCACCCGATGGAGGTGTCCGCCTCGAAATTCTCCAGGTTGTAGAACGGCTCGGTCATAGGCTGCGTATCCAGTGACTGTTGCTTCAATGACTGCCTAGGCAGTTACTGTCAACAGGAAATATTCCCAAATTTATAAAGAGCAAGAGAAGGCCCCCCGGGGCGCCGTGCGGCAACAGGATGGGAACTTTCGACGCCCCATTGCGTTCCGCGCTCCGGCACGGAGTGGTATTGGAGCCGTTTCGGTTTGGATTGAATTGTCCAAAACAATCGTCATCGCGCGTCCCAGCGACAGCGTGGGCCGGCAAGGACGACTTTTATGAGGGTAGTTCCAAACCGAAACGGCCCTAGATATATATAAAGAGACGGCAAGGCCGGCCGGCGAGCCGGGGTCTGGGACGCTCCGCTAACCGCCGGTTCAGCTTTTGCTGTTCTGCTCCACCCATGCGCGAAGCACGGTCGGCCGAAGCGAATCTTCCGCTGGCTCCGCCAGTGCCGGCATTCTTTGCGACCGCGCCCCGGGCGACCCGCGACGTGGCGCTCTTTGCGACGGTTTTCGGCCTCTATGCGCTGGCGACGGTGCTGATCTTCTGGCCCTGGGTCGCGCATCTGTCCGCGTCGCTGATCGGCCCGCCGGAAGACAATCTGCAGGACCTCTGGAACACCTGGTACGCCGCCGCCGGCCACGCGCCGGGCCGGTTCTTCGCGACGAACCTGCTGCGCTTTCCGGAAGGCACGCCGCTTATCTACCAGTCCTTCGCCTATCCGCAGGTCGCGCTGGTCGTGCTGCTGAGCCGGATATTCGGCACCGGCCTGCACACGCTGGTGGCGCTGCAGAACGCGACGCTGCTCCTGTCGTTTCCGCTGGCCGGCCTCGGCGCGTTTTATCTCGTGCGCCATTTCGCGCGCGGCACGGCGGGCGGGCTGATCGGCGGCTTCGTCTTCGCCTTCAATCCCTCCCATGTCGCGCATGTGATGCACCACGCCCATGTGTCGTCGATCGAATTCCTTCCGTTCTTCGCGCTCGCCTATCTCCTGGCGCTGGAGCGCCGCAGCTATGCCTGGCTCGCCGCCGCCGTCGCGTTTTTCGCCTTGAGCGCGCTGTCGAGCTGGTACTACCTGTTCTATTGCGCGTATTTCGTGGCGTTCCATCTTCTCTATCTGCGTGTGCGCGATCATGCTTGGCCGCGCGGCTGGAATCTGATCGCGCCGGCGCTGTGCCTGGCCGCGACCGGCCTGCTGCTGGCGCCCTGGCTCGTGCCGATGATCGCGGCGGCGCAGCCGGGCATCTACGACACCGGCGCCAACACCTATGTCGCCGACCTCGCGGCCTATGTCGCGTTTCCGCCCGAGCACGTCCTGGCGGGGTTTTCGCGCGGGCTCTATGCGCGGCTGACCGGCTATCCGTGGGAAGCGACGGTCTATCTCGGGCTGGTCAATCTCGCCATCCTCGCCTGGCTGTGCTGGCAAAGGGGCCTCAGGCGCACATCGCCGGCCTTCTACGTGATATTCGGCATGGCGATGTTCGCCCTGCTGGCGAGCGGCGAGGCGCTGCATGTCGGCGGCACCGTGACGCCTCTGCATCTGCTCGATGTCGCGCTCGACAAGCTGCCCTTCTTCGCCAATGTGCGCACGCCGTCGCGGGCCATCGTGTTCGTCTATCTTTTTCTTAGCATCGGTATCGGCCTGGCGGTCGCGCTGGCGCTCGAACACCGCCAACGGATTTGGCGCGCCGGCGCGGCGGTGGCGGCGGTCCTGATCGTGCTGGATTTCTACCCCGCGCATCTGGCGGCGACGCCGATCGCCTGTCCGCCGGGCGTCTCGGTCCTGGAACGGGACGGCGAGCAGGGCTTCGGCGTGCTCAACCTGCCGTTCGGTTATGTCGAAGATAATGTCTACATGTTCGAGCAGATCTGCCACGGCCGGCCGATGGTGGATGGCAACACCTCGCGCGAGATGGCGAACACGCTGATCTATCGCCTGTCGATGACCGATTTGAACCGCCAGCGCGGGCAGCTTGCGCGGGCGCATGTGAAATACATCCTCCTGCACCATCCGCGAAACGGCCTGTTCGCCTGGAGCCCGGCGCTCCCGCCCCCGGCGCAATTCCTGAAGACCTATCGGGCCGTCTACGACGCGCCCGACATGACCGTGCTGCGCGTCTATTGACGGCGGCACGTTGACGGACCGTAAGCCGAATTTACCCCCTCCCTTGGAGCGCAAGGGGCGTGTAGCCTTCGCGCGGACTCGCGCCGCTCATGAGCGCGAGACCGGCCAGGGGGTCTTCATGTATCTGCGTCGCCATGCCGGACTTGCGATATTCCTCGCTCTCGCGCTTTGCGCCTGCGGACGGGGCGACAAGCCGAAGCAGGCTTCGGCGCCGGCCAAGCCCGTCGCCGCCGCGCCCGCCGCCGACAATTCCGATCCCGCCTCGCGTCTCGGCGACGCCGCCGATGTCGACGGCGACCGCATCGTCCACGCCGATGCCACGCCGGGCGACTGGCTGAGCTATGGCCGCACCTATGGCGAGCAGCGCTATTCGCCGCTCAAGGACATCAACACCGACACGGTCAAGCAGCTCGGCGTCGCCTGGGAATTCCGCACCAACACGGTGCGCGGGCTGGAGGGCACGCCCATCGTCTCGGACGGAATCATGTTCGTCACCGGCTCGTGGAGCAAGGTCTGGGCGCTCGACGCCAAGACCGGCCGCCAGCTCTGGTTTTACGACCCCGAAGTGCCGGGCCAATGGGCCCGCTATGCCTGCTGCGACGTCGTCAATCGCGGCGTCGCGGTGTGGAAGGGCGCGGTCTATGTCGGCACGCTCGACGGGCGTCTGGTAAAGCTTGACGCGAAAACGGGTAAGCCCGTCTGGGACATCAACACCATCGACCGCACCCGTCCCTACACCATCACCGGCGCGCCGCGCGTCGTGAAGGGCATGGTGCTGATCGGCAATGGCGGCGCCGAATACGGCGTGCGCGGCTATCTCACCGCCTATGACGCCGACACCGGCAAGCAGCTCTGGCGCTTCTACGTCGTGCCCGGCAATCCGGCGCTGCCGCCGGAGGACAAGGCGATGGCCGCCGCGCTGAAGACCTGGTCGACCGGCGGCACGCAGAACAAATGGTGGGAGCAGGGCGGCGGCGGCACGCCCTGGGATTCGATGGCCTACGATCCCGATCTCGACCTGCTCTATGTCGGCACCGGCAATGGCGCGTCGTGGAACAGAAATCTCCGCTCGCCCGGCGGCGGCGACAATCTCTATCTGTCGTCCATCGTGGCGCTGAAGCCGGAAACCGGCGAGCTCGCCTGGTACTATCAGACCACGCCCGGCGACGACTGGGACTACACCGCGACCCAGCACATCATCCTGGCCGACATCGTGATCGACGGCGTGCTGCGCAAGGTGCTGATGCAGGCGCCCAAGAACGGCTTCTTCTATGTGATCGACCGCACCACCGGAAAGCTGATCTCCGCCAAGCCCTACACGACCATCACCTGGGCCAAGGGCGTCGACATGAAGACCGGCCGGCCGATCGAAACGCCCGGCGTGCGCTATGCGAAGAACCCGTCGGTGCAGGTCCCCGGCCCGATCGGCGCGCACAATTGGCAGCCCATGGCGTTCAATCCGCAGACCGGCCTCGTCTATATTCCGGTGATCGACGGCAATTTCATCTACGCGCAGCAGCGCACGCTGGCCTACCATCCCGGCGCCTGGAACGTCAGCGACTTCGCGCAGCTCGGCCAGCTCGTGCTCGACGGCATCAAGAAGGGCCAGGTCGCCCCGCCGCCCAAGGGCTATATCCGCGCCTGGGATCCGGTGGCGCAGAAGATGGTCTGGCAGGTCGAGCTGCCCGGCGGCTGGAACAGCGGCATGCTCACCACCGCCGGCGGCCTGGTCTTCGCCGGCGGCGCCGACGGAATCTTCGCGGCCTATGACGCCAAGACCGGCGCCCGGCTGTGGACCATCGACCTGAAGACCGGCGTGAACGCGCCGGCCATCACCTACACCGTCGACGGCGAGCAATATGTCGCCGTCGCGGCGGCCTATGGCGGCGCCGGCGGCCTGGGCGCGGTTCCGGACGCCAACACCGCCCTGATGAAATGGCGCAACAACCAGGGCCGCATCTTCGCCTTCAAGGTCGGCGGCACCGGCACGGTGCAGGCGATCCCGGCCGACATCAACGCCGACGTGCCGCAGCCGCCGGCCGAGATCGTCGATTCCAAGCTGGCGCAGAAGGGCTTCGCGCTGTTCCAGAACAACTGCGCGTCGTGCCATGGCGTGCTGATGCTGTCCTCCGGCGTGGTGCCGGACCTGCGCATGGTCAGTCCGGACATCTGGAACCAGTACGATGCCATCGTGCTGGGGGGCGCCTTGGCGGATGCCGGCATGGGCTCGTTCAAGGACATCCTGTCGGCCGACGACGTGAAGGCGATCCGCGCCTATGCCTTGAGCCAGGCGCAGGCGCTCTACGCGAGCAAGCACCCGGCGGCGCCGGCGACGCCGCCCGCGCATTGACGCGCGAACCGGCTCATTGCGGCGAGACGGGTCCGGCCTTGATGTCGGGATCGTTCAGATGCTCGGCCTTCCAGCGCATCATCTCCCAGATGCGCGTGCGTCCGGAGGGGTGGTCGTAGAAGATCGCTTCCTCCCACGGCGCCGGATCGAGCTTGCGGTAGTTCGCCAGCTTCAGCACCGAGGTGGCGAACGCGTCGGGCTTGCGCGCGGCGTTGATGCCGTACATGTCGGCCTGGATTTCCATCGTGCGGGTGATGGTGTTGAGCAGCGGCGTCGCCAGCAGCAGGAAGACCGCCGCCAGCGCCGCCAGCACCGGCAGGCCGGCCGGATCGTCGATCCGCCTCAAGTCCCAATTGCCGCCGAATATTCCGACCAGGGCGGTGAACCCGCCGTCCAGGAACAGGAACGCGACCAGCGCCACCAGCGACAGCCAGGTGAGGCTCACCAGCTGGTGGTTCATCACATAGTGCCCCATCTCGTGGCCGAGCACGGCCAGGACTTCGTCATGGGCGCCCTTCTTCAAGAGGTTGTCGTTCAGCGAGATCCGCGTCGTGCCGAAAAGTCCCGAGACGTTCGCCGAGATGCGGTCCGATTGCTTGGAGGCATCGACCAGGAACACGTCCTTCGCCGGAATCCCGTTGGCGCGCGCCAGCGACAGGATGTCTTGCTTCAGGGGGCTGTCGGGCAGCGGCGTGTAGGTGTTGATCAGCGGCGCGAGCAGCACGGGCGAAATGACGATGACCACCGTGAAGAACGCGGCGAAACCGGCGCTCGCCCAGATCCACCAGATCCGCCCCGCGCCGCGGATCGCCCAATACAGGAGCGTCAGGCCGATGGTGAACAGGATCAGGTTCACGCCGGTGATCGTCAGGAACTCGCTGAACCAGCCGAAGAAGGTCTGGTTCATCAGCCCATAGGCCCTCTCGCGCAGGAAGTTCTCATAGAGCGTCAGCGGAAACGACAGCACCGTCGTGATCAGGAAATAGGGCCCGACATAGAGCGGCACCTGCCAGAACGGCGAGCGCGTCTGACGCTCGGCGAAATCGCGGATGGCGGCGGACAGGCGCGACCATAGCAGCAGCGCCGCCACGCCGATCGCCCAGAGCGTGTCGACCAGGATCAGCCAATAGCCGCCCTCGAAATAGGAATCGGATCGCGCCCGCGCCGCGCCGCTGACGCGCGCGAGATAGGCCTCGGTCGCTTTCGCGGGATCGAACGCCACGGGCGCGCCGCCGATCGGCGGCAGCGTTTGCGACTGGACGATGGTCACCGGCGCGGCGCGCGGTCCGGCCTGCTGCGCCTGGGCGGCGCCCGACACGAGCAGGAGCACGATGCCGATGAGCCCCGACAGGAGCGGCGTTCTATTCATGGAATCCTCCCGCGCGGACACTAGAGCATGAACGGGATATCTAAAAACGCGTTGTCATCCGCCGCGAATGCGGCGGACCCAGTTGACGCCTGCACCGGCAGAGCAAGCGTCAACTGGGTGGCCCGCAGTCGCGGGCCATGACACTTTTTTTGAATTCAGCAATTTCAGCTTGGGAACGCTGGCAGACACCGCCAACCTCTTCCATTTGCCGCCACCCACCGCTTGGGCTATGCGAAGCCATGACCGACTATCTCGTTCGCCGCGACGGCGGGCGCATCGCCTATGACCGGCATCGGGGAAACGGACCCGGTGTCGTCTGGCTCGGCGGCTTCAAGTCCGACAGGACCGGCACCAAGTCCCAGGCGCTCGGCGCCTGGGCGCGCGAGCAGGACCGCGCCTTCGTGACGTTCGACTATTACGGCCACGGCGCCTCCGACGGCGATTTTCGCGAGGGAACGGTGACGCGCTGGCGGGACGACGGCCTCGAAGTCCTCGACCGGCTGACGGAGGGGCCGCAGATCCTGGTCGGCTCCAGCATGGGCGGCTGGCTGGCCTTGCTGTTAGCGCTCACGCGGCCCGGCCGCGTGGCGGGCCTGCTGCTGATCGCACCCGCCACCGACTTCACGCAGGAGTTGTTGTGGAAATCCTATTCGCCCGACATCCGCCGCCGGATCGAGGAAGAAGGCGAATATCTGTGGCCATCGCTCTACGACGCCGAACCCTATCCGATCACCCGCACGCTGATCGAGGACGGCGCCACGCATCTGCTGCTCGGCGGCAAGATCGGCATCGCCTGTCCGGTCCGCATCGTGCAAGGCATGGCGGATCCCGACGTGCCGTGGGAGCACGCCATGCGGCTGCTGGACGCGCTTGGCCCCGATAGCGAGATCACGCTGCTGAAATCCGGCGAGCACCGGCTCTCCAAGCCGCACGAGATCGCGACGATCCTGCGCCTGCTGGAAGCGATGGTGTGAGATGCGCCTGCCCGTGAAAGCCCTCGCCGCAATGCTCTTCGCAGCGGTCGCCGTCGGCGCCCATGCGGCGAGCCGCGACCAGTACGACGCCTGCCTGAACCGGGCGCAGAGCGATCCCGCCGGCGCGCTGCTGCAGGCGTCGAACTGGTCCAAGCAGGGCGGCGGCGCCGCGGCCGATCATTGCGCTGCGCTCGCGCTGGTAGGCCTGCGCCGCTATGGCGAAGCCGCGTCGCGGCTGGACGCGCTGGCGCGCAGTCCCTTCGCCGCCGATCCGTCGCGCAAGACGGCCCTGTTCGACCAGGCGGGGAATGCCTGGCTCCTCGCCGGCCGCGCCGACAGCGCCGTCGCCTCGTTCAGTGCGGCGCTCGGCATCGATCCGTTCGACGCCGACCTGTTGGCGGACCGCGCCCGCGCGCTGGCGCTCAAGCAGAATTGGCCGAAGGCGGAGTCCGATCTCAGCGCCGCGCTGCTGGTCAATCCCGACCGCGCCGATCTCTACGTCCTGCGCGGCAGCGCCCGTCACGCCATGGGCCGCAAGGCGGACGCGCGCGCCGATTTCGACCGCGCGCTGCGGCTCCAGCCGGGCAACGCGGACGCGCTGGTGGAACGCGGCACGATGAAGTTCGAAGCCGGCGACGCCGCCGGCGCGCGGGCCGACTGGCAGGCCGTCGTCTCCGCGGCGCCGAACAGCCCGGCCGCGCAAACGGCGCAGCAGCACCTTGCGGATGCCGCGGCGGCGCATTGAACTTTTCACTTTCCGAATTCTCACTTGTCATGGCCCGCGAATGCGGGCCACCCAGTTGAGGCAGTGTTCGGTGACGGTCGAGTTGGCTGTGCTCAACTTGGGGCACCGGCGCAAGGTGTCACCTGGGTGGCCCGCGTTCGCGGGCCATGACAGTTTTGGATTTGATGACCAAAGCCATTTTGGTTTGAAATTGTTCACATAAAAATCGTCATTGCCCGGCTTGTCCGGGCAACCCATTTTTCGCGCGGCCAATTGGGTCGCCCGCATAGTCCTAGCGGCAGCGTAGAACGGGTGACGACGATTGCTTTTCAATGATTCAATCCAAACCGAAACCGCCCCGGAAAATCGTAGCTGTCGGATAACTCCGCATCGCGCCCGCGAGATTTCGACGTATCCCGCCAAAATATTCGCCGCGCCGATAAAGTTATCCAACACATTGATATTACTGCATATTCCCGAATTCTGGATTGACGATCTTTCCATAATACAATAAAGTCTCCACGCATTACTTGAGAACGACAATGTTCGATATTCTTCGCGGCCGCTGGCGTGGCCGCCTCGCCGCCCCGATCCGACGGGACCGCGAGCACAGACAGGGCCTTTAAGGTGCGCGCTCGCGGGCACCGTGGCGGAACGGCAAAAGAACCGGACGCGCAAATTCGTGGCGTTCGCGCGCTTGTCTCTTCCGCAAGGACCGTTGGTTCGGCGAAGGTGCCGCGTGATTGACCGTTCGGTCTTCCGCCGGCCGGCCTGTCGCGCGATCAGGGCGGATCGACTCTCCGCGCGCCGACTTGGCATCCGCGCGGATGCATCGCTTCCGCCTTTTTTATGGACTGTATTCCGCCAGCACATCGGCGTCGCGTTCGGATTCCGGAGGGCAGGGCACCGCGACGCCCAACCGCTTGAGCGCCCACACCGCCATCGCCCGCACCAGCGGCGACGCATCGTCCAGCAGGCGCAGCGCCTCCTCGCCCAACGCCGCGTCGCCGCTATTGCCGATGGCGATCAGCACGTTGCGCAGGAAGCGGTCGCGCCCGATGCGCTTGACCGGCGATTTGCGGAACAGGGCGCGGAACGCCGCGTCGTCGAGCCGCGCCAACTCGCGCAAGGACGGCGCCGTCAGCGTCGCGCGTGCCGACAAAAGCTGTTCGCGTCCGGCCCGCGCGAACTTGTTCCACGGGCACACCGCCAGGCAGTCGTCGCAGCCATAGATGCGGTTGCCGATCGCTTCGCGGAATTCGCGCGGGATATGTCCCTTGTGCTCGATGGTGAGGTAAGAGATGCAGCGCCGCGCATCGAGCTGGTAAGGCGCCGGAAACGCCTTCGTCGGACACGCATCGAGGCAGCGCCGACACTGGCCGCAATGATCGTCCTCCGCGTCGTCCGGCGCCAGATCGAGGCTGGTGAAGATGGAGGCGAGGAACAGCCAGGAGCCGAAGTCGCGGCTGACGAGGTTGGTGTGCTTGCCCTGCCAGCCGATGCCGGCGCTTTCCGCCAGCGGCTTCTCCATCACCGGCGCGGTGTCGACGAACAGCTTCACCTCGCAAGCGAAGTCCCTGGCGATGCCGCCGGCGAGCCGCTTGAGCTTGGCCTTGATGACGTCGTGATAGTCGTCGCCCTGCGCATAGACCGAGATCGCGCCGAGCTCCCGCCGCGCCAGGATGTCGAGCGGATCGTCGGCCGGCCCGTAGTTGAGCCCCAGTACGACGACGCTTTTCGCCCCCGGCCACAGCACGTCCGGATGGGCCCGCCGCGCCGCGTCGCGCGCCAGCCAGTCCATCGTGCCGTGCCGTCCGTCGGCGAGGAAGGCGCCGAGCCGTTCCGGCGCGCGCGCCGGCGCGGCGGCCCGCGCGAAGCGCACCACGTCGAACCCTTCCGCCCGCGCCCGCGCGCCGATCGCGGTCTTGGGGTCTTCGCTAGATGTCGAGCTCGGCATAGCTCAGTGTCGGCGGCTGGCCCGGCACGCGGTCGGCGAGCAGGGTGCGGAACGAGGGCCGCGACTTGATCCGGATGTACCATTCGGCCGCCTGCGGATAATCCGTCCACGGAACTTCGCCGAAATAGTCCAGGCAGGAGAGCTGCGCCGCCACCGCGAGGTCGGCGATGTTGCAGTCGCGGGCCGACAGGTTGCCGTTGGTGTCGGTCGCCTCGCCCAGCGTCTTCAGCGCGGCCTTCAGCGCCTCGCGGCCGCCCCGGATCACGTTCATGTCTGGCGCCGAGCGCTGCGGCGCGCCGGTGTAGCGCTGCGCGCCCTTCTCGAACAGGATGCGCCGCGTCACCTGCTCGTTCAGCGGCCCGCCCGCCCAGTCGAGCCAGCGCAGGGCCTCGGCCCGCGCCACGGGATCCTCCGGCATCAGCGGATTGTCGGGATAGAGCCCTTCGAGGCGGTCGATGATCGCCCACAGGCCCGTCGCCCGCGTTCCATCGAGGTCGATGAAGACGGGCAGGTGCGCCAGGGCGTCGTCGGCCAGCACCGGGTCGCAGGCGAGCCGCTTTTCGCCCACCAGCAGGCGCGCCAGCCGCGAGGCGGGCGAAAGCGTCAAATGAATCAGTTTGCGCATGGCGCGACAATATAAAGCATATTTGCCGCGTGCTGAATTACTTCACGCACCAGTCCAGCGCATCGCGCACGACTTGGTGCTGGCGCTCGACCAGCGTGCCGGTGCGGCGGCGCACATAGCGGCCCGGATGCACCGCCTTCCACTGTTGCGGATTGGGCAGGATGGCGGCGAGCCGGGCCGCCTGCGCCTGGCTCAATTGCGCGGCCGGGATGCCGAAATAGCTCTGCGACGCGGCCTCGGCGCCGAAATTGCCGTGGCCCCAATCCACCACGTTGAGATAGACGGTCAGGATGCGCTTCTTCGGCCAGAGCGCCTCCATCAGGACGGTGAGATAGGCCTCGGCGCCCTTGCGGATGACGCTGCGCCAGGAGGTCAGGAACACCTCGCGGGCCGTCTGCTGGCTGAGCGTGCTGGCGCCGCGCAGCGCCTTGTGCCGGACCTGATAGTCGCGCCAGGCGTCCTGCATTTCCTTCCAGTCGAAACCGTCATGGCTGCAGAAATTCTGGTCCTCGGCCCCGATCACGGCCCGGCCCAGATAGGGCGAGATCGCGTCGGCGTCCCGCCACGCGTAATGCACCTCCTCGAAGGTCGCGAGCCTGAGCAGCATCTGCGGCGTGACCGGCACCGGCGCGAAGCGGAAGATCAGCAGCAGCAGGACCGGCGCGGGCAGGGCGAAGAAGAACAGCACGACCAGGATGCGCCGCACCCAGGGCGTCCCGCGATCCTCCGGGCCGTACCAAAGCCCGCGCGGGAAACCCCGCGTCCGTCCGGCCGGCGCCTGCTCGTCATCCCCAATCATGCGCCAGCATAGCAAATTCGCGCCGTGCCGGGGCAAGGAGGACGGTCCGCCACTTGATGCCGCTGAAGCCCTGGATGCCGGCACGCGAGTCTTTCGACGAATTTACGTCCGGTCGATAAAATCGAATTGAACTTGCCGACGCTGGGATGCGAATGTCCGCCCGGCCGCCTTTCCGCGGCTTTGCGGCCGGGGAAATATTTATGAGCGATATCGTCAATTCGGTCTTCCTCGGCATCGTCGAGGGGCTGACCGAGTTCCTGCCCGTGTCCTCGACCGCCCATCTGCTGGTCGGCGAGAATTTCCTCGGCCTGAACAAGGACCAGTGGGAGGTCTTCACCGTCGTCATCCAGTTCGGCGCCGTCCTCTCGGTGGTGGCGGTCTATTGGCGCAAATTCTGGGAGGTCCTGATCGGCCTGCCGAGCCGGCCGCAGGCGCGCCAATTCGTGCTCAACGTGGTCGTGGCCTTCCTGCCGTCCGCCGTGCTCGGCGTGGTGCTGATCAAGACGATCAACGGCTTCTTGCTGGATCCACAGCGCGCCCTGCCGGTCATCGCGGCGACCTGGATCGTCGGCGGGATCATCATCCTTCTGTTCGAGCGCATCGCGCCGGTGCCGCGCTACACCGACGGCGACAACCTGCCGCTCAGCAAGGCGTTCCAGATCGGCCTTTGCCAGTGCCTGGCGCTGCTGCCGGGCGTCTCGCGCTCCGGCGCCACTATCCTCGGCGGCGAGCTGCTCGGCGTGGAGCGCAAGGCGGCGGCCGCCTTCACCTTCTATCTCGCGGTGCCCACGATGCTCGGCGCCAGCGTCTTCGAGCTCTACAAGCACCGCGAGGCGCTGACCGGCGCCAATATGCAGATCATCGCGATCGGCTTCGTCGTGTCCTTCATCGTCGCCTGGATCGTCGTGAAGACGTTCATCGGCTTTGTCGGCCGCTTCGGCCTCAAGCCCTTCGGCTGGTACCGGATCTTGGCGGGCCTCGGGATTATTGCGGTGCTGGCGCTGCGCTGACGCGCTCGCGAACCAGTTCCTCGTACTGGCCCTTGGACCGGAAGCGCCACAGATAGGCCGGCACCTCCGCCTCCACCGAGGTCGGCGTGATGCCGAGCGCGCCAAGGCCATTCTCGCCGGTCACCACATTGTCCGATTTGAGCAGGGTCACCTGATCGGGCGTCAGGAGCGGCTTGGGCAGGAATTGCAGGAACAGCGCCTTCAGCGTGGCGAGCGCGAACGGCACCGGCACGAGCAGGCGCTGGCGCCCGGTCTCCCGCAGCACGATCTGCATCAGCTCCTTGAACGTATAGACCGCCGGCCCGCCGAGCTCGTAGATCCTGCCGCCGAGCGACGGGTCCTGCGCCAGCCGGGCGATGGCGGCCGCGACGTCGCCGACGAACACCGGCTGGAATCGCGTGTGCCCGCCGCCGATCAGCGGCAGCGCCGGCAGGATGCGCGCGAGCGCCGCGAAGCGGTTGAAGAAATCGTCCTCCGGCCCGAACACCAGCGACGGCCGCACGATGGCGGCCTCCGGAAAGGCCGCGCGCACGCGCTCCTCGCCTTCGCCCTTGCTGCCGGCATAGGCGCTGGCCGCGTCCTTGTCGGCGCCGATCGCGGAGACGTGCACCAGCGTCCGGGCGCCGGCCGCCTTCGCCGCCTTGGCGATGGTCTCGGCCGCTTCGACGTGCACCGCCTCGAAGCTCTGCTCGCCGCGCGGAGCGAGGATGCCGGTCAGGTTGACGACCGCCTCGGCGCCGGCCACCGCGGCCGCCACCTCGTCCGCCTCGCGGGCGTTGCAGCGCAGCAGCACGATCTGGCCGACCGTGCCCATCGGCGGCAGGAAGAACCCCGTATTGGGATAGCGCACCGCGACGCGGATGCGGTGCCCGGCCTTGGCGAGGGCGCGGATCGTATGGCGGCCGAGAAAGCCCGTGCCGCCGAATACCGTGATCTGGGACTTGGTCATGGCCAGCTTCTTAGCGGGCCGGCGGGCTTCGGAAAAGGCCGTGCGATGCCGCGCCGCTCATTCCCGGAAGCAAGCTCGTAAGGTCTTGGCGGTGCTTCTTCATTGACAGCGCCGGGCGAGGTCCCTAAACATCCGGCCCTTCCATCGCCCAGATGGCGGAATTGGTAGACGCACTAGTTTCAGGTACTAGCGCTGCAAGGCGTGGAGGTTCGAGTCCTCTTCTGGGCACCAGGAAATCATTCCTATAACAGTTGGAGCCGCGACGGTTTGCCGAACCGGGGCGACTCACGAGGCGCAACCACCCACCTGCGAACAATGTCTCAAATAGCCGCTTCGACTCCCGCAATCTGTTCTCGCTGAAGACGATCAATTGGGTCTTTCCGACCGGATTCTCGATAAATCGCATTGCGTGGAGGCGGTTCAAGACGTCGAACGATTTCCATGCCCGACATCCGTCGTGGAGCGTCAGATATAGCAGGGCAAGAACGGCTTCATCGATTTGGTTTCGTCTGTAGTCATTGGGATGAATCGCCTTTTCCCGGCCTCTTGGAAGCTATCGCGACCCTTGGTCAATATAATATCGTGTGCCAGGAGTCGGTCACGCCGTATTGCGGCGGCAAGCTGGTAAACCGTGCGCAGCACACGCCAATGGGTTCGAGTCGCCAGAAGCCCGTCGCAGGCGGAAAAGGCCTCAATCGGGGCTGCATGCAATCGTCTCATTTCAGAGGTTTTGAAGCCGCGCTTTTTGCCGGAAATCCGCGTCACCGACTTCAACTATCCGATCGGTATCGGCGGCAAGTGGCATGGGCGGTATTTTCGCTTCTTCCAGCGCTATCGCGCGAACGGCGCGCATTCGGAAGGCGGGGAGTTCGACGCGCCATTCGCTCGGCTGGAATATGTGGCGCCAAACCGCTTCGATGTCTCCTGGCATCGTCATACCGGACAGTGGTGGCCACTCCATCGCGGCGTGTCGCTGGACGAGGCGTTGCGCCTTATGGTGGATGACGGCCACCTGCATCCGCTATGAAGACGAAAATCGCGCGGCCCGGATTCGACGTGGCGGTCCTTCGGGCGGCGGCCGGCGAGAAGGCGTTTGCACGCGGAGAAGCGTATTTTTCCGGCGGGCACGTCGAAATTCTTGCGGTCGAGAGTGGGCGGATTCGCGCGCGGGTCGTCGGCACGGAGGTCTACCGGACGGAGCTCGCGGGCGCGGGCCGGCGCGTTACGGGGAAATGTTCCTGCCCGGTGTCCTCCGATCGCGCGGAATTCTGCAAGCATCTCGTCGCGGTGGCGCTTTGCGCGAACGCGATGAAGCCGGGCGAGGCCGTTCCCAACCGGTTCGAGAAGATCCGCGATCATCTGATGGCACAGACGCCGGCCGCGCTGGTCGAGATGATCATGAACTTGTCCGAACGCGATCCCCGCCTGCTGCAGGATTTGGAGCTTGCCGTGACGATGGACGGCGGCGACGAGGAGGCGCTGTTTTCGGGCTTCCGGCAGGCGATCGGCGATGCGACCCGGATTTCCGATTATGTCGAATACGGCGAGATGCGCGACTGGGCCGCCAATGTCGAGGCAGTGCTAAAGCGCCTCGGCGCATTGACCGAACGCGGCCATCCGCTGGTGGCGCTGCGGCTGCTCGACCATTTCTTCGGCCGCATGGAGAAGGCGTTGCAGAGCATCGACGATTCGGACGGCCATGGTGGCGGCCTGCTGACGCTCGCGGCGGATCTCCACCTGGCGGCCTGCCGCGCCGGCAAGCCCGAGCCGATCGAGCTCGCACGCGAACTCCTCCGGCGCGAGACGGAATGGGACTGGAGCGACTGCTTTCACGGCGCGAGCGAGCGCTATCGGGCAGTCCTAGGCAAGGCTGGGCTGGCCGAGTACCGGCGTCTTGCCGAAAAGGCCTGGGCCGGGATCAAGCCGCTGCATGACGGCGCAAGACGTGTGCAGGACGACCAGTCCGCGCAGCGGTATCGCCTGCAATCCATTCTCGAAAGCTTTGCAAGGCGCGACGGCGACGTCGATGCGATGATCGCCGTGCGCGCCCGCGATCTGTCGTCGGGCTATCGGTACCTGCAGGTCGCGAAATTGTGTGCGGAGCACGGCCGCCTCGCCGAAGCGCTCAAATGGGCCGACGAAGGGCTATGGCAGTTCGAGGATGAGCCGGACAGAGGTCTCGTGGTGTTTGCCGCAGCTCTTCGCCGACGCCTCACGCATGAGAACAATCTCGCGCTTCCTGCGCGGAAGAGGTCGAAAAGCTGAAGCAGGCTGGACTTCAGCCTTCAGGCACGGAATGTTTGGAATTATCGCAATTGTCGTATCTCAGATACGACAATCGAAACAAATTCAAACATCGCAGCCGCGCTTGCTTAGTAATAGATACGTCATTAGTGTCTGACGTTAATAACGCTGTCGTTCCTATTGTTCACGCCTGGGAACGACCGCTTTACCGGAGTGCGGAGCGTGGCATGCCGATAAGGAACTCACCTCCACACCGTCTCGTCGGTACTTATGCGAAGTCGGTCGTCGGTGGCGAGGCTGTGGAAGCCTTCGTTCCAGTGAGGTTGCCGCCGGCAAAGCCGCCCCTGGACCTCGTTCGCCTCTCGCCCAGATTGCTTAAGGCCGAGCACGCACTCGCCCGGCTGGACCTCGCCGGCGACATGGTGCCGTCGCTCGATTGGTTCCTCTACGCCTTCGTGCGCAAGGAAGCGGTGATCACTTCGCAGATCGAAGGTACGCAGGCCACGCTTGTCGATCTGTTCGCATTCGAGGCCGGCGGCCAAGCCGAACCCAACGCGGAGGTTCGCGAGGTTTGCAACTATCTTGATGCGCTCGACTATGCGCGCGGGCAGTTCGGAAAGGCGAGTGGGCTGCCGCTTTCCCTGCGGCTTCTGAACGAGGCGCATCGTAGGCTGATGCAGGGTGTTCGCGGCGCCAACAAGCAACCGGGCGAAGTGCGCAGAAGTCAGAATTGGATCGGCGGAAGCCGCCCCGACAACGCAATCTATGTTCCTCCGCCGCCTGAAAGGCTAGGAGAACTGCTTGGCGCCTTCGAGAAATACATTCACGTGGATGACAATTTGCCCAAGCTGGTACGAACAGGGCTACTTCACGCACAGTTCGAGACGATCCATCCTTACCTGGACGGCAACGGGCGCATCGGCCGCCTTTTGATCGCATTGCTCTTAGAGCATTGGGGACTGCTGCGCGCGCCGTTGCTCTATATAAGCCTCTTCTTTAAGCGCCACCGCGAGGAATATTATCGACGGCTCAACGCCGTTCGCACCGAGGGCGACTGGGAAGGTTGGATCGATTTCTTCCTGGACGGAGTCGCTACCGTCGCGGACGAGGCTGTTGCCTCTGCACAGGAACTGTTTGCGCTCGTCAACGCGGATCGTGCACGCCTTCTCGCGGCGGAAACGGTCTCCGTCTCCGCCGTGCGGTTGTTCGACCAATTGCCCCGCCATCCCATCGTGACCGTGGCGTCGGCGATGCAACTATTAAGGGCGACAAAGCCGACCGCGACACGGGCGATCGATGCCATGGCCAAGCTCGGCATTCTCATTGAAACCACGGGCAAGAAGCGTGATCGGAGCTTTGCCTATCAGGCTTATCTCGACCGGCTGAAAATAGGTACCGATCTCGATCTCCGGCGTTGAACCCGCCATAGATCGATGACCCAGCCGTCAAGATTCCTATGCTAGACGAATTGCAGTTGGTCCAATGTTGGTCCGGCCATTTTGTTCCAGAAATTGTGATATGTTATTAGTAGGTTAGGTGATAATTTCGAGTCCTCTTCTGGGCACCAAGGCCCCTGGCGGCCCTTTTGGCGCTGTGGAGCCTTTCGGATCATGTGGGAATTGACGAAATCCTTCGGCTTCGAGGCGGCGCACACGCTGCGCCGCGACATCGACCGCGAGGCCAGCCTGCGCATTCACGGCCACTCCTATAAAGCCGAGGTCACGGTCGCCGGAACGCCGGACCGTGTCGCCGGCATGGTGATGGATGTCGGCCTGCTCGAACAGCAATTGGGCGGGGTGCGGGCGCAGCTCGATCATCAATTCCTCGACGACATCAAGGATATGGGCCCGGCCACGATGGAAAATATCGCGCGCTGGATCTGGGATCGGCTCGTGAACGTCGTTCCGGGCCTTGTGCGGGTGACCGTTCTTCGCGAAAGTTGCGGGGAGCGTTGTGCCTATGAGGGGCGGGCCGCCGACGCGTAAGTGAGGAGCCCATCATGGCCAACGCGGCACAATCCGGCAGTTTCAAAATCGGCGGCGATATCGAGGTTCATCGTCTGGGCTTCGGTGCCATGCGCATCACCGGCGACGGCATCTGGGGCGAGCCCGCCGACCGCGCCGAATGCCTGCGCACGCTGAAGCGGCTTCCCGAACTCGGCGTGAACTTCATCGACACGGCGGACTCCTACGGCCCCGACGTGTCCGAGAAGCTCATCCACGAGGCGCTGCATCCCTACAAAGGCATATTGGTCGCGACCAAGGGCGGCTTCGAGCGCTCCGGTCCGAATGTCTGGACGATGAATGGCCGGCCCGACTACCTCGTCAAGGAAGCGCATAAGAGCCTCAAGCAGCTCGGCGTCGAGCAGATCGGCCTGTGGCAGCTGCATCGCATCGATCCCAAGGTGCCGGCCGGCGAGCAGTTCGGCGCGATCAAATCGCTGCTGAAGGACGGGCTGATCAAGCACGCCGGCTTGAGCGAAGTCTCGGTCGCCGATATCGAGGCCGCCTCGAAAGTGTTCAAGGTCGCCACGGTCCAGAACCGCTACAATCTGGTGGATCGCGGCAGCGAGGCTGTTCTCGACTATTGCGAGAAGCACGGCATCGGATTCATTCCCTGGTTTCCGCTAGCGTCCGGAACGCTCGCGAAATCCGGATCGGTGCTCGATGCGATCGCCAAGAAGCACAAGGCGGCCCCGAGCCAGGTCGCGCTGGCCTGGGTACTGAAGCGCAGCCCGGTGATGCTGCCCATTCCCGGCACCTCGAAAGTCAGCCATCTCGAAGAGAACGTGGCGGCCGTCGACATCCACCTGAGCGACGAGGAATTCGCCTCGCTCGACCGGGCCGGGCGCCAGGTCGCCTGAGGAAGGAGAGCATCATGCCGGACTACAAGCGAGACGAGGCCGCCATCGCGCGCCTTTCGCCGGAGCAATATCGCGTCACGCAGAAAAACGGCACCGAGCGGCCGTTCGAGAACGCGTTCTGGGACGCCAGGGATCCGGGTCTCTATGTCGACATCGTGTCGGGCGAGCCCTTGTTCGCGTCGGCGGACAAGTTCGACAGCGGCTGCGGCTGGCCGAGCTTCACCAAGCCGGTCGCCGGCGGCAAGGTCGTCGAGCGCTCGGACACCACGCTCGGCATGCGCCGCACCGAAGTCCGCTCGGGCGGCGCCGACAGCCATCTCGGCCATGTGTTCGACGACGGGCCCGAGGAGGCGGGCGGCCTGCGCTATTGCATCAATTCCGCCGCGCTGCGCTTCGTGCCCCTCGCCGACCTTGAGAAGGAAGGCTATGGCGACTATCTGAAGCTGTTCACGGCCGAAAACTGGAGGCAGACATGAGCGAAGAACGGGCCATTCTGGCGGGCGGATGCTTTTGGGGCGTGCAGGATCTCTTGCGCAAATATCCCGGCGTGATCTCCACGCGCGTCGGCTACAGCGGCGGCGACACGCCGAACGCGACCTACCGCAACCACGGCGACCACGCCGAAGCGGTCGAGATCGTCTTCGATCCGGCGAAGATCGGTTATCGCAATCTCCTGGAATTCTTCTTCCAGATTCACGATCCCACGACGGTGGATCGCCAGGGCAATGATCGGGGCCGCAGCTATCGCTCCGCGATCTTCTATACGAACGACGAGCAGAAGCGCGTCGCGCTGGACACCATCGCCGATGTCGAAGCCTCCGGCTTGTGGCCGGGCAAGGTCGTGACGGAGGTCAAGCCGGCCGGCGCGTTCTGGGAGGCCGAGCCGGAGCACCAGGACTATCTCGTGAAATTTCCCAGTGGCTACACCTGCCACTTCGTCCGCAAGGATTGGGTCCTGCCGCATCGCAACGCCGGAAAGCTCAGCAGCGCGGCCGAGTGAGCGCGCCGTCGCGTTTTGCGCTCGCAATGGCGAATATTATTCGATGCCGGAACCCGGCGGAATCAGCGCGCCGGGCATTCCGCGGACTTCGCGCGTGAGCACCAAGGTTCCACAAAGTTCCGTCATCGCGGGCGGGCAAACGCTAACGAGACGTTAGCCTCGAGAACCTAGGGTGGTACCTCGACGCGAGGTCCAACCGTATGTCCCTACATCCCGATGAAGAGCGCCGTCTTGCGGCGCTCGACGAATATGGCATCAACGAAGCGCTGGCCGAGCCGGGGTTCGAACGCCTCGTGCAGCTCGCGGCGAACGTCTTCGAAGTGCCGATCGCGCTCGTCTCCCTCGTGGAGGCGGAGCGGCAGTTCTTCGCGGCGCGGATCGGTCTGGACGTCTGCGAGACCTCGCGCGACGTCTCGTTTTGCGCCCACGCCATTCGCGGCGACGACATCATGGTCGTGCCGGACGCGACCCAGGACGACCGCTTCCGCGAGAACCCGCTGGTCACCGGCGCGCCGCATATCCGTTTCTACGCCGGCGCGCCGTTGCGGACGCCCTCGGGCGAAAAGATCGGCACGCTCTGCATCATCGACACCAAGCCGCACGCGGCCTTCAGCGACGCGGAGCACCGCAATCTGGGCGACCTCGCGGCGCTCGTGCTGGACAAGCTCGAAATGCGCCGGCTGGAGCTGGCGCGGCGCGAGAGCCAGAACCGCTTCGAGAACATCGCCGCCACCTCGCCCGACGCCATCATCTGCGCCGATTACGAGGGCCGCGTGACCTTCTGGAACGCGGCGGCGGAACGGCTTCTCGGCTATTCCGCCGCCGAGATCGGCGGACAGACGATCGATCGGATCGCGCCGGAGCGGATCCTGGAACGGCTGCGCTATCTGGCGGCGAGCGGCGAGTCGCTCATGGAAGGGCGCACCGCCGAGCTCGAGATGCATCGCAAGGACGGCACGACGGTCCCCGTCGAGCTCTCCGTGTCGACCTGGCGCGAGGCGGGGCGCGCGAGCTTCGCAGCGATCCTGCGCGACGTCACCGAGCGCCACGAGAACGAGATGCGGCTGTTCCGCCTGGCGCATCTGGATACGCTGACGCAATTGCCGAACCGCATGCTGTTCCAGAGCCGCATCGAGCAGGTGCTGCAGACCGAGGAATCGGCCTGCGTCATGCTCGTCGATCTCGACGGCTTCAAGGACGTCAATGACAGCCTGGGCCATTCGGCCGGCGACGCGGTGCTGATCGACGTCGCCCAGCGGCTGTTGTCGAGCGTGCGTCCCAACGACACCGTCGCCCGCATGGGCGGCGACGAATTCGCCATCCTCATTCCCGGCATGGGCGATCCCTTCCGCGCCTCCGAGATCGCCGACGCGGCGATCGAAAGCGTTTCGCAGCTCGTGACGATCGAGGGCCAGCCGATCCATATCGGCGCGAGCGTCGGCATCGCGATCTTCCCCGCGCACGGCTCGCGCGGCGACGAACTTCTGTCCAACGCCGATCTGGCGCTCTACCAGGCCAAGGCCGAGGGCCGCCATTGCCGGCGCTTCTTCACGCCGGCGCTGCGCCGCGCGGCGTCCCTGCGCCACGCCTATCAGGGTGAGCTCCGCCGCGCCTATCAGGAGGGCGAGTTCGAGCTGTTCTACCAGCCGCAGGTCCGCCTTTCCGACCGGACGCTGGTCGGCGCCGAGTCGCTGCTGCGCTGGCGCCATCCGGTGAAGGGGATCATCGCGCCGGGCGCCTTTCTTCCGGCGCTGGAAACGAGCCCGCTGGCCGCGCAGATCGGCGATTGGGCCATCCGCACGGCGTGCAAGCAGGCCGCCGAGTGGCGCGCCAACGGCGCCGCGTCGTTCCGCGTCGGCGTCAACCTTTTCGGGGGGCAGTTCCGCGCCAACGACCTGGCCCGCAAGGTGCGCGCCGCCCTGGCCGATGCCGAGCTGCCGCCGTCCGCGCTGGAACTGGAGATCACCGAGAACATCATCCTGCGCCATGACGACGAGATGATCGGGCCCTTGCGCGAACTCCGCGCCGACGGCGTTGGCATCGCCTTCGACGACTACGGCACCGGATACGCCTCGCTCAGCATGCTCAAGCGCTATCCTCTGAACCGGCTCAAGGTCGATCAGAGTTTCGTGCGGGGAATGTGCGAATCGCCGACCGATGCCGCCATCGTGCGCGCCATTCTCTATCTCGGGCGCAGTTTCGGATGCGAGGTGATCGCCGAAGGCGTCGAGACCGAGGAACAGCTCGCGCGGCTGCGCAAGAAAGGTTGCGAGGAAGGGCAGGGCTATTTGTTCGGCCGCCCGATGACGGCGAAGGAATTCGGCACGCGCTTTGGCTTTCGCGGCGCGACGCTGGCCAGGCCCCGCCGCAACGCCGGATAGCCGCCGCTTCGTCAGGTCGCGCCCTGTTGCGCGTCCTGATCGGGTTCGCCACCCAGCCACAAACCCAACGCGATCCGTACACGGATTTATTGCAGGCGCGCGTGACGGCTGGCTATCCGCCGTTCCGCATGGAACTCTGCAAGAATAGTGGAACTCGAATATTTGATAATTATTTTGAATACGGAACTTTCCGTGAGAAAAGGCATGCAAGCCGCTGATTTTTTCAATCTACATGCACCTATCCTTGCATCCATGAACGTCGACCCTCCCTTTTCAATGTCTTGTTAGTAGTTGTAACGATAATACAACTCTCGCGCAGGTTGCCGATGCGGGAGTTTGTTTTTCCGCGAATGGAATTGCCGGACGACCTGCCGCCACCGAAAAGGACGCCCAGCCGATGCATGTGAAGGAATTTTGGTTCTCCGGCCGCAAGGTTCTGCTCTGCGGACTTCGTATGGCGGCCGCGGCCGCGCTTCTGGCCGGCGGCACCGCGCAAAGCCAGGCGGCGACGTCGACGACGACCTTCAACGTGACGGCGACGGTCCTATCGGGCTGCCTCGTCACGGCGACCGATCTGATTTTCGGCAATTATTCGAGCGTCAGCGCGACGCCAACCGACACCACCAGCACCGTGACGGCGACCTGCACGGCGGGCGTCACCTACACGATCTCGCCGGACGTCGGCACCGGGACGGGCGCGACCGAAGCCGCGCGTTCGATGACCGGCATCGTCACCGGCGGCGCGCTCAACTATCTGATGTACACCAATCCCGGCCACACGACGCTGTGGGGCGACGGCACGCTGGCGACGGCCACGGTCGGCGGCACCACGCTGCTCGTGCCGCAGAGCTACACCGTCTACGGACGAATTCCGGCGCTCCAGCATCCCGGGGCCGGCCTCTATGCCGATCTCATCACCGTCACGTTGAGCTATTGAGTCTGCCGGCCATGCGCGCTCCGAAACTGGTTTGGGTCGGGGCGGCGCTGGCGGCGGGGGCGCTGGCGGCCGCGCCGGCGGCGGCCGGCTCGTTCGAAATCGCGCCGACCACGATCGATCTTCCGTCCGGGGGCGACAGGGCGGTCTTCTACATCACCAACCGCGGCACCGAGCCGGTCGCCGTCCAGATTCAGGGACTGGACTGGCGCCAGACGGGTGGGGGCGAACAGCTCGGCGCGAGCGACATGCTGACCGTAAGCCCGCCGGTGATGCGCCTTCTTCCCGAGCGGCGCCAGACCGTGCGCCTCCTGATCCGGCGGGGCGCCACGGCCGGGGAACAGAACTACCGTCTCCTCGTCAGCGAGCTTCCCGATCCGCAATCGCAGGCGTCGCAGCGCGTCCGGGTGCTGCTGCAATTGAGCGTTCCGGTGTTCGTGGCGGCCGCCGCGCCGGCCCCGCCCCATCTGGCCTGGAGCGCGACACGCCGTCCGGGCGGCGTCGCGCTCACGGCGCGCAATGGCGGCGCGCGCCACGCAAAGCTCGTGGACATGTTCCTCGTCACCTCCGCCGGCGCGAAAGTCGCGGTCGCGCCGAACGTGATTTCCTACGTCCTCGCCGGCGCCTCGCGGCGCTGGGTGGTGGCGTTGCCGGTCCCCAGGCCCGGCGAAACCTTGCGCATCGAAGGCCGCGACGACAGCGACAATGCGGCGGTCCGCGCGCCGGTCGCCATCGCTCCGTGAACCTCGCGCTTGCCGGCCTTGCGGTCCTGGCGACGGCGTTCGGTTTGTCGTGCGGCGCGGCGGCGGCGAAGAAGGACGCGGAGCGCTTGCTTCTGGAGATATGGGTCAACGGCCATGCCAGTCCCGTGCTCGCCAAGGTGATCGACAGGGACGGCGCGATTTTCGTCGATGCCGCCGATCTCGCCGCGTCCGGCATCAAGATCGCGCCGGCCGAGGTGGACGCGGACGGCCTCGTCGCCCTGGCGCCGCTCGGCGGCCTGCGCGCCGAACTCGTCGGCCAGGAACAGAAACTCCAGCTCACCGCGGACAAGGACCGTCTCGTGCCGCAGACCTTCGATCTGTCGCCGCCGGCGACGCCCAAGGCGGCGACCGCCGGCACGGGATTCATCGGCACCTACGACCTGGCCGCCACGGTCGACGATTTCGGCCATGTCGGGAACACGGCGAGCTTCGGCGCGGCGCTGGGCGGCACGCTCTTCACGCCGCTGGGAACGCTGACGTCGAGCGGTTTCACGCAAAGCCAGCCGGGCGGCACGCAGGTCACGCGGCTGGACACGACCGCCGAATTCGACGAGCCGGATTCGATGCGGCGCTGGTCGTTCGGCGACGCGATTTCCGGCGGCCTCGACTGGTCGCGCCCGGTGCGCTTCGCCGGCCTTCAGGTCGCGATCGATTTCGATCTGCGGCCCGATCTCGCCACCTTTCCGTTGCCCAGTTTCTTCGGTCAGACGGCGGTTCCCGCGACCGTGGACGTCTTCGTCAACGCGGCGCGGGTGTTCGAGACCGGAATCGCGCCGGGCCCCTTCGAAATCGACAATCTTCCCATCGTCACCGGCAGCGGCGAGGCGAGCATCACGGTCCACGACGTGCTGGGACGCGAGACGACGGCGGTGCTGCCGTTCTTCGCAACCGCCGCGTTGCTCCGCCCGGGGCTGTCGTCCTACGATCTCGACATCGGATTCCTCCGCCGCGATTACGGGATACGAAGCTTCGGCTACAGCGACGCGGCGCTGGCCGGAACCTACCGCGTCGGCGTCACCAGCGGGCTCACGCTCGAAGCGCATGGCGAGGCCACGATGGACGTGCAGCTCGCCGGCGGCGGCGCGGCGTTCTCGCTCGGACATTACGGCGCGATGCGGATCGCCGCGGCGGCGAGCAGTAGCGCCGGCGGCCGCCGCACTGGGATGCTCTATTCGGCCTCGCTCGACACGCAATCCTATCCCGTCGGGTTCTTCGGCTCGGTCAGCGCGACATCGGGCCATTACGAGGACATGGCGACCATCGGCGGCGCCGCGCCGCCCAGGCTGCAGCTTCAGCTTGGCGCCAATCTCGGCCTGGCCCGCGCCGGCTCGCTGGCGGTCTCGTGGATCGAGATCCGGCG